>JAZOUT010000033.1:0-34763 GCA_045658305.1 Candidatus Aphodosoma sp. | reverse complement strand
ATCCAACTCTTTTATTGAGTCAAATCCAAATGTACGATATATTATTGTACGTCTCTGAAAATAATAAGCATCTGTAATACTCATTATATTGGTTATAAACTTTTTATCTTTTTTCAAATACAATAACCATATAATTGCAATGTCAGTTTTAGTCAATGTTGGATATAAATCCTTCACCTTCAACAAAACATTATTAGATTCAAACACAATAGTCTCCCTATTTATATTTTTTGAATATTTGCTTACATACTGATTTAATAAACTATTATAAGCTTTCTGATTATTATCTTGTTTTATATTCATCAACCCTATCTTATCTCTATATTTTTTTATCACAAAATATAAAACAATCAATACCAACACAATCAGCAACAAAACAATCAACAATATTATCATTGCCTTATACAATGCCATTTTCTCTTTTTGGCCCTCTATTTTTAATTGTTGTATATTATATTGAGAATTTTTATCACTCAAATTAAGTTTCAAATATTCATTTATCTCTCTATCATAAGTTTCGTAAGCTAACTTATAACAAACCGCTGCAGAAGCATTCTTATTTTGCAACTCTGCTATTTTCCCCTTCAGATAATATTTATCTATTTGAAACATTGGATGATTTTCAAATAAACCAACAAAAACAATTGCACTATCAATTTCCCCTTTTCGTATATAAGCATCTGCTAAAACCATTTGGCCTAATGCGTATGGTCGTATTTCGCACAACGGCTTGACAAATTTTATAACACTATCTGGATGCAATTTGTCGTAATAATTGATTGCATAACGCGACCAACACAACATATTTTGAAATGTATCTTTTCTTGCAATCAATATATCTGATGCCATACTTATATATTGTTTAGCAGAATCAACCCCAACAATATTCGCTTTCTGACGATAAGCATGAACCAAATCCATTGTATCACATTGCCCTATACTAACAGCAATTGCCTTATTTATATATCGTAAGGCTTCAACCGAATCTTCCGTTGCCAATATTTCCGAAAGATAATGATACACAAATCCCGACATAGAATCACAAAACTGAAGTTTCGACTCTGCCTCTTTCAACAATATTAACGCCCCCAAATAATCTCTTTCATAAAATTTCGCAAATCCCATCACCCCCTCGCAAATACAACTACCCCTCATATCCCCTTTCTCTATGCATACAGCATTGACGATTGCCAAACTATCGAGATTAACTGACTGCAAATTACGAAGTGTTTTTGCTTTATACGCACCTTGTATTATATCGTCATAATCAATATTACTATTATTTTGACAACCAAACAAACTTGCTATAATTAGCAATAATACACAAATTTTCTTATCCATAAAAATCAAAATTTTATCACTTTGCAAAGGTAATAAAATTTTTTCTAATAAATATAACCTTATTATATTTTATTAGAAAACAACATAACAATATACAAATCAATACATTAAATTCCGCATAATAAACAACTACACATTTACGTTTTCTAATATGATAAATTTGCCGAAAAAGTAAACTTTATCTACCTTTGCAATACAAACACAAAATAATATGCGAAAACTTATTTTATCTTTTTTATTAATATTAGCTGTATATAAATTACAGGCAATAAACTCAACACCTACTATTAATATTCCCAGTCCTATTGTTATAACAAAATATAATTGTAGTACATTCGAATTTAATATTGTACCCTTCCCACGAGATACATTGCCAATATCTGCTGGAGATAATATTAATTATGACCAATATAAAATAATTTGCTTCAAATCATTCAACTCTTCTCAACTATCTATTTTATCAAATTTCACAGGGAAAGATATTGAAATTACTATTTTTGAACGAATAAGAGGCATTGTTTATACCAATAATATAACTCTACATGCAGGAAAAACAACAATCATTGATACCCCATGGGGCAAAGGTGTGTACACTATAACATTCAAATTAAGCAACGGAGATATCCTTCGCGGCGACTTTATTATAATCTAAAAAACTATTTACTTATGAAAACTATTAAACTCATTACCATTTTATTGGTAACCACAACACTAATTTCTTGTGAACAACCAACACCAACAGAATTAAAAAACAATGGTCCAACATTGGAATCACGGCTATATGGCATTTGGAACTCTGTTTCAAAAACACCACTTGGTGTTGAACCTGAATATAGTTATCCACACGAATGCTTTGATTATAAACTAATCATCGACTCCAATATGGTTTATACCATATATAACAAAGGAAAATTATCCACTCAGATGAAATTCTTTCTCAATGACACAATATATGACAAGGCAAACAATAAATATTATGGCGAAATAATTTTAGAGGATAGTCTAAAAATTCATTTTTCAATTATTAGTGATAACTTATACCTAACTCCAATAGGAAAAGGAGAAGAGCTTCTCTGTGGAGGATGTTCTTATCACTACATAAAAGAATTAAATTAAACAAAACAATAAATTTCATTTCACTTCGTTTTTCATTAAAACTAAACGATTGTTTTATGAAAAGAATAAATCCCATCTGCCTCATCCTACCGCTATTATTCTGCTCTTGCGAAACTGGAATCAAAGCCCCCAACACCAACCAAAAGGAGGAAGAAGTTGTCTTTCAAGCCGAAAACGGCATATTGCCCGGCATATTTTCCGTATCCGACAGCACAACTATACATTTTTCTCAAGGCAATCTACAATACCAAGCTTCAACAAACACTTGGCGGTTCGCTGAACATCAAATAGACGTTATCGGGAAAAATAAAATCCACATATACTCCAACAACGACAAATGGATAGACCTATTCGGATGGGCAACATCAGGATTCGACAACACAGCTCTCGACTCATTAGCAATCAATTATCAACCTTGGGCAACAAGTAACGAATATAACTCTAACCACCCCGATAATCCTTATGGATACGGATTCTCCCTATTTTTATTAGACACCATTGATATTGACTCTATCAATATCGACTCCACCAACATTGACTCCGTCAACATTGAACTAACCATTGATTTCAGCATCGATAGCACCAATTACGACTGGGGAATCTACAACTCCATTACAAATGGCGGAGGACAAGATAGCGTATGGCGTACACTAACCGCTGAAGAATGGCACTACCTAATTTTCAAACGCAACAATGCCGAAAATCTATATGGAGTAGCCACTATCGAAGGCGTTAATGGCGTCATTCTACTCCCTGACAATTGGGTCACACCACAAGGCATTATTTTTAAATCAGGCTTGGGCAACGCTTTCGGAAATGAATATTTCTCTAAAAACAACTATAACACAAACAAATGGAACAAAATGCAACTTGCAGGAGCAGTATTTCTCCCTGCTTGTGGTTACAGAAATGGCACCGAAATTGGCAACATAAATATCACAGGAGTATATTGGAGCACCACATGTAAAGAACAAAACAATCCCCAATACCTCTATTTTTGTTCCAACTATCTATCTCTGACTCACAGCAATATTCCCTACTACGGACAAGCCGTCCGCCTCGTCTGCAAATAAAAATACTCTTCCTTCATACAATAAACAAAATCACAATACGTTATTAAAACAAAAAACATATTAAACTAAAATTATATAATTATGAAAAAATCAATTTTATTATTTGCAATTCTCGTATCTATTTTTGTTGCTTGCAATCAACAAAAAGATGTTGATTATGTCAATCAAGATGCCTATGGCATTTGGGCGTTTACAACTAATCATCCATATACCGACCAAACAATTATAGATACATTAATTTACCACATAAGCGCAGAAAATAGTAAATTCATTTCTGAAGATTCGCTTATAATATACCATGGTAAAGAGGCACAAACAGATAATTCTGACATTGGTTATATAAAATACAAATACGAAGTGGTTAAGGATGAAAAACTGATATTAACTTTCTACAATCGCCTTTACGAAACATATACCACACGCGAATTCCAATGGCGACCTGATTTATCGTTCATTGTTGACTCGATGAACACGAACACAAAATCAAGTTTAAAATTAGAAATAAAAGGTCTTTTAGGTAAATATGAATGGATTTCAACTGAGACTACAGGCAACAAAAATAAATATATTACTGACACATTAGAAAATTCTATTATCGAATTCAAAATTAATGACTTTATTGTTCTGAATGGACAAAGTATTCCTGACATACATGACATAACTGACGCTGAAAAAGGAATATATTTTAGACATACAATGACACCATATAGCGCAACCATAAGCAAAAAAAATGTAGGTATCATTGAAGATAAAATATTACCTCTTATTTCTAAAGAATATAATAATAAAACAAATGAGGTATATTATTCTATTCATTTTAATTTTCCCAAATATGTAGATAATGAATATATTGGAGTAATGAGCCGCTTTGGAGGAGGTTACTATTCATATTCATTAAATAATAATGAATTAATTTTAAGAGATGAATTTTCTGATGTTGTCATAACATTTAAAAGAATAGAATAGTTAATTATTTTGAAAAAACTAATACAGACGCCCGACAATGGGTGTCTGTGTTTTGTTATTCTCTGATAAAATATTTCTTTTTATAAACCTATTTATATAATTTTTTTGGTATCTTTGCACACACAAACTCCACTACTCATAATAACAATGAAAATCATACTAATGTCCGACACTCATGCCGTATGCGACAAAAAAATAGAAAAATATCTCGCCGATTGCGACGAAATATGGCATGCTGGCGACATCGGCTCGCTCGACGTAGTCAACCGCCTCCGCTCCTTTGCCCCACTCCGCGCTGTGCATGGCAACATCGATGGGCAAGATATCCGATACGACTTCCCCGAATTCCTCTCTTTCGAAATCGATGGCATCAAGATACTCATGACCCACATTGGCGGTTTTCCGGGCAAATATGATGCGAAAGCTATACGCCAAATATTTGCCACAAAGCCCAAAATATTCGTTTGCGGGCATAGCCACATCCTCCGAGTGATGTATGACAAACACTTCGACATGCTCACACTCAACCCCGGAGCCGTAGGTCAACAAGGATTCCACCAAACACGCACAATGCTCCGCTTCGAAATCACCAACGGCGAAATAAAAAACATGGAGGTCATCGAATTTCCCCGATAGACTTTTTTGCGGTTTTCTTGCTTGCACCTTGCTTGAAGGTTGCTCTCACTATCTTGGAGGTATAGATGAAGGTAGGGTTATCCTTCGTATATGTTTCGTATATCCTTCGTGTTGCTATGCTTTAAATTATCTTAGACTATAAACGAAAAAACTCCATTCGGCAGTGCTGAATGGAGTTTTTTATTATCGCTCAATTATTAGAATTTAGCGTTTTTCATATCACCAGTCTCGATGAGTGCTTTGTGCATTGCAAAGCAGTTGTCGAGGTTGAGTGGTGTGTGTGCCAATGGTGCTTTTGCGAGATAGTCGCGGAGCATTTCGCGATATTCTGGGTCAACACAATTGTCGATGATGCAGTGTGCACGTTGAATTGGCGATTTACCACGAAGGTCAGCCACACCGTGTTCAGTGATAAGGATTTTCACTGAGTGCTCTGATTGGTCGATATGAGATACATAAGGTACAATAGCCGAAATCTTACCATCTTTAGCTGTTGAAGGTGTAGTGAAGATTGAGATATAAGCGTTGCGAGTAAAGTCGCAAGAACCACCGATACCGTTCATCATCTTAGTACCTGTAACGTGAGTTGAGTTTACGTTACCGAAGATGTCTGCCTCAAGAGCAGTGTTGATTGTGATAAGACCAAGACGACGAGCAACCTCTGGGTTATTAGAGATTTCTTGTGGACGAAGAACGAGTTTGTCTTTGAAGAACTCGAGGTCGTTATAGATTTCGTCGAGCACTGGGTTAGAAACTGTCAATGAACAACCTGAAGCGAATTTACAGTTACCTTCTTTCATAAGACCAATAACAGCGTCTTGGATAACCTCTGTATACATTTCGAATGGTGGGATGTCAGGGTTAGCACCAAGAGAGCCGAGCACTGCGTTAGCGATGTTACCTACGCCTGATTGAATAGGGAGGAACGATGCTGGTATACGACCTGCTTTAATTTCGCCTGCGAGGAAGTTTGCTACGTTTTCACCGATTTTAGCAGTTACTTCGTCAACTGGTGAGAAGCCACCTACTTCATTAGGACGATTAGTGTTGACTACAGCAATGATTTTAGCTGGGTCAACTTGTACGTATGGTTGTCCGCAACGGTCAGATGGTTTATATACTGGAATAGCTTCGCGGCAAGGAGGATCGAGTGGCTCATAGATATCGTGCATACCACAGATTTCAGCTGGGTGAGCAGCGTTGAGCTCTACAATGATGTGGTCAGCCAAACGACAGATTGTTGGAAGAATACCAACACCTGAAGTAGGAACGATTTTGCCATCTTCTGACAAAGAACAAGCCTCAACGATAGCAAATTTTGGTTTTGGCATAAAGCCATAACGCAACTCTTGAGCCAAGTGGCTAAGGTGCATATCGAAGTAATGAGCTTCTTGTGCATTCAAACGAGTGCGAAGATCTTTGCTTGATTGATATGGAGTACGGAAAAGGATTGCATTAGCTTTAGCCAATTCGCCATCAAGGCTACCGCCTGTAGATGCACCTGTGTACATACCAATTTTAAACTCTTTACCTTCAGCATGAGCTGCTGCAGCGCGAGCAGCAATAGCAGTTGGCACTTCTTTTGGACATCCAGCTGGTGTAAAACCACTGAAACCAATAATGTCACCATGATTAATGAATGAGGCAGCTTCTTCGGCTGTCATTACTTTGTAAGCCATAACTTTTAAAGTTGAAAGTTGAGAGTTGAGAGTTGAGAGTTAAAACAATACTCATCAATTCACAATCCCTAAAATTATTAATTTTTTAATTCTTAATTCTTAATTAAAGCCACTGTATCTGATGCAATTGTGAGCTCTTCGTCGGTAGGGATAACCACTACGCGCACTTTTGAATCTGGTGTAGAGATTTCAATCTCTTCGCCACGTGTTTTGGCATTTAATTCGGCATCGTATTTAACACCAAGATACTCAAGGCCACGGCAGATATAGTCGCGTGTTTGCATTTGGTTTTCGCCGATACCACCTGTGAAGACAAGCACATCAACGCCATTCAAAGCAGCTGTGTATGCACCGATATATTTCAATAAACGATATTCGAACATATCAAGAGCAAGTTTAGCACGCTCGTTGCCTGCAGCAATAGCAGCCTCGATGTCGCGCATATCGCTTGATACGCCAGATATGCCCATAACACCTGATTTTTTGTTGATAACAGCGTTAACACCTGCTGCATCAAGACCCTCTTTTTCCATCAAGTAAGTCATTGCACCAAGGTCAACATCGCCACAACGAGTACCCATCACCAAACCTTCTACTGGAGTAAGACCCATTGATGTGTCGATTGATTTACCGTTTTTAACAGCTGTGATTGAGCCGCCACCACCGATGTGAGCTGTGATAACTTTAGTGTTTTCGTAATCCAATCCGAGGAATTCGCAAGCGCGACGTGACACGTAGCGGTGAGATGTTCCGTGGAAGCCATAACGACGAACACCATATTTTTCGTAATACTCATAAGGGAGAGCATACATATATGCGTGAGCAGGCATTGTTTGGTGGAATGCTGTGTCGAATACACCTACTTGTGGCACGTTAGGCAAAATTTTAGTGATAGCTGCCACACCTTTGAGGTTTGCTGGGTTGTGAAGTGGTGCAAGATCGGTGCAAGCCTCCATTTGTTTGATAACTTCAGGAGTGATAACAACCGATGTGTTGAATTTCTCACCACCATGCACAAGACGATGACCTACTGCATCAATCTCTTCGAGCGATTTGATGCAACCGTATTCAGCATTTGTGAGCACTTCGAGAATCAATTCCACACCTACAGTGTGTTCAGGCATATTTTTTTCGATGATTTTTTTAGAACCATCAGCCAATGTAAATTTGAGGAAAGAGTCTGGCAAACCAAGTTTTTCAATACCACCTTGAGCCATAACCTCTTTAGTAGTCATGTCATACAATTTATATTTAATTGACGAACTACCACAGTTGAGAACTAAAACTTTCATAAAAGTTGAAATTTGAAATGTGAAATATGAAAGTTGCAGTATGAAAATTGAAACATAATGCCGAATGGCAACTTTCAACTTTCAACTTTCAACTTTCAAATTATTTTATTATTTTTTCGCAGCAATAGCTTGGTTTGCTGTGATAGCAATCATTTGCTCGATATCAGTTACAGAGCAACCACGGCTGAGGTCGTTGATAGGAGCAGCCATACCTTGAAGCACTGGACCGATAGCTTCAGCACCACCAAGACGTTGTACCATTTTATAGCTGATGTTACCAACTTCGAGTGATGGGAACACGAATGTGTTAGCGTGACCTGCAACTTTGCTACCTGGAGCTTTCAATTGACCTACTGATTCAACCAAAGCTGCATCGGCTTGAAGTTCACCTTCAATCATCATATCAGGAGCTTTTTCTTGTGCCATTTTTGTAGCAGCAACTACTTTGTCAACCATTTCGTGTTTTGCACTACCTTTAGTTGAGAAAGAGAGCATAGCGATACGTGGTTCTTTGTTAGCAATAGCACGCATAGTTTCGCCTGTAGCAACTGCGATTTGAGCCAACTCTTCGGCAGTTGGGTTTGGCATAACAGCTACGTCAGCAACCATCAACAAACCATCTTCGCCATATTGAGGAGTTTTTGTGAACAACATCATAGCACCAGATACGCAAGTCATACCAGGTTTAGTTTTCACGATTTGCAATGCAGGACGAAGCACGTTACCTGTTGTGTTTTGAGCACCAGCCAATTCGCCATCAGCATCACCTGATTTAATCATCAAACATGCAAGATACAATGGATCTTTAGCCAAACGTGTAGCCTCTTCAATAGTCATACCTTTGCTTTTGCGAAGTTCTGCAAGCAAAGTAGCATATTTTTCAAGGTTAGGATTGTTTTCAGGGTCAACAATTGTGGCCTCTTTGATGTAAGTGTATCCTTTCTCTTCTGCCATGCGATTGATTTCAGCAGGATTACCGATAAGGATGAGTTTAGCAACTTTGTCACGCAATACTGAGTTAGCAGCCTCAAGTGTACGAGGTTCAGTACCTTCTGGCAAAACAATGCGCTGTGGATTTTGTTGAGCGCGTTCTTTGATTTCTTGAAGAAGTTTCATAATAGTGTGAAATGAGAAATGAGGAATGAGGAAGGTGAATAAAGATAAATTATAATTATATGTACTTTCTAAATCTAACCTTTAACCTCTAACCTTTAACCTCAAATTTATTAGTTATTATTAATTGTTAATTCGTATTTATTTCAAAACATCAATTTTATCTGCATTATATACATCTCTGCCATTTGCATCTGTAATATCGCCATGTACAAACGCCACAACTTCCATATCTTCAAGCACACAATCAAAATCTCCAACTTTTTCTGGAATTGTGTAAGTATATTCTACAGAATAATTACCTTCTGCGTCAAGAGTAAGTTTATCACCTGTACCTGCAGTCAAGAATGCACGCGGAGCAGTATGATAATAATCTCCTGATGCTCCTGATTGATGAGCAACCATATTATCTTGATTTACCAGAACTGTAATATAAGCCACTTTTTTAAGTGATTGACCTTTTACTGCAACCTTCAATTCACGAGTTTCTGCATTAAATTCACGAGTTAACTCCATAGTTGCATCAGCAGGAATAGGAAGCAAAGATGCTAACAACGACGAAGTCATAGCTGCAGGATGCCATATCAATTTGATATTACCTTTTTCATATTCCACTTCTTTACGATTTACATTACACATAGGCCATTGTGTAATACCTAAAGCTGAATTAATATCCATACTACCTTTAACCAAGAAGGCATCACCGCCCATATATGTATGATGAGCAACCCAACATACTTTATCAGAATCAACTAATTCCGAAATAGACTTTTTAATAGCAGCCGCACCAGCAGGACAGTTAGGACAACCTTGACCTGTGAATTGCTCAATCAAAAGTGCATTGCGTTGCAATCCAGCATATACATCTAATTTAGAAGAATACTCTTCTGTTTCTACTTCTTGATTTTTAATTTTTGCCTTTACTGTAAAGTCAATATTACCCTCAACATCACCGACTGGCACCATTATCTCTACTTTTGCAGATTGACCATTCAACAACGTTTTATCTACTGCATGAGTTGTTACAACACCCCCAATCGAACTTGTCAACTCAAAGCCACCTATCGTACGAACGCCTGTATTGCGAACTTCCAAAATAGTTTTGAATTGATCATTTGCACGTGTTGCCTCTGGAATTGATAATTTATCCACCGAAAGAGCATATTGTGATTCAGCAGAATAATCACCACCCTGTACAATTGCCTGAATAGACCAATAACCTTTAGTTCCCATATCAGACAACTTGTACCAATCATTGTTCCAATACATATACTCTGTATTAGTCATCTCTTTTGCTTGTTCCAATCCAATCACAAAACCACTACTTGTGATAGTATAACCAACATAAAGATCACTACCTGTTATAGCCAAAGGCTCATCAAACAATACATATTGCCAACCCTCATCAATCCACTCAAATGATTTGCGAGCTAAAATATTTGACATATCCAATGATCCTGCGACATACACCTCTGCGTTAGATACTGGCCCAGCGATCAAAGCACGAATACCAATAATTTTTGTACCTCGTGCAGCCAATTCAGTTCCATTCAACATAGTAGCTGTTGACATTGTATAAGCTGAATTCATACCAAAACGACCATCCTCACGATTATTCACAGGATCTGTACAATTACCATAAAGAGATACACTATCAATCGCAAATTTTTCTCCATCTATAGTTACTTTAGGTTCACATGACGTAAACAAACTTGTCGCAAATAATACCATTATTGCAACATAAAAAAGATTTTTAATTTCCATAAAAGTTAGTTTTCAAATAAAAAGTAATAATATGCAAAGTTACTAATACTTTTCGATATAACAAAAATATTTTCAAAAAAAAGAAGCACCGAAAAATTCGACGCTTCCAAATATAAATTTTATATGAATTACTGACAAATTTGTTCTGCCCAAGGTCTAAGTTGAATATTAAACACATCAACTTCTACTTCATTATAAAGAGTCATTGCGCGCATTACTGCTGCATCAACTTCGGGAACAACCGTCGCATGTTCTGCATTATAAACTAATCTATCATCCGCATTTGAAATATTACCATGTATAAACGCAACTACGTTCATATTTTCAGGCAAACAATCAAATTTACCAACTTTATCAGGAATTGTATATGTATATGTAACTAAATAATTGCCTTCTGCATCAAGTTCAAGTTTATCACCTTTAGCTGTTGTCAAAAATGCACGTGGAGCATTATTATGTACATACAAACCTGTTGCACCTGATTGTTGTGCTTCAATACCACTTTGTGTTACAATTGCTGTAATATAAGCCTCTTTTTCAATTGAACGACCCTTAACTTCAACTGTCAACTCGCGAGTTTCCACATTAAATGTACGATTAAGTTCAATTGTAGCAAGTCCGGGTTCTTTTAATGCCGCATCAAGAATATCTTTTGTTGCATAGCCAGGATGCCAAATCAACTCTTCCACACCCATACCATAATCACGAGGAACACGATTTATATTACATGCTGGAGCAAAATTAGCACCAAGAATATCTGCAATCGTTCCACTCTCATTCAAAGAAAAATCATCGGTATAATAAGTATGATGAGCAACCCAAATTGCCTTATTAGGATCTGCCAATTCTTCAATAGCTGCAGCCATTGCTTTAGCTCCACCCGGACAGTTTGGACAACCTTGACCTGTAAATTGTTCAACAAACAAACAATTACGAGGTACTGTTTCAGTATAAACTCTAAGCGACTTTTTAAATGTATTATCTTTTATTTTATCATCAACAGCATTAAATTCTTCAGCCGTAACAACCAAATCAGAAAGACCTCCTACTTTAGGTGCTGTAATCGCAGGGAATACAACAATAGCAGATTGTCCATTCATCAAAGAATCTAAAATTGTAACAGAAACAGAAGAACCACCAAATGTACATTTCACATCAATTTTACCAGTTTGCTTAATACCTGCACTGCGAACTTCACATGTTACATCAACAGCCTCACCTGCAGTAGCACTTTTAGGTGCTACCAAATTTTCAATAACAAGATCATGTTGATTTTCGCTCTCATAATTCCCCCCAGTCACAATTGCTTGAATCGACCACAAAGCATTATTTGCAGCTTTACTCAACAATTGCCAAGTACCATCAATAGCAATCATTTCTGTTTTATGCGATTTATTTGCTCCTTCTGCACCTAAAACAGAACTGCTATTAGTTGTTATAGTATAACCGATATAAAAATCAGGATTATTTACATTCAATTTGATTGGCTCGTCAAACAAAACATATTGCCATCCACCTTTTTTATAAGTAAATTCTTTTACTGTTGTAGGGTTTTCATAATCCTCTCCTAACCAAACAGATGCATCTGTAACCACATCACCAATATAGGCTCTAATACCAATCACATGAGTTCCTTTTTCAGCCAAATCAACCATACTTAATAACGATGCAGCTGAATATGTATGGTTTTTACCATCTGCCATACCCATAACAGAACCATGCATACCAACTTTCTTACAATTACCAAAAAGGTAAACTTCTTTCATTTGTTCGTCTGTCAATCCTGGACCTTTTCCTGTTTCACAAGCAGCAAAAAGCACCACACATGCAACAAACGCAAATACTTTAAACAAATTTTTCAAATTCATAAAACTAAAGATTTTTAATAATTATTAGATAAAAGATTAAGGTTAATAATTAGACTGCAAAGATAATATTTTTTTTCCAAAAACTTATAACAAAAATCAAAAAAATAAATAAAATAAGCTATTTTAACATAATACTTGCCCTATATACTGTATTTTCAGTAACAGGACACAACGAAAAATACCCTTTTTTAAATCTTCCATCTTCTATTTCAATCGGATTTTCTTCTATCTGAACAATATGTTCTCGCAACAATTCACCTGGCGGACAATGATCTATCATAAACATCCCTCTAACACCTTTCTGCACACATCTATCATAAACCACTCGAGCCACCATACCCATCGTCATACGAAGATTAAACTCCACTACTGGATTAATTTTATACTCAACATTTTTAACGTCTTGCTGAACATGCTCAATTGTGCATTTTTCGCCAGGACTCAAGACCATTGATTGCGCATTGTGTATTGTGCATTCCTTATACACAAACATATCAACTCCAACAAAACCAGTATAAACCGCAGCTACTTTCTCTTGCAAAAAATTAATCAACTCATCACGTATCCAATTTAAATAATCAACCGACACCCACTTTGTCAATTCCGCCTCAATATCTTCATTGGACAATAGATAATTACCTCGATAAATTCCGCTACCCTCTGTAAAAAATAAAGAATAACCAGCAAACGTTACATCGCCACGTCCAACCTTAAATTCCATTGCAAAATCTTGAACCCTATCGTAGGCTATCTCACCCATCACCGATCCTTGCTTTTCAATTACTCGCTTACACCATCCTGAAAGACTTGGAGTCAATGCCCCAGACGACCAAAATACACCTTTCCCACTACCACTCCAAGGCGCCTTAAAAACGACTTCTTTATGCTTTGATACAAATGCATTAACATCTGACATCAACAATAATTCAACTGCAGATTGTGGTAATGATTCTGGATACATAGACCTACTACGCAAATAATCCATAGCGTCTATGGTCAACCGACGATGTGCTAATTTCTTGTATTCCTCTATCTTTTCAGGGGTTGGCAATAGTTTTTCTGCTACTCCATTATTCAAAAAAAACTTACGCACTGCCATATCCCAGCCCCATGGCTCTACCTTAAATTCCTCTATCTTATCTTTCGAAAACAAAGGAATTGTAGCAACATCCAAACCTAAAATATTCAAATCTCTCGAAAACTCCTGATCGCTCAATACTTCTGAAGCTACCTCTTCGGCAAACCAACATGGCAATAACGACAAATCGTCAGCAAATGCAGCGGCTGATTCTGGAGCTTGAAAATGTGCACTTCCATTAGCCAATGCCAAATCATGATCAGGATTAAAGTAATATAACCTTGACATTTTAATCAATTCACAATGCAAAATTCACAATGCAAAATACAACGCATCATGAATTATTAGTTCAACTTATTAAAAGCATATAATTTCATCTTCTCTACCATAGACACTAATCCATTACTACGAGTTGGCGACAAATGCTCTTTCAATCCTATTTTATCAAGAAAAGCAAAATCATATTTCACCACCTCTTCTGCTGTGCATCCCGACATCATATTTATCAACAATGCAACTATACCTTTTACTATAATAGCATCACTTTCACCTCTAAAGTACAATCGACCATCTTGCTCATCACACACCAACCACACCTGACTCTGACACCCTTTTATCAACGTATCATCATTTTTTTCTTCTGCCGACAATCCTTCCAACTCGCCACCTAAATCCACAAGATATTGATAGCGGTCCATCCAATCTTCATAAACCTCAAATTCTTCGATTAACTCAATCTCTTTTTCTTCTAATGTTTTCATTTTTCTTTAATATTCTTTATACTTGTTATTGTTACCATCAATTCCTATAGTTACTATAATTACTATCGCCGCTATAATATTCCTTATTTAATTTTTCTCATTTCCTCCCAAAATCCAGGATACGATTTATTCACCACTTCTGGATTTTCAATTTCAATATCCATTACTAACCCCACAACTGCCATTGCCATCGCCACACGATGGTCATCGTAAGTCTCTATCTTCACCAAATCCGTACATTGTGCATTATGCATTACTCCTTTCTGCCGTGATTTTTGCTCCGCAAAAATTGTGCATTGTGCATTATGCATTGTGCATTGAATAGTGTATCCACATTTTCGCATTTCATTTAGCAACGCCCCAATCCTATCACTCTCTTTCACTCGTAAAGTTTCCACACCGCTTATTTCAAAATCAACGCCCAACAAACACGCCGCCACCACTATATACATCACCGCATCTAGCATATTCTTACAATCCAACACCAATCTCTCAACAACATTGCCTCCACTTTCTATCTCCACACCATTTTCTACCTCAGTTGTCTTAACTCCCAATTTTTCAAACACCTCAACTATCGCTCTATCTGGCTGACAACTATCCAAACTCAACCCTTCAAGCAAAAATCCCCCCTCTTTCAATACCGCCATCGTCGCATACCACACCGTTGCCGACGACCAATCTCTCTCTCCACTATACCTTACCCCACTTTTATATTTTTCTATCACATCCTGTGTCAAACTAATATATGATTTCGATGCTACATCGCCCTCATATTCAATCTCTATTCCCCCATCCACTTTATCGGCTATCAACATCAATGCCGATGCAAACTGACTACTCAACGATGCATCTAATCTAACTCTACCACCTTTCAATTTTCCACCCACAATTCTTAACGGCGCAAATCCCTCTTTCTCCACATATTCAATTTCTGCACCCATCCCCCTCAACGCATCCACCAATGGTCGTATCGGACGCTCACACAAACGCTTTGACCCCGTCAATACAAACTCTCCTTTCTTCACTGCACAAAACGCAGTCATAAACCTCAATGCTGTACCCGAATCGTGTAAATCCAACTCTATCTCCAACCTCCCTTTGAATATGGTTAGTATCGACATCCTACTGCATTGTTTCAACGCCCTTGACAACACAAATATATCATCATTCTCATCCTCAACCTCAATTTCTCTGCCATTCAAAGCATCTAATACCAACTCTCTTGCCCTTACACTTTTCGACAAAGGCAAAGTCATAAAGTATCGAATAGAATCTACATTATCCATCATGCATTACTTTCTAAATCCTGGCAATGACGCATAATTCAATCCTCTCCACACATCATTATTCGAACGAACTGAAGAACTCTTACCCCCTATCAAATAAATATATCCATTAGGTGTAACTACTGCCGAATGGCCATAACGTGGCACATACAAATCTCCTATTTCCGATTTCTCCTTAGGCTCACCCCAATTCAAACCAAAATCTTTCGAAAACAATTGCGCATCATCCACAACATTCTCTCCTCCTTCCGCAATACCTCCAAACAACATCAAACCACCTCCATATTGTGCCAAAGCAGCATACGCACGAGGAGTAAATTGTTCTTTTCCTCCACTCAATTCACTCCAATAATCTCCATTTTCACTACTCCATACCGATGACAAATATTTACCATCTCTATCTATTCCTCCAAGCACAAAAACTCTCTCTTTGCCAGAAGGGGCTTTTGCCATCAATACAGCAGCTCCTTCTATAGGAAAATCCGAAGGCAAACGACCCAAATCAACCCAATCTGTACCATCCAAACGAGCCAAACCAAAATCAGCCGTAACACCATAAATCTTTCCTCCCATAGCAAACAACAAATGCTCTACAGCTATACCAGCAATTACTTCTGATGTCCATGTTGCACCATCCGCACTTTTGTACAATTCTCCATCATAATAAAGACAAACAAAATTCTCATACCCAACCAAATAATTCAAATCTATAGAAGAAAAATCAATATCTAAGCCCGAAACCTCCAAAGCATCCCATTTTACACCATCAACACTTTCATTAACAAGCAAATCATTCTCTACTATAGCAAAATAAAGTAATTTATCATTTACCCACAATACTTTTTCTGTTGTAGCATAACCAGCAAACACCTCACTCTTAACACCTTGCCATATAAATGTATCAGGATCAACTTGATGAACATTCAACTTCACCCAATAATCAGCCGAAGTCTTCTCATCTGCCGCAACTACCGTGAATTTCACACCATTTGTAAAATCCAAATAAACCTCAGTCAAATTATAGTAATCAAGTGTATCATTGATATAAACCTTATGAAAACGTGGATTCAACACAAACGACAACGAGTCAATTCGAGTACCATAATCAATTGAATCATAGTTATATATCAACATACTATCATGATCAATTGTAAACACATAGTCATCAATTTCATCAATACTATCACTATAAAGATAAAAACTTGTTATCTTCGCCTCATCCGAAATCGAAGTAGATGCCGTTCCTCCGTTATCCAAACACGACGTTGCAAACAACATCAAAAAACACATTCCAAGAATATAAACACATTTTTTCATATCTAACATCTTACAACTTATTACTATTAAACTGCAAAGTTACTCATTATTTTCTAAATTCTCATTATTTTTAACACTTTTTTGCGTCCAAACCATCAATACCACCCCCAACAAAAACAACGGCACACTCAACCACTGCCCCATATTCAACACCATATCGCGCTCAAACCCAACCTGAACCTCTTTCACAAATTCCACACAAAACCTAAATCCCGCTATCACCATCAACTGAAACGACAAATAAAATCCTTGCTTCACGTTTCTATATTTCAATCTCTTAAACAACCAAACACCAACACCAAACAATACAAAAAAGAACAACGACTCATACAACTGAGCTGGATGTCGAGGCAATTCATCTATCACTGGGAACACAAATGCCCAAACCACATCCGTAGGCGCACCCACAATCTCCGAATTCATCAAATTTCCCAATCTTATAAACGCCCCAGCCAATGCCGTCGCAATCGCCATCCAATCCATAATTGGCAACACCACCAACTTCGATTGCCATTTAAACAAAAGCAAAACCAACATCAAACCTGTCACTGCCCCATGACTTGCCAAACCATGATACCCATTAAAGTAATAATTACCCATATCATCGACCGCCACAGGCAAAAACATCTCTATCGGACGCGACAAAAAATACTCTGGCTCATAAAACAAACAATGCCCCAATCGTGCACCCAAAAATATACCCAAAAACGCCCAAACTATCAAATTCTCGAAATATCGTTGCTCAATACCAAACTCCTTAAACCTACACCACACATACCACCCCGCCAACACCAATCCCATCGCAAACAACACTCCATACCACAACAACGAAAAACTCCCAATCCTAAAAATTTCAGGCTCTGGCGACCAAACAATCCAACATAAATCCATACAATTTATCCTCCCTAAAAATACACACTCTCAGTGTGTACTCATTCAAAATTTTTCCAAAATCTAAATATAGGATACAGCATACTGCAAGCAACCCTCACCCTACCCACACAAACACACACTCACAGTGTGTATCAACACACAAAACACTCAATTCTCAACTCTCAATTCTCAATTCAGAATTCACCATCCCCGGCACCGAATCAATAATCCCAAACAACTCTTCCAAACTCTCAGCTCTCAACATCGCAATTCTCGTTGGTTTAAAATGATCTATACCCTTAAATACAGGCGTAACAGCCAAATGTCTTCTACTATGCACAATCCCCTTTCTCTCATCACCCAACCACTCAATCGACCTCAACACATGCTCTTTTATAATATCAATCTGCCACTGCATCGAATAAGGGGCTACATGCTCTCCCGTTTGTAGATAGTGCTTCACCTCCTCAAAAATCCAAGGTCTACCGATCGATCCACGACCAATCATCACTGCATCAACACCATACTTATCAAAGCACTCACGAGCACGCTCTGGTGTCGTAACATCGCCATTCCCAATAATCGGAATTCTCATTCGCGGATTATTCTTCACCTCACCAATCAACGTCCAATCTGCCTCACCCGTATACATCTGCGCTCTCGTGCGACCGTGTATCGCCAACGCCTGAGCACCACAATCCTGTATCGCCTCTGCCAAGTCAACAATAATCTTCGACCCATCATCCCAACCCAATCGAGTTTTCACCGTAACAGGAATCTTCACTGCCTCAACCACAGCCTTCGTGATAGCCAATAACTTAGGCACATCTCTGAGCATACCCGACCCAGCCCCCTTGCCTGCCACTTTTTTCACTGGACAACCAAAGTTCAAATCCAATATATCTGGCTGCGCCTCTTCCACAATCTTTGCCGCCTCAACCATCGTATCCACATCCTTACCATAAATCTGTATCGCCACCGGACGCTCTTCATCATGTATCGTCAACTTCTGCTCCGTACGCTTCACATTGCGTATCAAAGCATCAGCACTAACAAACTCAGTATAAACCATATCCGCCCCAAATCGTTTACACAACAATCTAAATGCAGGATCCGTCACATCCTCCATCGGAGCCAAAAACAAAGGCTCCTTGCCAAACTCTACATTACCTATTTTCATACCTTTTCCAACTTTTACTTTTAAAGGTACAAAATTACAAAAAAAATTCGTATCTTTGCATTTAATAAATTAAAAATTAATAATTAACAACTAATAATTATGCATTGTGCATTATGCATTATGCATTTTCTTGATTATGAACGAATTTCTCGAACTTGAAGAACGCATTGTTGCAATGCTCAAAACCGTTTTCGACCCAGAAATCCCAGTAAACATCTACGACCTCGGACTCATCTATCGCATTGACGCCAACGATGGAGATGTCGTTCTCGACATGACCCTCACAGCACCAAACTGCCCTGCTGCTGAATTCATTATGGAAGACGTAAAAATGAAAATCGAATCGGTAGAAGGAGTAAAAACAGTAACCGTCAATCTCGTATTCGAACCCGAATGGGATCGCTCAATGATGTCAGAAGAAGCCCAACTCGAACTCGGATTATTATGAAATACTATTTTGTAGCAGATGCCCATCTTGGTTCACGCCTATTTGATGACAATGAAGCAAAAATTGACCATTTCATCGAATGGCTCAATATGGCCACTGCCGAAGAATCCGAAATATATCTCCTTGGCGACATATTTGACTTTTGGTTCGAATTTGCCCACGCCATTCCTCCTGGTTTCAACCGCTTACTCAATACCCTCCGCCAAAAAACAAAACAAGGCACCCGCATCCATTTCTTCTGTGGCAATCACGACCAATGGACTTATGGCTACCTCCAAAACTATTGTGGCCTCATAGTACACAAAAAAGGCGAATTCATCGACATAGAAAGCAAACATTTCTACCTCGCACACGGACACGGACTTGGAGAAAAACGCCGCCTAACACTCTTACTTAATCGCATATTCGAAAATCCTATAGCACAATGGCTCTTCCGCCACCTAATGATACCACACTTAGGATACACCTTTGGATATCATTGGAGTGCACGCAACCGAAAAAAACACGATTCCATCAATAATACCAACCGCCACCACAACTACTACGAGACTCATACAACTGACTCCAATGCCTTTCAAGTAGAATGGGCAAAACAGTTCTCAACCCAACACCCCAACGTCGATTATATCATTATGGGCCATCTACACCAAGAAATCAATATGCGTCTCGCCTCAGGCTGCCAACTCCTAATTCTCGATGAATTCTATCAAAACTACGGCTACGCCATCTACGATGGCACATATCTCTGGCCCGAAAATTTCTAAAATATTTACACAAAATAGGCTGTTTCTAATATTAGAAACAGCCTATCTTATATAATAACAATAATTAAAATTGCAGTGCCAAACCCACACCTGTTGGATTAACTCCTAAATTAAGCGAAAGATCTCGTTTATTATATTTCTTATATGCATTATTAATTTTATATTGCCCTATAATAATGGTAGGAATCGAAGCCAAAGTAGTTGCAGAACCCAATGCCAACAAAGCCAAACCCGAATCCCAAGCACCATAACTCATTAATGCGATACCAGCAGCATCCAACACAAAACTACCCGCAAACAAACCCCAACCCACATAATTCAAAGTTTTACCCTTACGATATTCTTGATAAGCAACTTCACATTTATTTTTCAACAAATCTTCCATTTGCGAACGCTGATAAAATCTACCCTCATGATAATAATTATGAGGAGAAAAACGAAAAATTTGATCATACGACGTCTTAGTTAACTCAAAGTTCATAGGCGAATAATAATAAGTCTGCCCATTACTCAATTCTACCAACGCAATTTCATGATTAAATAGTGTGAACATAGGCCCATCATGAATATCAAGATTAAAATATTGCACTTCAGCAGATGAGCACACAACCACTTTTGCACGAATAGTAGCACCATTAGTCAATAAAATAATATCTGCAGCAGAAGCCACAATTATTGTCAAAATAGTAAAAATTGATAAAATAATTAGTCGTTTCATAATTGTTTATTTTAAGTGATTGTACTATATTCGATAATTTTTATACTTAAAGGTTTAAAAAGAAAATAAAACTATAAAAAAAAATTATTACCTTTGCACCATAAAATCTACCAAAAACACAGAAAACTGTATGAAACGCTTAATTCTCTTTCTTAACTTTATACTCATAACAATGAGCATTATGGCTTACACTCCAATCGTTGTCGAAGGATACAGTTGGAATGTTGTCTGTCATGCTGAATATCTCGGTGATGACATTGACAGATATATGACGTACACCCAAAAATTTGAAGGCGACTCCGTTATCAATGGCATTACCTACAAAAAATTATGGAGCTTTCGCACATGCAAACCCGAATCACGCAAATTAGAAGGATTAATTCGCGAAGACATTTCCACCCAAAAAGTATGGGCTTATGGCAATGGCGTAGAGGCATTGATGTACAATTTTGATGTGCAAGTAGGCGATACTATTTCGCTCCTGCATTGGTTACACGAAATGAAAAATATTAAGCCCGAAAACATAGAAAATGCACATACAAAATTAGTTATAACCAACGTAGAAACAGTAACTATTGCCGGCATAGAGCCAATAAAGAAAATAACCTTTTACAAACCAGTAGGCAAAGAAAATCAGCGACGCAGATATTCCATTTACGAGCGATTTGGTTCTCCTCGCGGTTGGTTGATTAGCGATTTTGCAGAGGTAGAAGGCGGGGGCTCAAATTATTTAATTTGTGCTTTTGATACTAATGGCGAGTTAGTATTTAAGCCCCAAACAAATAATTCTCTATTAAACAACGACCAAGATTGTATAATCGACACATCATTTGCTATTTCTAATACCAATCAATATGCACCAATGCTCTACAAGGATTATAGCTGGAATATAGTCAATCGCCGTGTCCACCTTGATGGAAGCAATACGATTGAGTATAAAACAATTAAAGAAAAAATAGGCGATTATGAATATATAGATAACAAACTCTACTGGCCATTATATCGTAGTACCGACAATGATCTACTTGAATATGAATTTATTGCACATCTTCATGAGAGTAATCGCAAAATATTTGCCCTAATTGGCGATAAAGAATATCTACTTTATGACTTCAATTGCAAAGTAGGTGACACAATAAAGGTTTTGAAATCATTGGCAAGTGCTAAAATCCAGCCCGAAATGATAGAAATGACAATCAAACATATTGATGAAATCGAGGATTTAGTAGGAAATATATACCAGCGGTTCGTTGCTACTATCGAGGGTTACCCCGATGACGTAATCTATTACGAGCGCTATGGTTCAGAGCATGGATGGTACACTCGCCCTTATGATGGCATTGTAGGTGATGGCACAGATTATCTGATGTGCGCTTGGGGACCTCGCCAAAACTACCTTCTATTCAAACCTGACCACAACAACGAGTTAGATTTCATCAACGATTGCTATTTGCAAGGCATCAATACAAACGCAGAAATTCTAACTATTAATTCTCAAAGCATATATTACAACACAACAAATAAAACACTAAACTTCAATATCGAAGGAGTCAAAGCTGTAAAGATATATGACACAATAGGACGAAAAGTCTATGATGTAATACTAAATCAAAGCAGAAAACAACTCACTACGAATTTGAATAAAGGCATTTATATAATCAATATAATGACCGAAAAACAAGAAATTTATCAATCAAAAATAGTTGTAAAATAGAATTATTTTATAAAATCATATAGGCAGGCCTCACCAAAAGGTCTGCCTATTTTTTATCCCTCTCAAAAAACATACACAATGAAAATGTGTGTACTCTCGCCCCTTATCTTCAAGCAAGGTGCAAGCAACCTTCAAGCAAGAAAACCGCCACAAACCTACATTCCCAACTTAAACCTCCAACGCACTTTCAAAATGTTGTATCTTTGCAAAAAAATTGAGGAAGCAAACAAAAAAACATCCTCCGACCCAAGAGTCAAAGGATGTTTTATTATAATAAATATGCAATTTATTAAACACCAAAGTTATTCACTAAAGTTCATGACTTTGGTTACACTCGGTAGAGTCTAAATAAATTTAACTCTACTCTCATTAAGCACCAAAGTTGTCGAACATGAGGTTTTCGCGTGGAACACCAAGAGATTCAAGCATGTTTTCAACAGCTTTACTCATTGGGCCAGGACCACACATGTAGTATTCGATATCTTCTGGAGCATCGTGGTCTTTGAGGTATGTTTCATAGATCACGTTGTGAACGAATCCAGGAGTATATTTAACACCAGCAGCATCAGCAGCAGGGTCTGGACGGTCGAGTGCCAAGTGGAAGTGGAAGTTAGGGAATTCTTTCTCGATAGCCAAAAAATCTTCTAGATAGAATACTTCATTCAACGCACGAGCACCATAGAAGTAGTGCATTTCGCGGTCAGTAGTTTTCAATGTCTTAGTCAAGTGCATAATTTGAGCACGGAGAGGAGCCATACCAGCACCTCCACCTACCCACATCATCTCAGCTTTAGAGTCGAAGATAGGGTGGAAGTCACCGTAAGGACCTGACATGATAACTTTATCACCTGGTTTGAGAGTAAAGATATAAGAAGAAGCAATACCAGGCATTACATCCATAAAGCCACCACCTTGTTCTTTTGGTTTGAAAGGAGGAGTAGCGATACGTACAGTAAGCATGATACGATCGCCCTCAGCTGGGTAGTTAGCCATAGAGTAAGCACGGATAGTTTCTTCAGTATTTTCGCATTTCAAGCCAAAGAGACCGAAGTTTTTCCAAGCATCAAGATAACCTTCGCCGATGAGAGATTTATCGATATCTTTATCATAATCCATTTTGAATTTAGGGATTTTGATTTGAGCATACGAACCTGGGATGAAGTCCATGTGTTCGCCTGGAGGCAATGCAACGATAAACTCTTTGATAAACGTAGCAACGTTTTTGTTAGAGATAACTTCGCATTCCCACTCTTTAACGCCAAGAACTGATTCGTCAACTTTAAGAGCCATATCGCCCTTAACTTTAACTTGACAGCCAAGACGCCAGTGGTCTTTCACTTGTTTACGAGAGAAGTGAACTGTTTCAGTAGGAAGAATTTCGCCACCACCTTCAGTCACTTGGCAACGGCATTGACCGCAAGAACCTTTACCACCACAAGCCGATGGAAGGAATACACCTGCATTAGCCATAGCATTGAGGAGTGAGCCACCTGCAGCAGCTTCTACCTCTTTTTCGCCATTGAGGGTAATTTTCACATTACCTGATGCTACTAAGTAGCGTTTAGCAACAAGCAACACGATTACAAGAAGGATAATTACCAAAAGGAATACTGCCAAACTTGTAAGAGTCGCCATTGTATTGATTTCTAATAACATAATTCTTTTGATTTTTTTAGTAGTAAGTAGCAAGTCGTAAGTCATAAGACTTTCTTCTCTCTACTTTCTACTTATTACTTATTACTTATTAATTAGATTTTCAAGCCAGAGAAGCACATAAATGCCATTGCCATAAGACCTACGATAATAAATGTAATACCAAGTCCTTTCAATGGTGCAGGAACGTCAGAATACTCCATACGTTCGCGGATAGCTGCAAGACCAACAATAGCCAAAAGCCAACCAATACCAGAACCGAGAGCATAAAATACTACGTCAACGATACCAGTAAGAGCTTTAGGATCAGTACCTTCGAGAATTACGCGTTGTTGCATAAACAACGAACCACCCATGATAGCACAGTTTACAGCGATAAGAGGCAAGAAAATACCCAATGACGCATACAAAGATGGAGAGAATTTTTCGACAATCATCTCAACCAATTGTACGATAGCAGCAATTACAGCGATAAAAAGAATCAAGCTGAGGTAGCTGAGGTCCAAATCAGCAAAGCCTTCGCCCAACCATGACAACGCACCTTTTTGGAGAATACCAGTGTAAAGGTAATAGTTAACAGGAAGGGTGATGAGAAGCACTGCTGTTACAGCAATACCAAGACCAACAGAGGTCTTCACATTTTTCGATACCGCAAGGTATGAACACATACCAAGGAAGTATGCGAATATCATATTGTCCGAAAAAATCGAACTCATAAATAAACTTAATGCGTGTTCCATATTTCAAATATTTTTGTCAACGGTCAACGGTCAACAGCTGATAGTCACTAGACTGTTGTCTGTAGACTGTGGACTTTCGACATTTTATTATTTTTCTTGAAGGTCTTTGTTGATTGAACGGTGAACCCAAATGATACAAGCCACGATGATAAGCGCCATAGCAGGCATCATCATCATACCATTATTTACATAACCCATTTCATAGAACGAAGCAGGGATTACGCGGAAACCAAAGAGAGTACCTGAACCGAGCAATTCACGGAAGAAAGCTACTACTACCAATACCCATGCATAACCAAGACCATTACCGATACCATCAAGGAACGAAGGCCAAGGTTTATTAGCCATAGCGAATGCTTCGAGACGGCCCATAAGAATACAGTTAGTAATAATCAAACCAATATAAACCGAAAGTTGCACGCTAAGATCGTACATGAAGGCTTTCAAAACTTCTGATACTACAGTTACGAGAGCAGCAACAACAACCAATTGCACGATGATACGTACGCTGTTAGGAATAGTATTGCGGATAAGAGATACTACAACGTTAGCCATAGCCACGATGATAGTAACCGAAATACCCATAACGATAGCAGGTTTCAATTGTACAGTTACAGCCAAAGCTGAACAAATACCAAGTACTTGGATAGCTACAGGGTTATTCTTGTTAAGAGGGCCAAGTAGCGCATTTTTCAATTCTTCTTTCATATTAGTTGCCTCCTTCGATTACAGGTTCAACAATAACACTGTCAGCTACTTCTTCTACTACGATAGCAGCAGGTGCAGTGAGGAAATTTTCGTAGTTTACAAGACTTGAAGAAAGCATAGCTTCAACACCTTTAGAAGTGATAGTACCACCAGAGATAGCGTCAACTTGGTCGCGACCTTCTACTTTAGTACCAGCTTTTTCAATAGCGATAGAAGCAAATTTGCCATTTTTCAAAAGTTCTTTGCCGATGAATGGATTACGGAATTTTTCAGTAACGATTTCAGCACCAAGACCTGGAGTTTCACTCGCGTGGTTGAAGAATACACCAAACACAGTGTTGCGGTCATCGTTCAATGCCATATAACCCCAGATAGCACCCCAAAGACCAGCACCATTCATAGGAAGGATGTATTTAGTCTCGCCGTTTACTTCTGCAACATACATAGGGAATTGACCTTCTTCGGCTTTGATGTCGAAATCAGCCACAGGGTCAAGAGTTTTTACTACGTTACCTTCAGCATCGAGCATGTTGTACTCTTTGATAGTTGCTGCATAAGTAGCTGCTGCATCTTCACCCAATTCGATGCCTGGCAACGAATTAAGGATTTGCTTTTTAGTGTCGAGACGCACGTTGTCTTCTTGGAATGAACGAAGAGACCCCGAAGTGATCGACAATAGCAACGATACGATGGTAATGATTACCACCATATATATTAACGTATAACTATTTTTATTTGTATTCATAATTTATATGTTTTGTCAACGGTCAACAAATTTGCGACTGTAGACTGTCGACTAATTATTTACTAGCACGTTTGAGACGTTTGTTGATATTAGCTTGAACTACATAGTAGTCGATCAAGTTAGCGAAGATGTTCATAAGCAAGATAGCAAGCATCATACCTTCTGGATAACCAGGGTTAAGAACGCGAACTACAATTGCTACAACACCAATCAAGAAACCATAGATCCATTTACCACACTCAGTGCGAGCAGATGTCACAGGGTCAGTTGCCATAAAGACAGCACCGAAAGCGAAACCACCGAGCACGAGGTGCATATACCAAGGCAAGTTAGCGATAGCGGTGTCAGGACCGAATTGGTTGAACAAGAATGCTGTGAACGCACCACCTACGAATACAGATAACATAGTTTTCCAACTTGCTACGCGAGTGATGAGAAGGATAGCAGCACCGATAAGGATAGCCAAAGTAGAAACTTCACCTACAGAACCAGGAATAAAACCGAGGAATGCATCCATGAAACCGATTTTTTCACCTAAGATATTAGTGATATCAAAGCCTTCTGTAGAAACAGCTACTTGACCGAGAGGAGTAGCGCCAGTGAAACCATCAACTTTGTCGCCTGCGCCCCACCAGAAAGCATCACGAGTACGAACCCATACTTGGTCGCCACTCATTGCAGTTGGATATGCAAAGAAAAGGAATGCACGTGTAACCAATGCTACGTTGAATACGTTGTAACCTGTACCACCAAATACTTCTTTAGCGAAGATAACTGAGAATGCAGTAGCGATAGCTACCATCCAGAGTGGAGTGTCAACAGGAATAATCATAGGGATAAGGATACCTGATACAAGGAAACCCTCTTGAATTTCGTGACCTTTAAATTGTGCTACTGTAAACTCAATACCAAGACCTACGAGGTATGATACTACGATTGCAGGAAGCATAGCCAAAAGACCGAAGGCAAATTGTTGCCAGAAAGTTGCATCTTGACCGATAGCCAAGAAGTGTTGGTAACCGATGTTCCACATACCGAAAAGCAATGCTGGTATGAGAGCAATTACCACCATAATCATTGTACGTTTCGAGTCAGTTACGTCGTGGATGTGAACACCATGTTTTGCTGTGTCATTAGGCACAAACAAGAATGTTTTGAATCCATCGAACACCGAGTGAAACATATGAAGTTTACCACCTTCAGAGAAAGTAGGTTCAACTTTGTCTACGATGTTTTTTAAAAATTTCATTTTTTCTTATTTTTTTTGACATGAAGACATGAGAACATGATTTCTTGTTGTCTTGTCTTCCTGTCTTTTAATAAATTATTCAAGTTCTTTTCTCATGTAGTTGAGAGCTTCGCGTACGATGCGTTGTGTTTCGATTTTCGATGTACAAACAAATTCGCAAAGTGCAAAGTCTTCAGGAGCTACTTCGTATGCACCAAGTTGTTCCATTTTCTCAAGATTGCGAGCAATCATTGCTTTCACCAATTGTTCAGGCATGATGTCCATAGGGAATACACGGTCGTACTCGCCACTTACGATGAATGCACGTTCGCCACCGAGGATACGAGCATCAAAATCGAATTGTTTTTTAGGACAAAGCATGCGTTGCAATTTTGTAAAGAAGAGGCATGAATTAGAGAATTTGTTGAAACGTGGCATTGCCCAACCGAGAAGTTCGTCAGCTTCGTCACCTTCAGCAATAACACTTACTACGTTTACAAATGGTGAAAGGAATGATTTTTCATCAGCTTTCAAACCAGTAAGAACATTACCATTGATTACACGGATGTGTTCGTCAAGATTGAGGTTACCTTCTGTGATGTTGTTAACCACTGTACCGCTGATTGTTTCAACGTATGCAGGGTGTTTCACTTTTGGACCAGCAACAGCCACTTTGCGTGTGAAGTCAAGTTTGCCAGTGTTTGCATAACGACCGAGCATAGCTACGTCCATGATGTTCATTGTCCAAACAACCTCTTCTTTGTTCACCGGGTTGAGATGGTTGATTTGTACACCTACGTTACCAGCAGGGTGAGCACCGATGAATTCGTTGATTTCAACGCCTTTCATATTGCGCAATTCAGCCGATGTTGCAGGAGATACTGAATAGTAAGTTTTAGCGATAGTTGCCAAAACATTCAAACCTGCTTGTACATTAGCCTCTTCGCCTTTCAATACGAAGTTGTAGTCAACCGCCAATGGAGCAGAATCAAAAGCAGATACGAAGATTGCTTTTGGAGCAACTGCTGGGTTAGCAACTACGTCGTAAGGACGTTGACGCAACATTGCACCGAAACCTGCAGCCAACATAGCAGCATGTACAGACTCTTTGCCTGCTTTGAGATCCATTGCTGGAAGCTCAACTTGCTCTGTTTTGCCGTTTTGTTCGATGAGCACATAGAGTAGTTTACGGCGTTCGCCGCGTGCTACTTGCTTGATTGTACCACAAACGGGAGATACAACCTTCACCTCTGGGTGGTTTTTGTCGAACAAGATAGGTGAGCCGACTTTCACTTCGTCACCCTCTCTGACTGCCACTTTAGGTGTCATTCCTTCAAAATAATCAGGCACGATACCTACCTCTTGCGAGATAACTTTGCCAGCTACTTTAGCTTCAGCATCGCCTGAAATTTTGATGTTTAAACCTTTTTTTAATTTGATTGTTGTCATATAACTAAAAGTTAATATAATAATTTGTTATATTTTGTTATATTTTGGACGTATTTATGGCTCGAATACACGCAACTTACCCATCAATAATTCATGTGTTATTGATGTGTAAATAAGGTGATTTTCAATTTGTTACATTATATTTCTTTGGTATTTTATACTACTCGCGCAGTATAAAATTCAATTTGGCAAATTTACAACTTTATTTTCTAATAACCAACAGAATAGCAAAAAAATGTAAAAAAGTTTAATTGTAGTATAAAGTTCTACCAATATTCAAACTAAAAAAATAAAAAACATTTTAGTATTCAGATATTTTTCTGTAAATTTGCATACTAATAAAAACAAGGTATTTATATGAAAAAAATTTTACTAATATTATTAACTATCATACTCGTTGCATGCTCTTCAAAAAAGAGAGAAAATAAATACTTTGAAGTTGTTGAATATGACTGCATAATAGAAAATGACACTCTAAATTTAACTTTGAAATACACAGCTAAAATTGAGTTACCTTACGCAGAGTCACTAAGAGATAGTATTGTTACACATACTCTTGGAGAAGTTAACTATAAAAAATCAAACAAACGAATATTAAAAAACCATGCAAATACTTGGCTATATGATATATCTGAAATAGAAGAATTTAATACTGCACCAATTGAACATAAAATTAATTTATATGGCAATATAATTTATCAAGATTCGACACATTTATCATACCTACGCAGCACACAATGGGAAGATAATTATTTCAGCAAATGGCAATATAGAGGCACAATATTTGATATAAAAACAGGAAAGATATTGACTGAAGAAGATCTGTTTGGTACTGATTATAAACGAAAAATGCATAAATTACTTGTAAAATATGCAACTCCATTAAGAGACGACATTACTTTACCTATAGAAGAAGACAATTTGTATAATAATGACAAGATACAACCTAATGGCAATTTTGTATTAACAGATTCGTCGGTGATGTATATTTTCCATAAATATGAAATCGCCTATGGTTATTATGGAGATGTATTTATTAATATACCAAGGCATGAATTTGAAAATCTTTCAAAATAGATATTATGGCAAAAGGTAATTTTACAAAAGAAGCTATAACACGTCAGGTGTTGGATTTTTTTAACGAAAATTCAACTAAACCATTTAATTACAAACAAGTATCAGCGGCTTTAGGTCTGAAAAAGTCGGTAATGAAAGAGCGTGTTGTTGATGCTATGTTTGACCTTGAGTCTGCAGGCAAGATTCAGCGTATAAGTGCAGGTAAATATAAAGCTAATATGCGCCGACAAACGGTGACAGGTGTACTTGATCGTGAGTCAGTTGCTAAGAAGACATATCTTATACCCGATGATGGAGGTGAGCGTGTGTGGATTGCAGAACGTTCGATGGGATGTGCGTTAAATGGAGACAAAGTGGAAGTTGTATTATTCCCTCGTCGCAAAGGTAAAGAACAAGAAGGAGAAGTAGTCAGTGTACTTGAACGCAAAAAGAGTGAATTTGTTGGTATTTTGGAAGTTAAACCTACTTTTGCATTCCTTAATATTGATAAGAAGTTATTGACCCATGATATGTTTATTCCTCTCGAAAAATTGAATGGAGGTAAAGATGGGCAACGATGTGTAGGACGTATAGTTGAATGGTCAAGTAAAGAGAAAAACCCTATTGGTGAAATTGTTACCGTGTTGGGCGATGTGGGTAATAATGACGCAGAAATGCATGCTATATTGGCTGAATTTGGATTACCATATGCGTATCCAAAAGAGGTAGAGGATGCCGCTAATGAGATTTCGGATATTATTGATGCAGAAGAGATAGCTCGTCGTAAAGATATGCGAGATGTGATTACTTTCACTATTGACCCTCGTGATGCTAAGGATTTTGACGATGCATTGTCAATTAAAAAATTAGAGACAGGATTATGGGAAATTGGGGTGCATATTGCCGATGTAACTCACTATGTAACTCCAAATTCGATTATTGATAAAGAGGCTTATAAACGTGCAACTTCGATCTATTTGGTGGATAGAACGATACCTATGTTGCCTGAACGTTTATGTAATAATATTTGTTCGTTACGACCAAATGAGGATAAATTATCTTATTCGGTTGTCTTTCAGTTAGACGAGTTTGCAGAAGTGAAAAGCTATGAAATTTGTCGCACTGTGATAAATTCGAATAGACGATTTGCTTATGAAGAAGCACAACAAATAATTGAATCTGGTGAGGGTGATTATGCTACTGAATTATTGAAATTGAATGAGTTGGCAAAGATATTAAGAGTTAAAAGATTTGCAAAAGGAGCTATTGCGTTTGATCGTGTAGAAGTGAGATTTGAAATTGATGAAAGAGGTAAGCCACTAAGTGTATATTTCAAAGAGGCAAAAGAGGCAAATATGCTCATTGAGGAGTTTATGTTGTTGGCGAATAAAACTGTAGCGGCTCATATTGGTAAACCTAAAGCGGTGAAAGGTGCTAAAGCTAAAGCTAAAACGTTTGTTTATCGTGTGCATGATGTGCCTAATCCTGATAAGTTAGAGAATTTTAGTGCGTTCATTAAGCGTTTTGGTTATAAGTTGAAGACTACAGGCAAGAGTGAGGTGGTGTCGGCAGCAATCAATAATTTGCTTGACCAGGTGACTGGCAAACGAGAACAGAATTTGATTGAAACACTTGCTATCCGCTCGATGGCTAAGGCTACTTATACGACTGAAAATATTGGGCATTATGGATTGGCATTTGATTATTACACTCACTTTACATCGCCTATTCGTCGTTATCCGGATATGATGGTGCATAGATTGTTGACTCGATATTTGTTTGACGAAGGGCATTCGGTGAATAAGAATGAATATGAGGAGTATTGCGAGCATTCGTCGGATATGGAGCAGTTGGCGGCATCGGCAGAGAGGGCTTCGATTAAATATAAGCAGGTGGAATATATGAGCGAACGTCTCGGACAGGTGTATGATGGTGTGATTTCGGGAGTTACGGATTGGGGTATCTATGTGGAATTGAATGAAAATAAGTGTGAGGGTATGATTCCAATTCGCTTTTTGGATGATGACTACTATGAATTTGATGAGAAAAATTACTGTATTGTAGGTCGTCATACGGGTAAGCGTTATCAGTTGGGAGATGAATTGACTGTTAAGATTGCAAAGGCTGATTTGGTGAAAAAGCAATTGGATTTTGTGTTGGTTTAATGCTTATAAAATATAAAATTATAAAAATAATTTATGAAAAATTCTCAACTCTCAACTCTCAATTCTCAACTTGTCAAAGAGAGAGCTGAAAGGGCAAAAGCCTTCTTTCAGGATGGTTATAATTGCTCGCAATCGGTGTTTATGGCATACGCTGATTTGTTTGATTTAGATGTTGAATTAGCTTCGAAATTTGCATCGAGTTTCGGTGGTGGTATGGGTAGATTGCGTGAAGTGTGCGGTGCTTGTACAGGTATGTTTATGGTGGCATCAATGGCTATACCAGCAGACAACAAGGATGCCGAAGCTAAAAAGGCTAATTATGCTTTAGTTCAACAAGTTGCTGAAGACTTTCGACAAGAAAATGGTTCGATAATTTGCCGTGAATTATTAGGATTGACTTGTAAAAAAGAGGATCCTACTCCATCGGCTCGCACACAAGAATACTACAAAAAACGCCCTTGTGGAGAGTTGGTTTATTTGGCAGCAGAGATTGTTGGTAAACGCTTAATGGAATTGTAATTTTAAACATAAATTGTCGTTAATTTATCATTAATTGTTTTTAATTAACGATTGATTTATGGAAATTTACGTTAAAAAATGAGATTAGTTATACAACGTGTTGCACATGCCTCGGTGACGATTGAGGGTGTGTTGAAATCGAAAATAGGTAGTGGCTTGTTGATTTTGGTTGGCATAGAAGATGCTGACACAGATGCTGATATAAATTGGTTGGCGCAGAAGGTGGTGAATTTGAGGATTTTCGACGATGAGAATGGCGTAATGAACCGCTCGGTGATAGATGTTGAAGGTGAGATATTGATTGTCAGTCAATTCACCTTGCATGCTATGACTGCAAAAGGAAATCGTCCGAGTTATATACGCGCATCGAAACCCGATTTTGCAATACCTATGTATGAAAAATTCTGTGCAAAGGTGTCGGAATTATTGGGCAAAGAGGTTGGCACGGGGCAATTTGGCGCTGACATGAAGGTAGAATTGCTGAATGATGGACCGGTTACGATATTGATTGACTCGCAAATAAAAGAATAAAACAAAACGAGCAAGGCGAGTAAATCTTGTTACTTGTTACTCGCTACTCGTTACTAACAATCTAAAATATGGAAAAATTAAAACAACTTTACAACGAGTATGACTTCAACTTCACAGATGAGAGTGTGGCTGAAGCAGTAAAAGAAATTATTGCAAAAAACTTCGACAAATATAATACAGTTGAGGTGTGGAAACAATGTTTTAACCAAATTGACCTTACATCGCTTAATAGCACTGACACAGAAGATAAAATCGGTGGCATGATGGAGCGTGTTAATGAATTTAAAGCGAAATATCCTGAAATGCCTAATGTAGCAGCAGTGTGCGTATATCCTGCATTGGTGCCTGTTACAAAAGCTACATTGGAAACTGAAGGTGTAAATATTGCAGCAGTTTCGGCATGTTTCCCATCGTCACAAACATTCATTGAAGCAAAAATTGCAGAAGTGGCATTGACTGCAGCTGCAGGTGCTAACGAAATTGATGTTGTTATTTCGCTTGGTAAATTCTTTAGTGGCTTCCATACTGAGGTATATGAAGAATTGCAAGAGATTAAAGATGCTTGTCATGGAGCACATTTGAAAGTTATCCTCGAAAGTGGTTTGATACACAACACAAAAGAGATAAAACAAGCCTCGTTGTTGGCTATGGCAGCAGGTGCTGATTTCATCAAAACATCGACAGGCAAAACAGAGTGTTCAGCTACATTAGAAGCAGCATACGTTATGTGTCAAGCTATTAAAGAATACTATGAAAAAACAGGTATAAAAGTTGGTTTTAAACCTGCAGGTGGTATCTCGACAACAAAAGAGGCAGTGGAATATTATACTATCGTTCGCACTGTGCTTGGCGAAGAATGGATGACTAATGAGTTATTCCGCTTTGGTGCTAGCCGTTTGGCTAACAATTTGTTGACAAGCATTTATGGCACAGAAGTGAAATATTTCTAATTAGCAATTAGGTATTTTAATTCTCAACT
>JAZOUT010000032.1:0-6732 GCA_045658305.1 Candidatus Aphodosoma sp. | reverse complement strand
TGCGAAAACTATTGATAATATTAATGATACGCATATACCATATCTGTAATACGAGTAGATGTCGTGTATCGCTCCACTGAGTATCTAGTTACAGATAGCGTTATCATAGTAGCGAAAATTTATAAATCATTAAATTTAAATCATTTATGATTCAAATAAAAATAATTTTCACATGTAATCGTTACGAGGTCACATTACATGGTTGTGTTCAAAACTCAAAGTTGAACACCGTACTAATAAACAAAGTCAATACTTTAGGGCGAATTAGGCAGGTAGATGAGCCTACCCCTATTAAGACAGACGAAGAGATTGTTCCTATCATTTGTCAAACATTTCATGAATTTGGTATGGACATTGCTCATATTGATTATGGCGAAGATATCTTATATTCTATTGGTACTTACATACGCCAAATCACATATTATATTACTATCTAATGATATTGTAGAACAAGCCCGCCTCTAACAGATGCTTGACATTAAGTATCAAGAGACAATACTTATCGTTGACAAGTATTGTCTCTTTTGGTTTGTTTTCTATTCTAAAATCGGTGCTTATTACGAAAACTCTTGCTCAATCCAAAATATTTTACTACCTTTGCAGTCGGATTATAAAATTCGATTATATTGACATACAACCTTAGCGTTTGCTATTGTTCTATTCGCGTTGAAAAGTAGGAAATTTCAAAAGAAAGGAATACGAACAAGTCAGCAAGCGTCCGCGTTTGGCGTGGGCGTGACTTATTTCTTTCTATGCAATTCCTACTGCCACAACGCAAACAAGTCTTAGCTCACGCTTTTATGTCTGCAAGCCTTGCAGAAGTTTGGAGAAATAAAAAATTCTCACTACCTTTGCAGCCAATTTGTAAAAACGAACTATCATGAAACATCAAGCCACACATACTCTATTCTTTAGCCAAGAACTTCCACAAGAATTGCGATTAGATTCTGGTTGGGGACATTATATCTATGTAGAAAGTCAATATAATCAAGAAGCTAATTCTGTCATTATAGAAAACATTGATGAATTCCAAAAGACATTAGAAGGATTATTCTATTATCCCCAAACAGCAAAAAAAGTTTTGCAAAAAGAAATTATAGAGTACAATGTACCTACTTTGGATTTCCAATCCAAAGAAGATATTACCACACCATTGCTATTTAGTCAACTATATGCCCCCTATTTACAAAATCATAGAGATATGAGTATTCAACCTGGTTTGATGTGGCGTGCTTACGAAGAAGAATTAAATGCAGATGATAAAGAACTTGCAGAAGAGGGATACATACCATATTTCTACCAACCGTTCATTAACACTTCTTACTTAGGGATCGTGCATACCCTAAAAAACATACAAGACGATATTGAGCGTTACAGGGAAGATGAAGAAGATATAATGTATTCAGCAACAAGAAGTCTCTTTTGGGAAGAGAATCCAAATCCCCAAGACAATGCAGACCGAAATTTTAATGACGAAACATTATATGATTTACTCAATGAGGTTCGAGCTAAAATTGAACAATTACGCTTACATGGAGTAGAGGAATATGTACTTAAACAATTGGTAGAGCCAAAGTACAAGCTTAGTCGTTTGCGTATCACAAAAGATTATCGTATATTTTTGCTTGACTACAATAATATAGAAATACATATGACCCCCCTACCTAAAGCTATTTATTTGTTGTTTCTCAACCACCCCGAAGGTATCTTGTTCAAGAATCTACCCGATTATCGCCAAGAATTAGAAAAGATATACTATGCGATTACGCACCGTCTTGATGATGAAAAAATAAAAGAGAGCATTTTGCGAGTAACTGATCCAACAGATAACTCTATCAATGAAAAATGTTCGCGCATACGCGAAGCTTTTTTATCACATTTTACTGAAGACTTGGCGAAAAACTATTACATCACGGGGCAAAAATACACTCCAAAGCGCGTTACCCTACCAAGAGAATTAATTACACAGGTACAATAATATTATAATCGCTGAAAATAAAAAATATGGTTACGGCATAATCATAAATAGTTACTATTAAGTTGAATTTGTAAAAATGCATTTATGGATAATCTTATTAAATGTATGCTTATATATTTATTTTGTATTTTTGTAATAATACCAATTCTAAGATATTGTGTTATACAGTATCGAAAAAAGAATATGGAGAATATTCAGAATAGAAATAGTTCCATTTTTTTCAACTGAAGCAATAATGGAATGTTTAAAGGAAGCATATGAGAGATTTAAACACCCAATGATAGAATTACTCAAAAGATACTATATGATAAAGTATAATACCAAAACAGAAGTCGATATTAATATCTTAAAATCATTAGGATTTAAGCCTTGCTCCATATGTTGTGCTGCATCTAATTCCCAAATAAAAAACTTTTAAAATAAACTACGATTGATTATCATAATAGCAACTATATTAAAAATCAAAACCGATTATTCTCTAATTCTTTATGTCTATCCACTACTACGCCATCAATCATCAATATGTCAGCATTATTCGTGAAGAGCATGGATCTCTTGTTTACGATGAGTTACCAATGAATATTAATCAATCTTTAGTTAATAAAATTTGTGACTATGTAAATAACGAAAACTACACATTACTTGATTTGCAAAATCTTGTTAAACAAAACGGGTTTATTCGAGAATACACATCTGAATACGCCCACCTATTCGCATATCAAGATAGTTATATTGATATTAACAAACATGCAAAAATCAATATTTTAACAGAAGATGAATATTACAGAAGCATTCCTAAATATAAATCAGAAAAATATTTAAAGCAATTAAATCAAACACAAAAAGAATCTTTTGCTAAAGATGTTTTGAGAGGCTTATATGCAGCAGCTTATAGACGCGTTACGCTAGATATAAAAATAGATTCTTCTATTAGATTGCTTTCTACAGAATCAATAGGATGGGATACATTTGCATGGAATATAACGGAAGATATTGATGTGCTTGTTAAAACTAATTTTTGTTATGGTTCTGCATCATATCTGAATGTAGCCATAAAATATAAGGACTGCTTATTAACACCACTTTCTGATTATATTACCTATTACTATGCCCGTGCAGAATCATTTATAAAGTGCACACGGAGATATATTCCTGCTAGAGAAAATTGGAAAAAACTGATTATGTTTGTTATACAATTTAGCAATATGATTACCTCATCACCAGATGATTTCATACAAAATTGGCTAATAGATGAATTTAGGAGTATGATCAGTGGTCTCAATGATTTCTACCAAAATACTGACTTCTATTTAAAAAGCATCCGACCAACAAAAGAGGAAAAGTATTTAAAAGTATATAATGTTGATGCGTTCTCCAATTATAGTAGCAATATCACAGAAGAAGAAAGAGGTTTTAATTTTGTTGCGGAAAAGCTATCTGGAGCATTATTGTTTGTTAAAAACATCTTTGAATTGACACTATATAATGATGAATTATTATCATACATCAAAGAAGTTGTGAATATCAACAATACTATTTTACCAACACTTAATTCTAAAATTGAAAGTATAGAATATGAAGTAAACAAACTTAAAGATATATACAATAAAGAAAAAACACAATTAGATAAAATCGAAAAACAAAAATCCTATTGGGATAAAAAAGCAGAATTCTTTTTGACAAAAGAAGAACGAAGGAAGAAAGATAAATTTGACTATCAAGAAAGTTTAGAACATTTTAAGGTGTTGTTTCCTAAATATCAGGAAATTATATCGCTCTATCAAGAGCAAGTAAAACGATACAATTCTATTTCTGCTGAATATCATGGACGCTCGTCATTTTATAGTAGTCTTCAAAAATGTAAGGAAAGAATAGTTAATGCTAATAATTTATATAACAATATGCCTATCCCATGTGTTCCAACGGTTAAATAGCTAATCCTCTCTAACATATCTTCGCCCTATTCATTATAAAAAAAGCTTATTTATATAATGTAGTTACTGAAAGTATAATTGAATAAAATATTAAAATTATGAAACAGAAAAAAGGGTATCCTTTCAACAATGTACCAACTCATATTGCACGCTTAAGCGTTTTACTTATTAACAATGCTGAAATTCGTCGTTTTACAGCAATTGGCATTCGTAACTATTTAATCAACAACAATATAGTGAAAGTAAAAGATGATAGCATGTATATAAAATTCTTAGCTAATAAATTTGCAGTCAAAAGTAACGGATTGAAAACTGAGTATTCATATGCAGAACCATTTTTTCTCAATTGTTTTCTGGCAGCATTTCCCTCTTTTGCAGCAAGTGCCAATAAAGCGATTGAAAACTTTTGCCAAGAGGAATTAGGCGTTGACTATACCGATGTAATAGATCAAGTCGTTATTGATAGTGTCACGCAAGATAATTTAAAACATATTGAGTGCTTGGATGAAAACCAAGAGGATAATATATCGTAATTATGACCACGCCAAAGTGGAGTGTTCTATCGAGAACTGGAAGGTGTATATCTATTCCTATCGTTATTGGCATTGTTAGCAATCATTGCTTCACTACAAATCTTGCGCCTGATTATTATAGGTATAAAAATACTTATGAATCACTCTCCTAAATCTTCACAACAATGAAAAAACTAATCATTCTTGCTATATCAGTATTTGCACTTTTTACTTCATGCCAGCAACGCCCACAAGTGTTTGGCATTTATATTGATGGTGCTTTTGAACAGTTTTTAAAAGATTTGGATAAAGAGCCATGGAAATGTCCAATAAACATTGACACTATTCAGCATCTTTCTGAAAGTGATATTTCTATAAAAGCCTATTCTACAGAGGTAATAGATCTAAATGAAGATAGTGTAAAAGTCGATTCTATCTATATCACTATCGAATTAGAAAAAGAGAAAATTAAACATTTTACTTACACTATGCATATATCGGAAACTGATTTTAAAGCCATCCAGCACGCATACGAACGCATATATGGAAATCCACGATATCATGATATTAACGAGTGTTGTCATGGTTGCTGTTGGATGATAGGAAAAGATTGCCTTTGGTTGATATATGATATTAGTGAACAACAAGTTAAATATACCTACACTATAAACTAGTATGGTTCTGTAAATGTCTAATTACCCAACTTTTTACGCATATTTACAGAAAAAGATTTTACGATTTCAAAAAATACTACCTTGGTGGCAGATTTTGTGATTTATGCCATACAAAACATGCGCGATAATGTGCATTAATATGCTAAAACGAAAGAAGGATTGGTATTTAGGCGCTGTGCTCGGAGTGCGTTCCGTCGCACTCCTTCAGGTCCCGAAATCTCCGGGGAATTTATGGGAATTTTTACGCAAAAGTGTACACAGATATAATCTTTTTGTCAAAAAACAACAAAAAGTTTCACATTTTCTTTGATAATTCAATTATTTGTTGTGTCTTTGCAGAGAATTTGAAACTTTCCAAAGTACGACATACACCTTCACCGCACCTAAGTACGAGCACTTCAATCAGCTATTTAGGGTTCGGAGGGTATTTCACTAAAATAAATTTGAGCAATAGCAGGGGTCTTTCACCTTTTGCACGCTTTTTGTATATGCATTAATATACAACCATTAAACCTAATAACCTAAACTATTAAACCCTATGAAAACAAAACTTAGACTCCTGTTTTTGGTCGTGGCGCTGTGTAGCACGATTGCCCTCGCAGCCACCGACTACGTGATGCTCAACCCTTTGGACACCACTGCCTTGCCCATGATTCCCCACAAAGACAAAGGTGGGCAAATGGTACGCTCTGCTTTCAACAGCGATGCCCCTTGGGATAACACCCTCATGCAGCTATCGCGCCAACACTTCTCCGACGAGAGCGTCTACAAAGTCATGAAGAAACTCTATCGCAACCCCCACAAGCATTATGTCACCTTCCCTGTTGCCTATTGGAGCAAGAACCCTAAAGGCGACTCGCTGCTGGTATCAGGGCGCGTGTATCTGCCCAAGAACCGTGACCTCAATGGCATTGTGATAGCCAATCACTACACCATTACCTCCAACGCAGAAGCCCCCAGCAATATGCTATCCATGGAGAGCGTGCTTGCTATGAAAGGTTATGCCGTCATCATGCCCGACTATGTGGGCTATGGTCTCTCACGCGAACAGATGCACCCCTATCTGCATTGGCGCAGCGCTGCACAGACAGCGGTGGACTTGCTCCACTGCATGCCCGCCTTGCTCCAACACTATGGCTATAGCTATCCGACCGATGTGGTCATTCCGGGCTATTCGCAGGGTGGGGCTGTAGCACTCGGTGTTGCACGCATGATAGAGCAGACAGACAGCCCATGGACGGTGCGCCACCTCTACGCAGGTGCTGGTCCGTATGACCCTGCCGCTACCTATCTCTATTGCGTGGGAAACGATGAGATGGGCATACCTGCCGCTATCCCACTCATTATCATGGGACTCAGCGATGCTTACGACTTGGGATTCGCAGTGGAGGACTTCTTCCTCGAACCCTTGCTCTCGCACTACAACGACTGGATTCTCTCGAAAGACTACACCGTGGCACAAATCAACCAACTCATGGGCTCTACCATAATGACCGAACTGATGACGCCCGAGGCATTGGACCTCAATAGCCGCTCAGCCAAATGGCTCTACAAGGTACTACAGCACAACAATCTCGTAAGATACGATCTGCAAGCACCTGCCTACTTCTTCCATAGTGTGGATGACGATATTG
>JAZOUT010000031.1:0-3434 GCA_045658305.1 Candidatus Aphodosoma sp. | reverse complement strand
CGTGTTGATAGCGGTTTGGAAGTTCATATCGAGCAGCACCACATCGGGTTGCAGTTCGCGGATAGTGGATTGCAACGACTTAGGCGAAGACAGCATCTCCACCTGAGCAAAGAATCGCGGCAGCAACATCTCCAGCGCTGCACGAATACCTTTGTTGTCGTCCACGACAAGTATTTTAGCTTTGGATTTCATTCGTGTTTTCTTTATTCCGATTCACATTTAGACTCGGTGATACTATATTCGTTTATATAATCCCCAAGGGAGAAGCCGCATGATAAAATGTACGATCCGCCAGCGTTTGGTAACAATGCACGTTGCTTGTTTTTTATTTATCGCACGAAGAATTTGCTTCACAACTACATTTGTAGGCATTACCCAAAACAATCCGTCCCCTTTTGCCATTGCTGTATCAACTAAGCCAGGACGAATTTCAGTAATTCTGAGAGATGGCAAATTTTTAAATGCTTTCTTCTTGAGTGCCTCTGCGTAATTCATTTGATATGCCTTGGATGCAGAATATGCAGGTGCTGCTGGTTCGCCTCGTAATCCTCCAACTGATGTTATTAAAACTAAATGCCCGAAACTTTGCTTTTGAAATGACTTATACAACAAATCAACACAATTGGTCCAAGCAGTAACATTAGTTTGCAATGTGTTTAGTTCTATAGTATTATCTAAAGTCGGATTCAAATCTCCAATTCCAACTGTTACAATAGCTATGTCTATCCTCGTTTGAGCAAACAAGCCTGAAATAGTTTGGCTAGTAGAACCAATGTCACAAATATCTCATTGCACTCCTTGTACTGAGGAATTTTGTGTTGATAGTTCATTTAGAATATTCTCCCTTCTGCCACATGCTATTACAGAATGCCCTTGGACGACATACTGATTCAGCAATTCTTTTCCAATGCCAGAAGTAGCGCCAATAATTAATATATTCATAGGATTTTATAGTCTTTGAACATCAACGACCGCATAACAATGAGGGCGGTCGTTGGATTTCAAAAAATATTACTGTTTGAATATTTTATAGACATATGTATAAGATTGGTCTGTCAAATTTCCATTCTCAATAGCAATCTTTATATTGTTCTCTGCACGCTTAATAGCATCATCTAATTTACCATCAGCACAAAGATTCATGACCCATATCGGGCTCTCAAGATATTCCCCTTTCTTTAAGAGTTTCTTCAAAGCAATGTTAGGATTAGGAAAACATGGTTTTATGTAAGATGCCAGTGGAGAGGATACCTTAGGATAAGTTTTATATAAATTTTTGTCGTCACAAAAGTGTAATAAGAACCAATATTCTATACAAGGCATACTTGGGCATAGAACAACAATACCATTCGCAATTTCATTTTTAAATTGTTCTTCAAAATCACAATACTTTATTTGCTCTTTCTTGCTCTTATATATTGAATCCCAATCAAACACACAAAAGATTTTTGCCTCAGCGTTCTTCTCTATAATATCTCTTATTTTAGCAGGAAATACTACAGTGTAATTTGATTCGTGTCCAAAATACTCTGGCTTAAGTTGAAATTTAAATTTAGTAATTTTATGGATATGCTTAAAATAATAGTACTCCGTATTGGTACCTCCGCTTATAATAAACGGTAATAGCGGAGCCATATCTTTGGTTCCTTCATTTTCTTCAGGAATAGTAATCTCTCCCGAATCGAAGTACTGCTGTTCTATTTCCTCTGCTAACTCTCGCTTCTTCATACCTCTTTCATTGTTGCCCCAAAACGCTTATTACGATAAGCTTCCCTGATGGAAGACAAACGGTTAATTCCTCTAAAATCGGTCAACTTATACAAATCTGTTGCACCTGATACCTTTTTTTCAGTAAACCATATAGAGTCCTTACGAATCAAGTCATCTACTAAATCTAATAGTCCATCGTTATGTGTCGTGACTAAAATTTGAGATTTTGATTTTGTCTTTAGATATTCGAAGATAATCTTTTCCAACAATTTAGGATGTAAAGATGATTCTATCTCATCTATAGGTAAAAAAGCATTCTTCTGTAATGCATAATACAACGCTGTTTCTATGCCAAATGTTTGAATAGTCCCCCTTGATTCTTCATTCTTATTTGGATCCAAATGATACTTCTCTATCCCTCTTTCGTTTGTGACAGTATGTTCAAACTGTGTTTGAGCTTGCCTAATCGTTCCAACATTTTTAATATCTTCTTTAATTTCTGTGGGAAGAGTATCTGTTTGTAATAAAATATTCTTAACATCTTCGGGAATAGGCTTCTCCACGATTTCTGTCTTTAAATCCGTAATGTTAAAATCTGCTTCATGAAGGAAGTTAAGAATATAATTCACTAAATCATTGTTTTTAGATGCTTTTCGTTGAGCATATCTCATCAATTCAGTTGACGGAGTAATCATGCTCATCATCTTATGTCGTAGCAAATCTTTTGCTGCATCAATCAACGGAATACTTACATTTACTTGATTACGCGCTGCAAAAAACGACATATTCTTCAAACAATGTACAATAATGCTATCTTTAGCAGCATTACTTATTTTTACTGTGGGAGCAAATTTAATATTAGACTGGTTGTCCTCTAACCACCTTTCAAAAAGTTTGGTCGGCTGAATACTCTTACAGCACTCAAGTTTCTCATAAAATACTTGAGTTTGATCTATTTCCAATTGGTAATGATATTTTGTATCTTCAACAAAAAATGTTACTTCAAAGAAGGAGTGTTCCTTTGGAGAATATGCGTCCAATTTAAATGGTTCTACTTCTATTTTTTTATCTACATCTCTAGACTCTGCAAACCAAAAATCAGATAGAAAATCAAAAACCTTTAACAAGTTAGATTTTCCTGAAGCATTATAACCATAAATAACAGCAAATCGCAATAGTCGTGTATTCTCATTTACTTGTACTACTTGACTACTTTCTGCAAATTTATCATTCGAAGCTTCAAAACTAAATACAACTTCATCCTTAAACGAACGAAAGTTCTTGATTTTAATCTCTTGTATCATAATTAGTATCTCCTTTCTGTGAATTTTCCGCAAAAGTACAAATAAAAAACGAATTATACAAATTCTATTTTAAAAAAATGCATTTTTTATGCAATTTCAATAAATTAAACGAGTTTTTTATGATTTTAACCACACAAAATTCTGCTCTGCACCCGATGATGCAGAGCAGAAAAGATATGTTTACTCCGTCCTCAGTGCTTCGACGGGGTTGGAGGTGGCGGTGCGGAGGCTGGCGAGGGTGACTACCAGAGCCGTGATAAAGAGCACAGCCAACAACGCTACCACAAACACCCACACGGCTATCGGTGCACGGTACGCAAAAGTGCTATAGTAATAGTCCGTAATAAAGTAACTGATTGGCGCAGCGATGAGGAAACAAATGCCCACAATAATCATAAACTTGCGGTTGAACATCACCAA
>JAZOUT010000030.1:0-23703 GCA_045658305.1 Candidatus Aphodosoma sp. | reverse complement strand
AGCATTGTACACCATACCGAGGTCGACGCCAAGACGAATGAGTTGAGCAATAGCATAGAGGCGGTCGTCGGTAGCAGTGCGGATATATTCGAGGAGACGCGCAGTGTCCCAATCGTCGAATTTTTTGTGATAGATGTGGCAAACACCAGTTTCGAGTGAACGCACAGCTTTGAGGAGAGATTCTTCAAGAGTGCGACCCACGCTCATTACCTCACCAGTAGCCTTCATTTGAGTGCCGAGAGTGTTTTGAGCAGTAGCGAACTTGTCGAATGGGAAACGAGCAATTTTAGTAACCACATAGTCGAGAGCAGGTTCGAACGAAGCAGGAGTGTTAGCAATTTGTATTTCGTCGAGGCGGAGGCCAACAGCGATTTTAGCACTAACGCGAGCGATAGGGTAACCGCTGGCTTTAGAAGCAAGAGCTGACGAACGGCTCACGCGAGGGTTCACCTCGATGAGGTAGTAGTTGAACGAGTGAGGGTCGAGTGCATATTGCACGTTACAACCACCTTCGATCTTCAATTCGCGAATGATTTTGAGAGCCGAGTCGCGGAGAAGTTGATACTCTTTGTTAGTAAGAGTTTGCGAAGGACAAACAACGATAGAGTCGCCAGTGTGCACGCCAACAGGGTCGATGTTTTCCATATTACAGATAGTGATAGCTGTGTCGTTAGCATCGCGCATCACTTCGTATTCGATCTCTTTGAAGCCTTTGATACTTTTTTCTACAAGCACTTGGTGTACAGGTGAAAGAGTGAGGGCATTACGCATGATTTCGCGGAATTCCTCTTCGTTGTCGGCAAAACCACCACCAGTACCACCTAACGTAAATGCAGGACGGAGTACAACAGGATAGCCAATTTTCTCAGCAGCTTCGAGACCCTCTTTCATGTTGTTGGCAATGATAGAAGGGAGTACAGGTTCGCCTAACGATTCGCAAAGTTCTTTGAAGAGTTCGCGGTCTTCCGCACGTTCGATACTTTCGAATGAAGTACCAAGAATTTCAACATCGCACTCTTCGAGTACACCTTTCTTTGCAAGTTGCACTGCGAGGTTAAGACCAGTCTGACCACCAAGGCTTGGTACAATCGCATCAGGACGTTCGTAGCGAATGATTTTTGCTACATATTCCAATGTGAGAGGCTCCATATACACCTTATCGGCGATGTTGGTGTCAGTCATAATAGTTGCAGGGTTAGAGTTTACGAGGATTACTTCGTAACCTTCTTCTTTCAAAGCAAGACATGCTTGTGTACCTGCGTAGTCAAATTCGGCAGCTTGTCCAATCACAATCGGACCCGATCCGATGACCATTACCTTTTTTATATCTGTTCTTTTTGGCATAATTCTAAATTTGAAATTTAAGATTTGAAATTTGAAAGTTATTTAGTTTGAAATTTCACATTTCAACTTTCACATTTCAACTTTTATTCTTGCATTAATTTGATGAATTGGTCAAACAAGTACGCACTATCTTGTGGACCTGGTGCACTTTCTGGGTGATATTGCACTGAGAATACTTTGTCTTTCTCAGAACGCACACCTTCTACTGTGTTGTCTAATATATTGATATGAGTCACTTCAAGGTCTGTACCTGCGAGAGTTTTTTCGTCAACTGCATAAGAGTGGTTTTGTGATGTGATTTCCACTTTGCCAGTGAGTAAGTTTTTTACAGGGTGATTACCTCCGCGGTGTCCGAATTTGAGTTTGTAAGTTTGTGCACCGTATGCGAGTGAAATCATTTGGTGGCCAAGACAAATACCAAAGATAGGCAATTTGCCACGTAATTCACGCACGAGGTTGATAACTGTAGTAACATCTTCAGGGTTGCCAGGACCATTAGAGAGGAACAAGCCATCTGGTTGGAATGCAAGAATCTCTTCTGCTGTAGTGTCGTAAGGCACAACTGTTACATTACATCCACGAGCATTTAATGCGCGGATAATGTTGTATTTAATACCGCAGTCGATAGCTACCACATCGTATTTGTGGTTAGGTGTACGTGAGAACCAGCGTTTTTTGCAACTTACTTGATCTACGTGGTCGTGCATTATTGGGGTTTCGGCAATGCGTTTCAAGGCTTCTTCTTTCGAAGTAGTTATGTCTGTGATAATTACGCGTTGCGAACCTTCTGAGCGGATAATGCGAGTAAGACGACGTGTGTCGATACCCATAATACCAGGAATATTATGTTCTTCAAGCACTTCGTTTAGCGTTTTTGTATAACGGAAGTTCGAAGGCACATCGTTATATTCTCTCACGATAAGACCACCACAAGTAGGGAATTTTGTTTCGTAGTCTTCATCGGTGATACCATAGTTGCCGATGAGCGGATAAGTCATCACAACCATTTGTCCTGTATATGATGGGTCTGAGATAATCTCTTGATATCCCACCATCGAAGTATTGAAAACTATTTCGTTTATAGCCTCGCGGTCTGCGCCAAAGCCATAACCAAAAAACTCATAGCCGTTTTCAAGAACGATTTTTTTATTATATGGAGTCATAATTATATATTTAGTAGCGAGTAGCGAGACTTTTGTACTCGGTTTCGCCTCGTTTATATTAGATTTTTTTGTAGTTAGTATCAAGTAGTGAGATTATTTTCTTGTCGCGAAATTCTCGTTACTCGTTACTATCTACTCGTTACTATACTTACGAATTATATAAAGAGTAAACAACTTCACCCTTAATCATTGTCATCACACATTCAGCATTCACCTTCCAGCCCGCAAATGGAGTCGATTTACCGCTCGATACAAAATGGTTTGTGTTGAGTTTGTAGTCTGAGTCAAGGTTCATGATTGCCAAGTCGGCATATTCTCCAATTGTTACAGGGTGCAAGCCCATAATCTTACGAGGATTAGTTGACATAAGTTCAATAAGGCGTTCCATTGTGATTATATTCTTTTTAACCAAATAGGTAAACAACAATGGGAATGCCACTTCAAGACCTGTAATACCGAATGCACTATCTTTCAAACCGCAAATCTTTTCACTTGCCGCATGAGGAGCGTGGTCTGTAGCAATGCAATCAATAGTTCCGTCTTGAATACCCTTAATCAATGCCGCTTTATCTTCTGCCGAGCGTAGTGGCGGATTCATCTTATAAGCACCATCTTCTCTCAAATCCATATCTGTCAAGATAAGGTAGTGTGGTGCAGTTTCGCAAGTTACAGGCAATCCCTCTTTCTTAGCCTCACGAATCAATTCCACAGTTTCTTTAGTCGAAATATGGCAAACATGATATTTACATCCCGTTTCACGTACAAGGTTAATATCGCGTTCAACTTGTTTCCATTCACTCTCTGAGCAAATACCAAGGTGGCCATTTCTGCGAGCATACTCACCATCGTGGATATAACCACCTTTCAACAACTCATTTACCTCGCAGTGTGCAACGATAGTTTTATTCAATTTTTTACATTCAATCATTGCTTTGCGCATAAGTTCGTCTGATTGTACACCACGACCATCATCCGAAAATCCCCATACGTATGGCGCAAGAGCCGCAAAATCAACCAATTCACCTTCGCCACGACCGCCCATAGTAATACAACCGTAAGGGTGAACATTCACCTTCGCATCGCTACGGATAGCGCGCAATTGCACATTCAAGTTCTCCGTAGTATCTGGTGCAGGGCGCAAATTAGGCATTGTAAACACATCGGTATAGCCAGCATGTGCCGCTGCCGAAGTCCCCGATAATATAGTCTCTTTATGTTCAAAACCAGGCTCACGCAAATGCACGTGAAGGTCAACCAAACCTGGTAAGATAGAAAGACCCGCCATATCTATCACCTCTGCATCTTCATCTTTGAGCGAAGTGCGTACCTCTGCAATTCTTCCATCTACGATGAGAATATCTGTCTTCTCAAATCCACAATCGCGGAAGATAAGCGCATTTTTAAGCAATAATTTTTCCATAGTATTTTTATTTGTTTTTCTATATTTGACTCCGAATGATTAATTATGCACTATGAATTATGCACTATGAATTAAAAAAAAGAGCAACTATCTATTAAAAAATAGTTACTCCTTAATATCAATAAAACAATAGAAAACAGAAACTTGCACTGCTAATTGCACAGCGCCAAGAGGATAATGTTGGTGTGTTCTATTGCCTAAATTCATAATGCAAATCAGTATAGCCTAAATTTATGCAAAGTTACTATAAAAAAATCGTTCTTGCAAGAAAAATCACTAAAAAATATTGCCAAATTTTATCTGAAAATATTTCTTAATTTTGGGGTCCTTTGTCAATTTATTTGAACTACATTATTTCAACATACCTCTCCTTTTTTTCTTTCGTTTTGTATGGATGCACGGCTCATGCGTCCAATTAGCCGTCAGACTAAACATTAGATAAAAAACGCCTACCCTTTTACATGTTTTTAAAAAATATTATATTCGAAAATCCAGAATATCAAGTATATCTGAAATATCAGGCATCTCCAGAATATCCGGATATCCAAACAAAAACACATCTTTCAACTCCACTCTTTTCAACTAAACCAACAAAGAGCCCTAACCTCTCCATAACTACAACATACTATAAATATAAGATAAATATAGGATAAATATACTATAAATATAGGATAAATATACTATAACCCTAATTGCTATTACAATACTCCTATCAATCAAAACCCCAATATTCCACCGATTTTTTTATTTAAGTATTTTTTTGTAACTTTGCACCCAAATTATTAACCTCGGTTGCCTTTCCGCTCTGATGATATGTAATGGGAGTGACGGAGAGTCTGTGAAGACTGCGGCAACCATAAAGCATTTTTATTTATAATGAGTAATTTAGTTGCTATCGTAGGTCGCCCAAACGTGGGTAAATCTACGCTTTTCAATCGCTTGACTAAGTCTCGTCGTGCTATCGTAAACGATGAGGCAGGTACAACTCGTGACCGCCAATACGGACTTTGTGAATGGTGTGGTCGCGATTTCTCTGTTGTTGACACAGGTGGTTGGGTAGTAAATTCTGAGGACATTTTCGAAGAAGAAATCAATCGTCAGGTGGCTATCGCAATCGAAGAAGCCGATGTTATCATGTTTGTTGTCGATGTATTGAGTGGTATTACCGACCTTGATTTGCATGTAGCGCAAATCCTTCGTTCAGCAAAGAAACCTGTAATTCTCGTAGCAAATAAAGTCGATACTTTCGACCTTCAATATCAAGCTGCCGAGTTCTATGCTTTTGGTCTTGGCGACCCTTATATCATGTCTGCTGTGAATGGTTTAGGTTCAGGCGAATTGCTCGACCGTTTGTTAGAATTCCTCAAACCTGACACTAACGAGCAGCTCGAAGACCTCCCTCGTTTCGCCGTAGTAGGTCGTCCAAATGCTGGTAAGTCTTCGATTATCAACGCTTTCATCGGTGAAGACCGCCATATTGTGACTGACATTGCAGGCACAACTCGCGACTCAATCTATGCCCGTTACAACAAATTCGGTCACGACTTCTATCTTGTTGATACAGCAGGTATTCGTAAAAAAGCAAAAGTAAATGAAGATATTGAGTATTACTCAGTTATCCGAGCAATTCGTGCCATCGAAAATTCCGATGTTTGTATCCTTATGATTGATGCAACTCGTGGCATCGAAAGTCAAGATCTTAACATCTTCTCACTTATTCAAAAGAACCGCAAAGGCTTAGTAGTATGTGTAAATAAATGGGACTTAATTGAGAGCAAAACACCAAAAGACATCAAACGCTACGAAGATGCAATTCGTGAGCGTTTGGCTCCGTTTACCGATTTCCCAATCATCTTCACATCGGCACTCACAAAACAACGTATCTATAAAGTAGTGGAAACTGCTATCGAGGTATATGAAAACAAAAAACGTAAAATTTCTACTGCGAAACTCAACGAATTCTTCTTGCCTCTTATTGAGAACTATCCACCACCAGCATATAAAGGCAAATACATCAAGATTAAATACGTATCTCAATTGCCTGATACACAAGTGCCAACATTCGTATTCTTCGCTAACTTGCCACAGTATATTAAGCAACCATATATGCGTTTCTTAGAGAATAAATTGCGTGAAACATGGGAATTCCATGGTACTCCAATTCTACTATTCCCTCGTCAAAAATAATGTAATATGGCACAAAAAAAGGTTGACTCGTTTGAGTCAACCTTTTTTTATTTGGTTTAGATTAGAATCTGTAGCGAACGCCAAGAGTGATTCCATAGAAACCATGGTCGTTGAAACGAACGTGGTCACCGAAGTGAACACCGATGTTTGGACGATAGTCAAGAGAAAGTTGGAGAGGGAACCAGAAGTCGTAAGCGATACCAACTTGACCAGCAACGCCAACATAAGCACCTTTCCAAGCTACATCGTTAAACAAACCGTAGAAACCACCAGCACCACCGACACCAAGATACCAATTCCATGAACCTTTGTATTGCCAAGGTACAGGAGCATTGAATGGGTCAACCCAGTTGTAAGTAACGATACCACCAATACCATTTACTTGTGGGAGGTCAACAGCTACATCGAGGAAGTTAGCTTCGCCAAAACTGTGTTGATAAGAGAAACCTACGTTCCAACCAAGGTTAGCACCAATAGCGCGTGGTTGCGCGTCAACATAAATAAATGCACATACTACAAGTGCAATAGTCAATAATAACTTTTTCATAGATTATAAATATTTTAGTTAGTAATGTTTTTCGGCTACAAAGGTACTAAAAATTTCAATATATAGCATCAAAATTATCAATTTTTATGTCATTTTGCATTATAATTATGTGATATAGGCCTTTATAAGGGAGACAATAATGGTCTAAAATGCTTTTTCCTACTATTTTTCCTGTACAATCGTATATGTATATATAGCTATTTGGAGGTAAATTTTTAATCCAAATAGTGCCATTCTGTACAAAATATTCAATTTTTGTGTTGTTTGTTATTAGTTGAGTGGATGTTGTTTTTTGGAAATAAATCTTAAATCTGTCGTTATTTGTTCCTTCTGTTAAGTGTACTGTATAATCCGATTGGGCAAGATTAGTTGTCGTGTTTGTTTCATTGTCAATGAGATGTATGTCTTGGCAATTTTCGTTTGCGGCAAAAGTATATTCTCCTTCTGTTGGAGCATATATACCAATTTTTAATATACTTGTTTCATCTATTTTTTGTACATTGTATGCAAGAGGTATATCATTCTCAATTGTATAGATTTGAGGGGATTCGGCATAACCAATCCATTTTTTTAGGTCATTGTCAATTTCATAATCAGCAGTAAGTTGATTATTATTGAATATTGACGTGCGGTCAGTCATTTTTCCGTCAGACAGATAAATATGCATAAAATCAGATGCTTCCCCATTATACAATGCGTAGTCCAACTTTTCTGTTCTGATAGTTGGAGCTGAATTTTCTTGCAATTGTACGAAAAAAGCCGAGAACGGAGTTATCAATCCTTTTGCTAATGCCTCTTTATACAGGCATTGAGTATATGTCTTGCCATCATCATTAGGTATTGTAACATAATTAGTTAAACTTCCTTGTGTTAAAGTTTCATAATATGGTTGTCCAATCAGATTCCATCCATTTGCTGAAATATTTTCTCCATTGGTGTACCATTCGTAATCTGCACCTAAGTTATAAGTTTTTTCTATAGGAGTAGAAATTATTTGTGGCTTCTTTGAGGTGAATTTTAATGTTACCTTTTCATCTTCAGTAAAATAACCTACGATATAGCCCTGATTAGCTTTTAATGTATAGTGTTTATCTAAAATATCTGTCCAAGCATTCTTTTTACTATCTCCAGCATTATTAGCTGCTAGTGTTTGGTTATAGCTGCATATAACCCAATCGCCTTCTGTGTCGTTTATTGCGTAGGTGAGTTCGTTCCCAGTGTTAGTTGTAGCCTCAATATCTATTATATTGCAATCAAATGGCAATGAGAAAAAATGGTAACGTGTGTTATCAATCTCTTTTTCAAAAGTTATGATGTCTTTTATTTTTAGTTGTGCGTTATTATCAATTTTTATTTTTCCAGTATAGCCCTGAACGTCTGATTTTATGATTAGTTTGTTTATGGTGGTTTCGTTTTCTATATTAAGAGTCTCTTTGCTTTCGATTGTTTCAATTGTACCCCATTGAGCATAGAGGGTTATATCAGCAGTGATATTTTGTATTGTGGCTTCATCGTTATATCTCTCATCCGCACCATCAGCATTTGTATTCCATTCAATAAACTCTAATGATTCATTGGAGAATGTATTTTTAGGCAAGTTTACATCTTTACCACGACTTTGCGATATTGTGTAGTGTTTTATTAGGTCTTTGTCTGTGTTTGATTCTAACGATATTGTGTAACGATTATCTTGCTCTATAGTAGATGAGTAGATTGGCAGATGGTGTACAACAATGTTTCTTACAACAACACCTTTAGTTTTTGCGATTGATGTAGACATAATTTTGATAGAAGTTTTGATAGAATAATTAATATCAAAGCTATATGTTTTATAGTTGCCACCTATACTTTCTATTAATGTTTCTTTTTCTGTTATTACATAGATTTTGTAATCGTATGTATCGTCTTTTCTTGCTTCTATCTCTATTTTTGTAATATTCTCGACAGCAGGTATTTCGATATAGTTACTACTTGAGAATAATGAAATAACTGTGTCATTATTACGAGTTTCTTTTACTTGCCAATTTGCGGGAATAGTTTTATTTGTCATCATCAAACTATCGGCAGTGGTATTTGAATATACAGCGTATAGGTCTATATTGTTTGTTGGAGTGTATGGAAATGTGATTATTTCAGGTGCAGTAGTTGTTTTATTTACGGGTGCAGTCGTCCATCCATAAAAATGCCAATGGTCAATCTCTTGTGTTGATGTAGGTTGAGTAATTGATTCATTACTTTTGCATTTTATTTCAGACACCTTTTCCCCATCATGTAGTCTTATAGTACACTCCACGGCATCAGGCATAGTACATGAGAGATAGTTTACTTCAAAAATAGGTGTTTGTTTGTAGATTGCGAGATTTGAATAATTTGTTGATGTACAAGCAAAATAATTATTGTTTACGTGAAAATATAAATAAGGATGATAATTAGTTTTGTTATTTTTGATTTGAGTAGAATAGTTTGTTGCGTTAATTGTTATGCCCCATTTGCTCCAATCATTTGATTTTGTGTAATATATTATTGTGTTGTTGGTTGAAGTTGAAGGATTACCCAAATATCCTGCTTCACAACGGATACCCCATAAGTATTCGTTGATTTTTTCTAATGTAAATATTTGTACATCTTCATTTGGAGTTATTGTTGATTTATCTTCACTTTTTGTTATCTCTAGAGCTACTAATTGTTTATCTTTGTTGAATGTTTTGCTTATGGCGTAGTTGTGGCTATGGGCAGTAATGATTATTTGGTCGTTGTCTTTTAATTCTGATTTTGATTTTACCTGTTGCCATATGAATTCACCGGTAGATTTCCCATCGGCAAATACAGCGTAGAGATTTGTATTTGTGGTAGGTGTATATTCTTCGGTGATGAATGTAGGTGTAGTGGTGTTGGCTGTTTGATATTTAGCAATATCGGCTTCAGCAATCCAGCCAACAAAAATGTTGATTTTATCATCACATGATGTAAGGTTGAGCTCAGGTAATGTCCCTATTGCTGAGCCTTCGGTTATTTGCTGGGTGTGTACAATTGCACCTTTATGGTAGTAGTTAACCAAAAAATCTTCTCCCCACATAGTAGCAGAGAAAAGATTGAATATAATAGTTAATAAAAAAGATAACCTTTTCATATGTAGATAACTTAATAGGCTGATTAAGTAAATTTGTTTAATCAGTTTTTTGTTTTTAGTCTATAAATAATCCAACACAAAGCAAAAATTAACATTGGAGTTAGTGCATCACCAATTGGCGTTGCGGATGGGTCGTTGGGTTTATCGCCACGGTTAAGTGCGTACATCACATCTCCAGTTGTTACTGTGTTATTGTCATTCAATTGTGTGTTTTCTGAGATGTGGGTAGGGGTGGGTTTTATTTGTGTTGGGGTATTGTACACCACGTTTTGTTCTTTGTGTTGATTAACATCATGTGAGTTGTAGTGATTGTTGTTGTTCTGTAAAATGGTGTGAGTAGGAGTGTTTGTTTTGGTTTTTGTGTTTACTATGTTGTATGATTTTCCTTTGCTAAATTCTGCAGGAGTGTATTGGTTTTGAGCTTTTTTTAACTTTATCAGCTCTCGGGTGTGTGAGTTCGAGAAATCAGGTTTCCAAGTGTCAGACATTTGATTGGATTCCTGGGCTGATAGTGTGTCTACTATTGCAAGTAGGATGATTATTATAAGTTTGATATGTTTTTTCATCGTGATTAGTTTTTCCACCAATCTTTGTGATGGTGGAATATTATGTTTTTGCCGTTTTTGCGTTTATCTTCTTTGAGGAATGGGATTTGATATCCGATACCGAATTCGACATATTCGGCAATCTGCATGTGTGTTTTGCCGGTTGCTTGTAGATAAAGATTGTCCCATACTCTACATTTTACGCCAAAACGGAAATAATGAAATGCCTCTTCGCTACCAGGGCCACTTGATTTATAGAACAAAGGACGTTTTTTTAATCCATTTTGGCAGTAATCTCTTACGTAGTCGTAATAATAATTGCGTGATGGGTTATAAAGATACACACCCCAATCAAAAATTGTAGTGAGCATACCGAATTTAAATTCGTTGTTGATTGCCACACCTATGCGTAGTTTATCTGTGAATGTGTAGTTTATGTCTTCGTGTTTGCTATACAAATTGCGGCGGGTATTTTTGCTAATAGCATCGTTGAAGAATAGATCCACACCGCCTCCTATGCTATACCAATTGCATATATTATATACTGCGCCTGTGTGTAATGATGCTATTGCAAATTTATGTTTTTCTATGTCGGCAGATTGTGCTCCGCTTGCAGCGGTGATATTTAAACTCCATTTATATGGTAGGTTGGGGAATTTGATTGGTTTGCGCTCATCTTCTTCGTCTGGATTTATGGTTGCAATGAATCCAACGCCACCATAGAAGATATTTGCGCCTACATTAGGCATGCATACGCGTCCGTTACTCATGTGGATAAAGCCAAATTCGCCATTGATGGCAAAGTTGCGTGTGATGGGGAAGTTGAGATTCAATCCGGCATTGAGGTATGCATTCAAGTAACAGCCAAAAATAGCATTGGTTGTTGCGTCGTAATAGTGGTCGGTATTTTGGTCTTCTTGGGTGTACCAGTGCTCATTTACTACTGCTAAACCTGGTGCTAATTTTACTTTCATTTCAAAGTGTTGTGTGCGAATGCAGTTGAGTAGTATATAGGGATATAGTGCTACTGCATGCCCAAATCTTTCTGATCCTAAGTTGAGGTAGGTCATGCCTAAACCTACAGTTGGGTTTAAAAGATATTGTTGCCAAGGGCGTTGTTGCGTTGATGGAAATTCTATGCCAAATATCAATCCTGTTGGGGCACTTGGCATGTCGGCTCTCATGTTATCGTGTACATCGATGTAGAAACCCATTATGCCTTGGGCTTTAATCGAAAATCTGTCGTTGCCTGTTTTGTTGAATTGTTTGTTTTCTGTTGCAGAAATCAAGTTGGTGAGTAATAGTGCTACTAATGATAGCAAAAATAGTCGTTTCATTTCTTGTAAGTTGTTGATGATAAAGGTATAATGCTTTTGTTTGTGGTTTGAGAGTTGGATTTGCAAAGTTAGTAAATTTTCTTTGTAAAAATTACCCCCCCATTTTTAACATAAATTAACTTTTGCTTGGGTTTGTTGTCGTTTGACAAGTTGATTGGCGGTTTTCTTCGGTGAAGGTTGCTTGAAGGTATGGTTCACTATCTTGAAAGGTATGGGGTGTATTCCAGATTTGTTAAGATAGATTTGTTGTTAGGATTATTTATTCTCTTGATTAGTTGTAGAGCTGTGTTTTTTATCAATGCGAGTGCAAAGTTAGCACATTTTATTGTACCTTCCAAAAATGCAATATATAATTATGCTATTTTTTAGATATGATTTTTTGGGGCTAAAAAATTATAGATATTGTTTAATTTAATGTTTTGGTATTTAGTATTATAAAAAAATATTAGAAATGTTTTATTATATAAAAAATAAGTGTTATATTTGCACCCCAATCTATAATTATGAAAATTATAGGCTAAAAATGTAAGATTATGAGGTTAAAATTTTTCTGGATATTGGCTATATTGTTGTTTTTTACGTCGTGTGGGCATAAGAATGATATAGAGCGTGCTAATGCGCAGTTAGGAGAGTTGTATGGTAATATGCTTGATATGGATTATAGTGATGTTCCTATTGAGCAGGTAGATAGTTTGATTGATGTGTTCTCGGTTGAGGGAGAGCGTCGTGGCGAGGCGGTTTGCAGATTGATTAAGGGTGCAAAATTATATGGTCATAATGATTGTGTTGGTGCTATTGATGAATTGAAGTATGCGGAGCAATATATTGATTATGAAGGTGTTGAATTTGGTAGGTTGTGTTATTATTTGAGTAGAATATTGGTTGTTGATAATCCTCATCAGAGTGATTATTATGCGCATAGGTTAGTGGCTTGGGCTGAAGCGAATGAGGATGTTGAAATGTTGGCATTTGGCAATAAATTGTTGATGAATATGACTGAAAATCTTGATTCGGCTATTTATTATCGCAATGTGGCGGTGCGTATGTTTGCTTTGGGTGGCGATACTTTGATGTGTGAGAAGACTAATGCGCGCTTTGCTATTAGGTTTCTTGAGCAGTTGCCTGCTGATTCTATTGTTGAATTGATTTTGCCTTTCTATCAACGAGTTGGCTATGTGCGTGATGCTGATGCTTTGGCTACTATTTATTTAATAAATGAGCGAGCTGATGAGGCTATGCCATATATTCAGCAGTTGAAAGGGGTGAAAGATTTTGAATTTCAGTATTATAATAATTTGGCGGTTTATTATTCGTTGAAAGGTGATTTTGAACGTTCGTTGGCTGTTTATGATTCGGCATTTCATATTTATCAACAGCAGGCAATGCAGATTTTTGAGGAGCAAATAGCCCGTGTTAATGGTGAATATGATAAAAAATTGTATGACCAGCAGATGCAATTGCAGCGTTATCGTACTACGTTACTTGTTTTGGTGTTTATTTTATTGACGATATTGGCTGTGATGTTGATAGTGTGGTTGGTTCGTATCTTGTTGTATCATAGACGGAAGAATGTGCAGTTGAAAGCCGAAAAAGTAAAATTGGAGGAGTTGAATGTCGAATTGGTTGATACTACAAATAAGCAAACTCGTAAATTATATGCTGTATCAGATATTTGTAAGAATACGTATGCGTCTGTTGTCTTGGCTAATCCTGAGATGATAAAGGTTATAAGTCGCTCATTGCATGATAGTTTGAGTGCTGAGTATCCTCAATTGTCTAATATGGACTATACCTATATGTTTCTTGATTTTATTGGTTTGAGTGTTAGAGATATATGTCAAATGTTAAGTGTGCAAGAGGGTACTTATTATTGTCGTCGTTCGGCAATAAAAAAGAAGATTTCGTCTGATACTGAACAAGATATAGATGAATTGTTAAATCAATTTTTCTTGGGTAAATTGGTGACTGAGTAGGTGTTATCTATTGTGAAAGTGAAAATAGAAAAAGCCTATGTCAACTGACGTAGGCTTTTAATTTATATCCGAGTGATTATTATTTCTGAATAAAAGCTCTTTCGAGGTCTTGTGAGATGTTGATTATGAAGTCGCCCATTTTTTCTAATTCGTTCACTATATCCATATAGTAAACACTTGTTTGATAGTTCTTTTTGTTTTCTTCAATCTCTTCGATTTCGGTGTCGCGAAGCAGGTTGCGGAGGCTATTGATGCGGTCTTCTGCATTGTAAGCATTCGAGATTTCGACAAGAGTGCCTTTATGGGCAGCATTTAAGTTTTCAATCATTGCATCGTATGATCTATCTACCTCGTCTACCATATTTATGAGATTTTTGATAGTTTCTGCATCGAAAGTTTTTTTGTGGATGTTGCGTCTTGATAGTATGCGGCTGATGGCTTCGCCAGAGTCGCCAAGCGATTCCATTTCGCCAATAATCTTATACATAGCTTTGATGCGGATAGAAGTCTCTTCGCTGATGTCGCCTACTGATACGGCATTTAAGAATGTGGCAATTTCGTATTCAATGCGGTCAGAAATTTCTTCATATTTAACCAATTTGCCACGAAGTTCTTCGAATTTGTCTGCATTGTTTTCTGTAATAGCCGATTTGGCGTAACCAAGTCCATTACGTGAAATTTGAGCAAAGTGGATAATTTCATTGAAGGCTTGTTCTGTGGCAAGTTCAGGAGTCGCAAGTGGGCCAGCTGAGATATATTTGAGACGGAAAACTTCATTTTCTTGATTTTTAGGAGTTTTGATAATCCAAATAACAGCTTTTTCGATTAATTTGATAAACCAGATGAGAATCAATGTGTTAATTGAGTTGAAGAGTGTGTGTAGCATAGATAGTCCGTACAATGCAGCAACACTTTCAGGTGAGTTTGGTGCGCTAACTGCGAATTCTTCTGCTGATGGGTTTGGCAAGCCAAGTAGTTCGATGATATAGCCTACGAGGGTAAGGAATGGTTTGAAGAGAATCAAAGCCCATATTACACCGAATAGGTTGAATATAGTGTGCGACATAGCAGCACGTTTGGCTTGTGTGTTACCTACTGAGGCTGCGATATTGGCTGTGATAGTAGTACCGATGTTTTCGCCAAGCACCATAGCACATGCCATAGAGAACGGAATCCATCCCATGCTGAGCATGATGAGCGTTAGGGCCATTGTAGCTGATGAAGATTGAAGTACGAGGGTGAGCAGAGTGCCGAATGCAAGGAAAATCAATACCGAGCTGAAGCCAAGGCTTGACCAACTTTTTACGAATTCTAATACTTGTGGAGTCTCTCTAAGGTCAGGCACAGATTCTTTCATGAACGAAAGTCCGAGAAATAGAAGACAGAAACCTACTATGAGTTCGCCGATGTTTTGGCGTTGACTCTTTTTTGAGTTAGAGAACAAGAAGCCAAATAACATTAAAGGGATGGCAAGTATAGAGATGTCGGCTTTGAATCCGAGCCATGCCACGAGCCAAGCAGTTACGGTAGTACCTATGTTGGCTCCCATGATGACGCTAATGGCTTGTGCAAGAGTGAGCAGACCAGCATTAACGAAGCTGACTACCATTACTGTAGTTGCCGATGACGATTGAATTAAGGAGGTAACACCAAGTCCGGTTAATACACCTTTGAAAGGATTTGAAGTCATGGCTGACAAGAAACCGCGTAGTTTGTCTCCAGATGCTTTTTGAAGGCCTGAACTCATCAAGTTCATGCCATAAAGGAACATACCTAATGCTCCTAAAAGTGTAAAAATTTGTAAGATACCCATTGTTTAGTATAGAGTTTAATTGTTTAGTGTATAGAGTGTTAACTTATCAAATAAATATTGTAGATGACAAAGCAAATGAACATGAACGCACCGCTCAATCTGCCGATTTTGCCAAAGAATCCAAATAGGAGAGTGAGTACTGCAGCTGTAATCATTACAAGATAGTCAACCATAGTTATGCCTGCAGATGTAAGAGGCATAACTTGTGAGCTAAGTCCGAGAATGAGTGTGATGTTGAAAATGTTTGAGCCGACTATATTGCCGAGAGCCAATTGAGTGTTTTTCTTTACTGCTGCGGCAAGTGAAGCCGCAAGTTCGGGCAATGATGTACCACAAGCGATTAGTGTAAGTGAGATAATAGCATCGCTCACGCCGAACGATTTAGCCACAGCTACAGCGTTGTCAACAAATAAATCGCAACTTGTTATTAAAATGGCAAGTCCGCCCAACACTTTCGTTATTGCGAGCCATATTGGAGTATTGTCTGCGGTCGTAGCAGATATTTCTTCTGCCGATGCACTCTTTTTGTCGCGGTAGAATGAGTACCACATAAATAGAGCAAACATAGCGAGAAGAAACAATCCGTCTAATCTGCCGATACATGCGGTTGAGCCGTTGAAGAAGTTGAATGTAAGTAACATAAGGAGAGCCGAAACTCCGATGCAGAGCGGAATTTCGAATTTCATGTTCTCTTTGTTGATTGCGATAGGGAAAAGTAAGGCTGTAAGTCCGAGTATGCCCAATACGTTGAAGATATTGGAACCCACCACATTACCTATAGCTACATCGGCATTACCTTTTACTGCACCGATGAAACTGACTACAAGTTCGGGCATTGATGTGCCGACTCCGACAATTGCGGCACCAATAACGAAATCTGATACTTTGAATTTTCTGGCAATAGATACTGCACCCGCAACGAGCAAGTCTGCCCCCACGACGATACCTGCCAAAGATAAGAGAAGAATTATGTATTCCATTGTTTATTATTTAGTTATGTGTGTTATGTCTGTATATTTCAGATATATTCTACCCTAAGTAGGTGGCGAACACGACTAAATAATAAGCCTACCAAAACCAATCAATCGGCGAGTAGGTTTGGCAAGTGAGGAATAAAGTGTTGAGGAATTGTTATATAGGGAATTGATTATGCCGATATTCAGGATTTTACCAGCTTTTACGAATGTAAAATTATTTTTGTGTGCGTTATTTGTTCGTTGTGAGGTTGATTTAATGTTTGGCGCACTTACTGATGATATTTGGCGTGAGTTGTGTAAGGCAGAGTCGAAAATAGAAAAATCGACATGTTCTGTTACAAATTCAGTGGTTAAATCCTCTATCGAATTCTCTAAATCTACAGAATCCGATTTACCCATACCATCAATAAAAGCAAATGCAATTATGATGGAAATTAGATATTTAATTAAGTTTTTCACGCTAATTTAATGGGTTTTATCTATGTTTATTAAAAAACATTTCCCCACAATAATTTCGTTTGCAAAGATAGTGCATTTTTTTGAATATGTCGTTATTTTTTTAGAGCTATTTTTTCTATAATAGTAAATATTTTCTACATGCCAATACACACTCTCATTGTGTATTTTTTGACCCTACCCTCAAGCAAGGTTCAAGCAAACTGCAAGCAAGAAAACCGTCACAAAAAATACCCAATGAGAATGTGTATTTTTGTGGCGGTTTTTATCTCTCACTACTTATATAGTTTTTTGTAGTTACAAAGTTTCAATTTGCCGTCTGAGTCGCGGAGGTGCATACCGTTGCCTTTGCAGAATTTCCACACCTTACAGTCGGCACACTCATCTTTTTTCATCCAATCGCGATTGCGATATGGTTCGAATTTGTTTTCCCACACTTCCCAAAAGTCGTCTTTGTAGATATTGCCTTGGTGGTAGTCGCTACGGATGCTGGTGCATGCCGATATGCTACCATCGCAAAGCACTGAGGCTATCGACAAGCCAGCTTGGCAGGTGTAGTAGTGGTCGCGCACTTTGCCCTCGTATTCGCCCAAGAAGCCTTCGCAACTGAATGAGGCATGAATCTTTTTGGTTTCGCGCATGCGCACGATGAAGTCAAGTAGCCCACGGAATTGTTCGTCGGTTATTTGTAGTTCGGGGTCTTTGCCACGACCTGATGGGAATATAGTGAATAGTCGCCAGCGTTTCAAGCCTATTGATACGAGAAAATCAGCCATTTTATCGAGATATGGGTAGTTGCGAGGGTTGACGCAAGTCACCACATCGAAGGCGAGGGTAGGCTCGGCAATAGCCAATTTTATGGCTTGCACAGCACATTCGAACGACTTAGGATTCCCTCGCATCCAGTTGTGGTCCTCCTCGAAACCATCAAGGCTGATGGTCAATGAGCGCAAACCGCTATCCATAAGTGAATTGAAACGCTCGGGAGTCATGAATAGTCCGTTTGACACCATGCCCCAAGGGAAGCCTCGGCGGTAGAGTTCGAGTCCGCAATCTTCAAGGTCTTTGCGCATCAATGGCTCGCCACCCGATATGATTATCAATACTTTATTAGGATTGACGTGGGGTGTTATGCTGTCAATTACTTTTAGGAAATCGCTGAAGGGCATATCTTTTAGCCCTGCAGTTGCGGTGCAATCGCTACCGCAGTGGCGACATTTGAGATTGCAACGCAATGTTGATTCCCAAAATAGTTGACGGAGTTCTGGAATTTTTGCTTGATTAGATATATAGCGCGACCAAAGATTGAGCGCAAGTCGTTGTTTTATTGATAGTTTACACATATTATATTTTTTTAGACAGAATAATAGGAGAACAAGATAAATTGAAAGTTGGAAGTTGAAAGTTGCCATTCGGCATTTGATTATTCTTCTTGTTTGTTTTGTTCTTTTTCTTCGAGGGTTACAACTAAATCGGTGACTTCGGCAGTGTAAGGAGAATTGCTATAGGTGGTGTCTTTTGTGAATTCAAGGGGAACTATGATTGTATCAGTTTTGAATTCGCCATATTGTTCACCATCTATATCTCGGAAAATCAGAGCTACTTCTTTTGGTGGTGTAAATTCTCCTTCTCCCCAATATAAATCCTCATCTATTCCTATGTGCATATGGAAATTTCCTAAATTGTCACTTCTGTTTTCAAGAAAAACATTGAAATCTTCTTGAATGCCATTTAATTCATTTGGAGTGGTAGTGTGCACTTCTATATTTGGAATAGGCGTATTAAGTTTTGTTTCCACTCTGCCCGAAATAGAAAAATCAGCAAGAGGAAGTGGTGCAGGTGGTGAATATAAGGGGTGTATAGCAGGACCACATGCTTGTAAGCCCGTAAAGGCGGCGATTATTGCAATAATCTTATTGATTATGCTGAAATAGGTTTTCTTAATCTTTTTCATAGCGGTATAGTTTTATTCGTTGTTGTCTTTCTCTTCTTCGAGGGTGATGACTACATTGTCGATATTGGCAATTTGATTCCAACTATTGTTTGGATCTCTTTCATAATTAGGGGAGATGTAAATAGTGTCAGTTTTGTAATGCCTATTTTCGGTGGAGTCAATGTCGCTAGCAAATAGTGTGATTTCTTCTTCTGGCCAATGGCCATAGAGATCTATTTTGAAAGAGCCATCAGAGTTAGTTGTGTCCAATGGATTTTGCTGGCTATAGACAGACACTTTTATACCTTCAACGCCTTTTCCCAATTTATTTTCTACTCGCCCAGAAATATGAAATTCGGCAGAAGGAGTACCATACATATCTTCAACTATAGGACAGCCATATTTGCTCATGCAAGAGGAGAATGTTGCAAGACCAAACAAAGATAGAATGAAACCTATGCAATAATTGATTTTGCGTAATATTGAGCGATTTAGCTTTTTCATAATTATATCAATTTAGGGGTTGTTCATTTTCTTCTTCGAGGGTGATGACTATATCTTTTACAACGGTTGTGCTATGCCAATTATTGTTTGGAACATCCTTGAATTCAGGTGTGATTAGCACAGAATCACGTTTGTATGAGCCATTCTCGGTGGAGTCGATATCTTCGGCAACGAGCCAAATTTCTCGTTCTGGGAATTCTCTGCAATTGATAGCAAACGACCCATCGGTAGTGGTTGTATCAGCGGTAGTGGGATTTCCTTCGAAGGTATCATAGTCGTAGTTCATTGCACTTTTCATATATACTTTTATACCCTGAACACCTTTCTTTTGAGCATTTTCCACACGACCAGATATTTGATAATCAGCCGATGGTACGCCATATTCGGCACGAACTTCTTCGCAAGAAGTAATTCCAAATAAAGAAAATATTAATCCAATGCAGTAATTGATTTTGCGTAGGATAGAGCGATTTAATTTTTTCATAGTTGTTATATTTTATTATTTGTATTCTATTATCTGTTATCTGTTGTCTATTATCTGTACTCTATCTTAAAATCTGTAGCCTACGCCAACTCTGAGCATTTTTGCAAAGAAGAGAGGGATTGCGCCACCTAATTCAATGTCGCAGAACCAATGGTTTCTGCCGATGCTCATGCCAAAATAGGTGAAGTCAATAGCCCATGTGAAACTACATTTGTTCTCATATATATCTATACCAGGGGCAAATCCTAATGAACCATATAGGCTGATATTCTTTTTGTTAAGATAGGTGAATCGGGCTACGGGCATCAGATATATCATTGCTCCATAGTTTCTTTTTTTTGTATAATAGTTTTCCACTATGCAGGTTTCTCTATAAGTGTCAGTACTACCTGCGCCTAATATTGTGAGGTTTGCTCCTATGCCAAACCATTTGTTTACTCGATATTGATATTCTGCGAATAGAAATCCAGTATAAAGATAGTTGTAAGTTCCTCCTGAGATATCTACATATCCTTTTGATATATCGGTTGGTCCATGTACAAGATAGAAAGGACCATTGTTAAAGTCTAACCATGTAATGAAGCAATCGGCTACGCCAATACGAAATTCGTGAGGATTTTCTTTGCGATTTTCTCTTGTTTCGGCAAATGCCATGAGAGAGCAGAAAATCATCATTGTTATTGTGATTAGTTTTTTCATGGCGTTGAGTTTTTATTGATGTTTGGTAAGATAGATTATTATTTTTTCTCCTTGATAGAGCGAATCGAGTATTATAGTGTCTTTTTGTGAATAACCATAGTCGGCTGTATTGTTGATTAGGAGCGTGTATTCTGTTTTAGTTTTTAAGTGAATATGAAATACCCCAGCAGAATCTGAGTGTACAATATTATCTTCTTTTTGTGTAGTTATTTCGATGTCAGAGAGAGGTTTGTTTGTGTCGAAATCTATAATTTCGCCTCTAATGCAACGCATAGGACCTATCAAAATAAAAGGATCACTATAATATGTACACGAGCCAAATGTTGCGATTATGAATAGGCATGTAATACCAATAATAATGCGTATTTTCATAGTAGTACGGTGTTTTATAGGTTGTTAATTTAGAATCTGTATCCGATGTTGAAACGGTAGAGGCGGTCGAGGAGGAAGGGGAATGGGGCGAGACCGAACTCGAGATCGCAGAACCAATGTTTCTTGCCAAGACTGACACCGAAATAGCAGACGTCGAACATAGGGAGTATGGCCTCGATGGTGTTGTCGTATATCTGCATGTGTGCGCCTATGCCCACTGAGCCATAGAGACTTGCGTATTGGCTATTGAAGTATGTGAATCGCACCGTTGGCATGAGGGCTAAGCCTAAGCAGTGGTGGTTTTCGGTGTTTACTATGCTTTCAAATTCGCAAATAGAGTAATCGGTTCTTTTCCAGAGCGATGTGCGTGTGTCGAAGTTGGCGCCTACGCTGAGCCAGTGGTTGAAGCGATATAAATATTCAATATAGAGGTGGCCTGTGCTGCGGTAGTTGTATTCGTCGAAGCCTGTTATGCGATAGCCCTCTTGTGCGGTAGGGAGGGATAAGTTGTTGTTTGTTGGCGATTCAAACCCACGTAGTACGAGGTCGTCGGCTATACCGATGCGTATTTGGTGTGGGTTTTCTTTGCGGTTTTCAGCAGTTTCGGCGTATGCTGTGAGGGTGCAAAGAAGTATTATCGTTAGGGCGATTAGTTTTTTCATATTTTTAGATTTTTAGATGTGAGACACGAGATACGAGACTTGCCTATCGGGTTTTGTTTTTTTAGACAGAATGACATAAGGACATATTTCTCTTTTTTTCATACGCCTCGCTAAAAAATTTGCGTTTTTATCTCGGCGGAAGAATGACAGACCTGTCGGGGTTATTTCTCACTGAGTTTTTTCTCTCATGGAATTCACAGAACACACGGAAGACGACATCGCTTCGCTTGTCGTTGCCATTCAGTGTTTGTTTTTTTAGACAGAATGACATAAGGACATATTTTTCTTTTTTTTTACATACGCCTCGCTAAAAACTTGCGTTTTTATCTTGGTGGAAGAATGACAGACCTGTCGGCGTTTGTTTTAATTCTCAACTCTCAACTCTCAATTCTCAATTTTCTCGAGGTAGATGATTATTTTTTCGCCACGGTAGAGGGAGTCGGGGATTATGGTGTCTTTAGGGAGGTAGGTGCGGAGCGAGTCGGATTGGTCTTCGAGTCGGATGTTGTAGTCGCGCGAGAGGGGTAGGTGGATGTGGAATGCGCCGGTGCTGTCGGTTTCGACATAGCCAGGTTGCTCGTTGCCAGTTACGCGAATGCCTTTGATAGGCTTATGAGTTGTGGCAGAGAGCACTTCGCCATTGATACAGCGGTCGTAGTCATCGCCATAGTATGGTGCATAGCACGCTTGGAATACGAAAGCAATAGAGGTAACTCCAAGAGTACCAAGTAGCCAACGGAGGGCTTTGCTGTAGAGTTGACGGATAGGTTTCATGGTATTTATGATTTAGTGGGTGATATTTACTTGCTTTGCTTGTTCGAACACGGCATGCTGTATCCTTACTCTTGAGGTACAGAGTCTTGAGGGTTGGAGAGGGTTGTGTCTAATGGGCTTTCTAAGATAGCAGGTCTTGGTAATATTGCCATAGTGTCGGGTATGCGGATTGGCTTGGTAGGGCGGATGTGGTGTAGTTTGTAGTAATCATCAGGGTTGACTGTTGGAGGCCATGGTTCTTCAGTAGCGGGAAAGTACTCTGGACCAGTTGCGCAAGAGACCATAGTTACTATTACGAATAAAAGCAATCCGAGTGTTTTTAATGCTGTTTTCATAGACTTTTTGTTTTTTTTTATTTCTGAAAAGATAGTAATAAATGGTGGAAGTCAGATGATTTTTGTGAGTTTTTTAGAATCTGTAGCCTACTGATACGCGAAGTACTCTTGCGACAGGGATAGATGATGAAGCAACTAATGGTGGTTCTATTATACAACCGCCTCTATGTCCTTTTCTGTATGTTATGGCTCTTGTTGCGCCTAATTCGAAGGAGCCAAACCAGTGGTTTTTGCCAACTGACAATCCGATTAAGCATGCGTCTAACCCTAATCCAAAGCCCTCTTGTATATTATCTTTAGTGCTTAGCGGACTATGATAGGCATAGTGTAGACCAATTGATAATGAGTTATATAGAGTTATAGCTTTGTAGTTTAAGTATGTGAAACGGACAGTGGGAAGTATGGTTGTTTTTGACGAAAAAGCCGTAGGGTGGTTGCATGTACAAGGTTTAGTCCAACTGTGGATGTAGTCGATATTGCATCCAGCACTAAACCAATTATTTACTCTGTATTGGTATTCAGCGAATATATGACCTGATTGATAGGCATGATGTCGAGCTCCTTCGATAGGTCCATTATGGAATTCGTAAAAATTATCGGCGATACCTATACGAATTTCGTGAGGGTTTTCTTTGCGATTTTCGGGCGTTTCGGCAAAAAGTGCGCCGAAAGTGCAAAGAATGATTGTGGTGAGTGTGATTAGCTTTTTCATAGTTGTACGAATTTAGAGGTTAGTGGATTTTGTGTGTTTTGAGACTATTTCCGTTTTTCTATGGCAAAGTTAAGGGTTTGTTTTCAGACCTCCAAATTTTGTATATATAATTCGTACTATTTTTTGATGGGTTGATTTTTGGTCAAAAAATTATATATGTTTATATGGTTATTTTATTGATAATCAGTGGTAGTGTTTGTTGTGATTATATATATATTTATAGGTGTGCTAAAAAATGCAAATCTATAATCTTGCTGAAAAGGGTAGATTTTTAGGGGATTTTGGGGTGGAAATTTTTCTTAAGGAGTAGGGAGTAGGGAATAAGGAATAGGGAGC
>JAZOUT010000029.1:0-1711 GCA_045658305.1 Candidatus Aphodosoma sp. | reverse complement strand
GCTTGGTCTATCAGTACATACTCATCGTGCTTAAAAAAAGTATTGAATTGTGCCATTGATGCAGGAAGACTATCTTTGGATGTGATGCGTGGGTTTAGAAAATTCAAGGCAGGTATTGTTTATAAAGAGCCTTATACTTTGAGTATAGATGAGTTGAGGGAGTTGATGTATTATCCATTCAAAACTATGCGCCAGCGTGTCGTGCGTGATTTGTTTATATTTTCATTTTGCACGATGGGAATGAACTTCAAGGATATTTACTTTCTAAGTAAGAAGGATGTAAAGTGGGATGGTGATATGGGTGAAATCAGCTATGTCCGTCAAAAGACAACCAAACCCATAAGTGTACTTATTAACTCAAATGCTACCAATATTCAAGATTTGATATATCCGTATATAACGGCTAATCGAAGTAATATATGGGGCATCAAGGGTGGCTCAAATTACTTTGCACTCAGTTCAATGTATCCAATATACAAATATTGCAGGGGCAACTACACAAAAGTTATACGTGAGATAAGGGAGATTATGGGTTATGATGATAGCTTTACATTCTACACAGCTCGTGATAGTTGGGCTACAATTTTGAGTAGTGACTATGATTTAGGTCGTGAGTTGGTAGATGCTGGATTAGGACACTCAACCAAAAGTCTTGCTGATAATCATTATATCGCAAAGCATTATGAAAAGTTGTTTGATGTTCACGCAGATATGCTACAACGATTGTTTGAAGAATAAAATACTAAAAAGCGTACGTGAATTTTCAATTTTTATCAATACTAATTATTAGTCTATTTACTTATTTTTATTGTATTTGTTAGCATATTGACTAATTGATATTTACATAGATTTTATTTATTAGATTTTGAATATATTTTCTCTCAAATATTAGAGGGCGGGATGGGGCATAATACCGTTTGCCATAAGTGTCCCCGCCCTAAAAAACAAAAGGGGACGCACCTAATATGTCAGGGGACACATATACTGTAAGGCGTGTTAATTTTTGGCGGTTTTGAGCCTCCCGAAAATGAGCCTCCTTATATTCCAAACTCCCGCTTTACTCTGAATACGGTCGAGATTGAAACCCCACATATCGTAGCGGTGTCCCTAATACTCTTACCTTGTTTCAAGTTTCGTAAGACTCTGGCATACTCCTCTTGTTTCTTCTCTTTAGACTTAACCGACCCGACCTTGCGTCCGACCTTACCACCAGCCTCCTTATAGCGTTTCAGTCCACTGTTGAGGCGGTATGCAATAGCTTCACGCTCCATTTCGGCACAAGTCCCCAAGACCGAGATAAAGATGTTGAGGAATGGGTTTTTGCTGCCGTCAGGCTGGAATATGGATATATTCTCCTTCTGAAAGTAAATATTGAGCTGGCTATCCTTGCATCGTTTTACATTCGCCAGCACCTCATCCACATTACGCCCCAAACGTGATAATTCACTAATAAGTAGCGTGTTGATTTTATTGTTGATGCAGTAGTCCAAGCACTCACACAATACGGGACGCTCTTCGTTCTTAACCGCACCACTTATATGCTCCTCAAAGATTTCTGTTACTGCCATCTCGTTGATGGCTGCATACTGTGTCAGGTCAGCAACCTGACGAGCGGTCGATTGGCGCTCGCCAGTGCTGGATACTCTCGCATAGATAACTGCGATTTTTGCTGTAGTCTGTGTCATTGTTGGATACTATTTATGTATCAATT
>JAZOUT010000028.1:0-9154 GCA_045658305.1 Candidatus Aphodosoma sp. | reverse complement strand
GGTAAAATTCATGGACACTAACCCCGACATCGGACACACAATGCCTCTTGTGCGCTACCCTAACGGCAACATTCAATATCTCGCCAAGCAACTACCCTCACCACTCGACCTATTCGCACGACGCTTTTTACCTAAATCATGGACAAAAAAACGCACCGCACACTTTGAAAATCACGCATTCTACCAACAACCAGACTATAAAACCAAACTACTCGATGTTCCATATCTATCTGGTTGTTTCATGTTTCTTCGCACCGATGCGCTCCGCAAAGTCGGACTCTTCGACCCACGCTATTTCATGTATCCCGAAGATATCGACCTCACACGACGCATTCACAAGCACTACCGTACAGTGATGTATCCCGCCGTCGAAATCACACACAATCACGCTCAAGGCTCCTACCACTCATCTCGTCTGCTCTGGATACACATCACCAATATGATAAAATACTTCATTAAATGGGGACTAAAAAGATGAACACACCCAACTCCACCATCCTTCCATTAACATATCTCGGCAATATTCTTTACTACATTCACCTAATCAAAGGCGAATGCATGATTGACATACACTCCCATTACATAAAACAAACTTATACAAATCGTTGTACAATCCTCTCTACAAACGGACCACAAGACCTAACAATTCCAATCATAAAACCAAAAGAAAAAACAGCAATCAAAGATATTCGCATCTCTTCTCACGACAATTGGCAACAACTCCATTGGCGCGCAATACAATCAGCATACAATTCAACACCATTTTTCGAATATTTTTGCGACGACTACCTCTCTTTTTATGAGAAAAAATGGGATTTCCTTCTCGATTTCAACCTAGAAATACAACAAAAAACACTAGAATTACTCAATTTTGAAAAATTAGAGTCCACACTATCAGAAAGTTACATTGAACCTTCAAATTTTATTGCAAAAGATTTGCGAGAAGTGATAAATCCTAAAAAATTTAATGTATCTTTGTATAATAATTTGAATAGTCCATACTATCAAATTTTCGACCAAAAATTCGGTTTCACACCCAACCTAAGTATAATAGACCTATTATTTAACATGGGGAATGAAGCAAGAATTTACTTGAAAAAACTTAACGAATAATTAACTATATACATTAACTAAAAAATCAAAACTAAAATGGCACAAAACATTGATTGGGGTAGCCTCGGATTTGGCTATGTTCCTACTGCTTACAACGTTCGTTGTACTTACACAAACAAAGCATGGGGCGAACTTCGCGTATGCGACACTCCAGAAATCACACTCCACATCTCTTCTGCAGTTCTTCACTACGCACAAGAATGCTTCGAAGGTATGAAAGCTTTCCGTGGTGTAGATGGTAAAGTTCGTATCTTCCGTATCGAAGACGGCGGTCGTCGTATGCAAGACTCTTGTCGCGGCATCCAAATGCCTGAACTTCCACTCGAAAAATTCGTAGAAGCAGTGAAAAAAGTAGTTGAGCTCAATGCTGACTTCATTCCTCCTTACGGCACAGGTGCATCTCTTTACATCCGTCCTGTATTGTTCGCTACAACTCCACTCGTTGGTGTAAAACCAGCTGACGACTACGAATTCGTAGTATTCGTTACACCTGTAGGTCCTTACTTCAAAGGTGGTTTCAAATCTACTCCATTCATGCTCAGCCGTAAATATGACCGCGCTGCTCCTCTCGGAACTGGTAACATCAAAGTTGGTGGTAACTATGCTGCTTCTATGACTGCTACTGTTGAAAGTCACGACATGGGTTACTCTAACGTATTCTACCTCGATCCAAAAGAAAAACGTTATATCGACGAATGTGGTGCTGCTAACTTCTTTGCTATCAAAGACAACACTTACATCACTCCTCTTTCTAACTCTATCCTCCCTTCTATCACAAACCGTAGTTTGATTGCTTTGGCAGAAGATATGGGTATGAAAGTAGAACGTCGTCCAGTTGCATTCGACGAACTCGCTAACTTTGAAGAATGTGGTGCTTGTGGTACAGCAGCTGTTATCTCTCCAGTATCTAAAATCGTTGATATCGAAAACGATGTAACATACAAATTCGGTGATGGCAACCCAGGTCCTAAATCAACTGAGCTCTACAACCGTCTCCGCGCAATCCAACACGGTGAAGCTGAAGATAAATTTAACTGGTGTACAATCCTCGATATCTAATCGTAAACCTCAAAATTATAACAAAAGGCTATGTCAAATGACATAGCCTTTTTTATTTCAAAATTCCACATATGATACATACAACTATTACTTGTCCAACAAAAAATAAGTAAACTACAGAAAGAGCTAATAAAAAAAAGGTTGAGAAATAGATTTAGAAAGATATCTGTATTTTTAGAAAAATGTGTCTATTTTTTTAGTAAAATAACCAAAAATCAGTCTACTTATTTTAGAATAAGAGAACTTGTTTCATAAGCAGTTTGTTTTAATTTTGATACAAAGTTAAATAATAAAATTCATTGCATTTATATCAAAACATTTGCTTTGTACGAAATATGCCTATAGAGGTATGAAATACAAAAATAGGCGCTTGAGTTGCGCCTATATATTTTTAAAATTTATAAAGTATTGTCAGTACAGCATTGTGACGCATCGTCTTAATATTTGCTAAATGATTTTGAGGTTGTGGATTTATGACCCCATAATAACCATTACCTAATATTTCAGCACCTTGTTGGAATGGGGAAAAGGCTTGATTTTGTTGGCTATAAGCATATGTAATATCAATACCAAAACCATTATAGCGATAGCCAAAACCACCAGAGGCATAGAACATACCTTTGTCAACAAACACCTCCATATCGGTGCGAGTTGTGTTATCGAGCAAAGTGCGAGTTGCATTGTCAGTCAAATTTGGAGTGCGATATGCAGCACCTGCACGGAACGAGAATTGCGATGCAATACGGAATTCGGCACCAGCTTTAATTGTATGCGTAGCTAGTGATTGTTGCTTAATTTCGTTATTTTCATATACAAATTCAGGTTCAGCAAAGATATAGTCTGACTTTTCACCTTTAAAACGCATACCTGGATTATTTGCATATTGGTAGTCAATATTTATAAGAGCCACTTTACCAATCACAAATCCAACAGAAGCTTGTGCTTTGAGCGGAGAGTGGAATCGATAATTACTATGTGATTTAGGAGTTGAGTATTCAATAGTTGCATAATCGGCAGATGTACCTTCGCCTACAATTTTAGCATAATAACTATCAGTCATATTATACCAAGTTGGAGATTGAAACGATGCACCGATACGCATCCATGCTGCAGGACGAGCAATAATACCAATGCGGAGATTGCAACCTACGCCAGATGTACTGAAAATGTTCTTAAGTATTGCACTTGCTCCATTATCATACATTTCACCAGAATTAGAGATAAGTTGATAATTGAGTGTTTGCAAACCTAAACTTGCACCAATATAGAGGTAATGACCAACATTAGCTGCGTATGAAAAATTGTATTCATCAATGCGACCACTCTCTTCACCACGATATGCCATACGATTGGCATTATAAGCATAAGGAGTATAAAACATAGAATCAGGACCTGCCATAGGATCCATCAAATACCCCTGATAACCAAGAATCGACATATATGGTACATAAAGATTATCTTCGTGAATTTCAGATGGATAGAATCCATTAGTGAAATCAGCAATCATATTAGTCATAGAAGGAGTACCATTGGCAGCAACAGAAGTCTGACGATGGAAATCTTTGAGACGATTATAAGTAAAACTAAAGTTACTTGATACATAACCTACATCTTTACCTGTTTGCAACGATACGACATAACTCAACTGATTGAAATTAAAGAAGAAATCATTTTGTTTTACAGCATTGGTAGGTGATGTAGCTAGTGTAACAGAAGGAGTTGCATTAAGAGTAAAACTTAACTCAGAAGAACGATAAATACCAAGTGCAGCAGGATTATCAAGTACAGCCGAAGGGTCGCCACCAAGAGCACCCATAGAACCAGCCATAGACATATAGCGAGCAGTACCCATAATATCGGTATTCGCCATACGCGAAGCATCCATCAATCCTTGAGAAAATGCACAATGCACAATGCACAATGCACAATTTAAAAATATAATTATTCTTTTCATATCCGTTATCTGTTATCCGTTATAGTTATCTGTAATCTGTTATCTACGGCGAGTTGACGATGAACTAGAGCCGCCAGAACGACCACCACTACTGCTTCCGCCACTGAAACCACCCGAAGAACGAGTTGAAGATGAAGATGGGCGATAAGTAGATGTTGAACGTGTAGTTGAAGAAGAGCTTCTTACTGTTGATGTAGAACGACGTGTAACTGTTGAAGTTGAAGTTGAGCTTTTCACCGTTGACGACGGACGCACCATTGATGAAGAAGTAGAAACCTCGCGCGTTGTTACAGGACGAGCAGGCAAGGTTGATGTAGAAGTTTTACGACGTTGAGAGCTTGTAGTAGTTGATGACGTTGCTCTATTTGTTGATGTAGAAGCACCACGAGTTGTCGATGTAGAAACTTTTGCATCGCTTGCACGGCGCATAGAAGCAGTTGTTGTCGCAGCCGAAGTTGACACTCGACTAGCAGATGCTACATTAGCCGCTACTCGTGAAGTGCTATTCACATTTCTACGCTCGTTTTCGCTACCACGAGCCACATAATCACCCCAATCTGGTTTTGGATGATGCGAGCCACTACCATAATTAGGATAATAGCCATGATGGTGACCATGATGATGTCCATAATAGTGGTGATGATAATAACCACAATAAGGGTCGTAATATCCTCCAGAGTAGCCCCAATATGGAGTGTAGAATGGGTCGTACCATGGATTATAAAAACCATAGAAATAAGGGTCGTAATACCCTACCGACCAACCATAACCACCATAATAAGAGCCATACCAACCATACATACTACGATTCCAATAGTAACTTGAAGAATAATATGGTCCATAATAGTAAGGATAGTTCCAATAAGCACTACTCCAATCCATGTATGGATAGTTGTAGTTTTCTGTTATCTCGATGTTATTGCCATCCACATCGACAACATATTGTCCGTCAGTCAATACAAACACATTAGTTGTATAATTAGGGTCGGCAATATGTGCTAAACGGTCTTGAGTAGTGTCGCCATCAGTGCGATGGAACATATTGATGCGAGCAGTATATGACAAACCATCTTCAGAATAAGAACCTTCGGTAATGGTTGTAGCAGTAGCATCTTCGACAACCTCTGGCATTTCAACAACTACTGGTTTAATATCTTTTTTAGGGTTAAAATAGATATCATCATAATCATAACGTTGTGCTAATGCAGTACTAACAATGCAAAATGCACAAATATATAACATTAATCGTTTCATAATTACATCCTCCTTTGTTTTTTTAGACCCACATTATATATAATAGTTTAAAACAATTGGAATATAAAATATATTGCAAATGATACACACATAATCAATTTAATGCCGATACTAAGCATAGTGCCTACGAAAGTGGCGAGACCACTGCGAAGGGCTTTATCGCCAGATGCACCACCTACGAGTTCGCCGATGATTGCACCAAGAAGCGTACCGAGAATCATACCTACAGGGGTAAATATGATACCTACGACCATACCTATGATGCTACCATTGATGCCAGCTTTCGAACCACCGACCTTTTTGGTTGTCCAAATAGGTAGATAGTAGTCAAGTATCGTCACCGCCAATGTAGCCACACCCCATCCCACAAGAAACGAGGTAGAGAACTGCACCTTATCGGTCAGTTGCAACAACAATAGTCCCACATAGCCCAATGGCGGACCAGGCAATGCAGGCACTACTGCGCCAATAATCCCCACAATAATCAACACCGCAGAAAGAATGAATAAGAAAATTTCCATAAATCAAGTTTTTAGTTTTAACAGAAGTACAAATTTTTCGTAGTTCGCTTACGAAATATAGAGCACTTTTACAATTAAGAACGGAAGATTATTTCTTTCAAGTACAAACCTTGTTATTATATGAAAAATCCAAAACTTGTACTTTAAAAAAGAGATTCTCATCGCAAAACAAACGAAACACCGCTATAACATAGTCTGCCAATCTCAAAGATTTTTGTACTTATGTTAAAAACAAATATCTAAACTTTTTGGTATTTGTAGCCGAGGCGATAAAGTTCGCAGCTTGCGCCGATGCGGAACATCACTTTAGTGGTGCGAGCAAAGACGTGGAATGCCATTTCGCTCTGTGGTTCAATCTCTTCGTGACGAATTTGTGCCAATGCAGTTTGCGAGAGTGAACGCATAAGGTTTTCGAAACCTTGAGCAGTTTTGCTATCAAGCAAATATCCCATCACACCTTCGATGATGTATTCATCCATCTCGTCGAAACCACGAGGGTCGCGCAACGAAGCATATACATCTTCGCGACGAAGAACCTCGTCCCAATCCTTATCCCAAAGATGAGCAAGAGCCATGCCAATATAACCAGCCCATGCAATTGCCACAGTTGGATATTGAGCAATTTCGGGCACTGCATCCACCATGTATTGTGGAGCAATCTTGTGCCACATCTCTTCTAAATCCTCAGTATGATAGAGTTGCTCAGCTCCACAACGCAAATCGTGAGCCTGACGGAGCAGTTTTTGAGTCAACTCCTCTTCGTATTTTTGTAAATAATCTTTATCTATTTCCATTTTATTCTTTTTTTACATGAAGACAAGAGAACATGATTTTTCTTTTTTAACGCAAATTATCACGAATTAATCATAAATAATAAATTAATGGATAATTAATGGTAATTTACGTTCATAAAGATATATTTCCTAATATCTTGTCTTCTTGTATTTTAGATCAGAATTGCATACGGGCAATGTATTTGCCGATGATGTCGAATTCGAGGTTTACTATTGTGCCTACTTTGATTTGGCAGAAGTTAGTGTGCTCTAATGTATAAGGTATGATTGCCACTTCGAAGCTATTGTCGGTTGGAGTGCAAACAGTGAGCGACACGCCATTGACAGTAACCGAACCTTTATCCACAGTGAGATAACCACGACGGCGCATCTCTTCGGTAGTTTCGTATTCGAAATGGAAATAGTGACTACCTTCAGCCTCACGCACTTCGGTGCAACGAGCAGTTTGGTCGACGTGACCTTGCACGATATGACCATCGAGGCGGCCATTCATCAACATCGAACGCTCGACATTAACCATAGAGCCTACTTCGAGAAGTCCGAGATTAGAACGTTCGAGAGTCTCCTTAATAGCAGTAACAGTATATTCATCACCTTTGATATCTACCACAGTGAGGCAAACACCATTGTGAGCAACAGATTGGTCGATTTTGAGTTCGTTAGTAAACGAACAACGCATTGTGATATGAAGATTTTCTTCTTCTTTACGAAGACCTGTCACAACAGCAGGTTCTTCTACTATACCTGAAAACATACTTATAAAGTTGAAAGTTGAAATGTGAAAGTTGAAAGTTCCAAATATCGACAACAATCACATCTAACAAATATAAAAACAATTAAAGTTGAAAGTTGAAATGTGAAAGTTAATACCGAACCAACGGTCTTGAGCCGAATGGTGAAAAATGGCAAACTTTCAAATTTCAACTTTCAAATATCAAATTAATAAATTATTTCAAGAAAGAGTAATCACGTGAATAACGGAGGTGTTGTTCAGCGTAACCTTCTGTATAATCGATTGAAAGACCAGTGAATTTACCATTTTCGTCGAATGAAGCAGTGAAAACAGGGTTTACGAAACCGTTGTAAGGATAGAGGTTGAGAGCTTCGTAACGAGCGAGAATTTGAGCGTGAAGTTCTGGGTCGATAGTGATAGCGTATGTTTCAACCATAGCCTTAGCAGCTTCGAAGTCGCCAGTAGATTTGATGCGTTGGATTTCGCGCAACAAGTCGCCGAACAAGCCACGGAGAGCTTCGTAATCGTTAACTACTACGAAATATTTGCCATCGCGTTCTTTCACTTCTACTACACCATTACCTTTTTCAATCACCCATTTAGAGATTAATTGACGGTTACGCATGTGAGTTTGCTCGATGTTGTCGCCAAGTTTGATACGAGTAGTTTGAGTCATCAAACCATTTTGGATGTAAGCATAATATTGAGCTTTGTAAGCTTCCATATCAGGAAGGATGCCGAGGTCAACCATTTTTTGGTCAGCAACATAGTAAAGACCGAACAAGTCAGCGCGAGTTTCTTCGATAACAGCACCATAAGCACCGAGAGCATCTGGGTCGACGCCAGGAGCCAATTTACCAGAACCGTGGCCAAGACATTCGTGGAGGTCAGTGTGGAGGTTGTCAGTCATCAATTTGTATTTGTTGAGCAATTCAACTTCAGTTGCGCTCCAAGAGAATTCTTCAGTGAAACCGCTACCTTTAGTAGAAGCAGCACGACCTTCAGAGATGTTGTCGATAGTTACAGATTTAGAACCGTGTACGGCGCGAATCCAGTTAGAGTTAGGCAAGTTGATGCCAAGAGGAGGAGTTGGATAGCAGTCGCCACCACACATTGCAGCTACAATAACTTTAGCAGATACGCCTTTTACCTCTTCTTTTTTGAATTGAGGGTCGATTGGTGAGTTGTCTTCGAACCATTGAGCGTTGTCAGAGATTTTCTTTGTACGTTCAGTAGCTTCGAGTGATTTGAAGTTGATTAAAGCTTCCCAAGAAGATTTGTAACCAAGAGGGTCGCCATAGCTTTCGGTGTAACAGCATACGTAGTCAATCAAAGATTCAGTATCTTTAACCCAAAGTTTAGCATATTCGTCGAAATCTTTGAGGTCGCCAGAACGATAGAATTCAATCATTTTTTCCAAAGCAGCGTGTTGTGCTTCGTTTTCAGTTACTGTAAGAGCTTTTTCCAACCAGTAAACGATTTTTTCCATAGCGTCACTATAAAGACCTCCGATTTTGTAGGTATCTTCGTAGATAACGCCATCTTCGCCTTTCACGAGTTTAGAGTTCATACCGAACATGATAGGCTCAGCATCGTTAGGGTCTTTCATTGCGTTGTAGAAATCTTCAGCCTCTTTTTGAGAAACACCTTGATAGTAGTTAGAAGAAGAAGTAGCAAGGAGGTCAACGCCAGCAGCTTGGTTTTTGTGAAGAGGAGCTACAGTTGG
>JAZOUT010000027.1:0-9040 GCA_045658305.1 Candidatus Aphodosoma sp. | reverse complement strand
TTCACAATCACCACCCTTTATAAATCTTTTCAGCACAACGAGCATCTGCCCCTGCCTCACCCAACACATCAATTATCTCATCATACGCTTGCAACATCCCCTGCCTTACCTCACCATCCACTATTATCTTATCCAACTCTGCCTTCGTACGTTCAAATGTATAGTTATGCGCAAGCAACTCAATCACCACTTCACGCTGAGCAATGATATTAACCAATGACACCCATGGCGTTTTTATGAGTAAAGGTTTGAGTAGCATTGTCAATCGTCCGCCAAACACTTTATATACGACCACTTGAGGAACTCGGAATAGTGCAGTTTCGAGAGTTGCAGTGCCTGAATTGACCACTGCAGCTCGTGCCACACGCAATAAAGGATATGTAGCCCCATAAATTATCTTTACTCCCGTTTGCCCTACTACCGATTCATAAAAATCAGCCTCAACACCTGGGGCTGCCGCTACAACAAACTGATACTCAGAATAACTTTCGGCTAATTGCACCATAATAGGCAAACACGAACGTATCTCTTGCCTACGACTACCTGCCAACAATGCCACTATAGAACGAGAATCAAGTCTATTCTCAGCACGGAATTGTGCTTCATCAAAGTCCTCATTCATAAATGCCGACACCGAATCGACCGATGGGTTACCCACATACTCTACCCCATAACCACGAGAACCAAACCACTCTGTCTCGAATGGAAATATAGTAAACATCCTATCCACATATCGTTTAATTGCCTTTAAACGATACTCTTTCCAAGCCCAAAGTTTCGGCGCAATATAATAATCTACCTCTGCAAATGGCAAATTATGTTTAACAAACTTTGCAAATCGGAGATTGAAACCTGGATAATCAATCAAGATCACCTTATCGGGAGAGAAAGAAATCAACTCACGTTCAGCAAGTCTTTGAACACGAAATATTTTATCAATATTAAGCAGTACATTCACGAAACCCATAAATGCCATATTGCGATAATGCACAATAGGTTCTACCCCAGCCGACTGCGCCATAAGATCGCCCCCAAAGAAACGGAATTGCGCTTCAGGGTCACGACGCTTAAGCTCAGCAATCAACCGACTACCATGCAAATCGCCAGAGGCTTCACCTGCTATGATAAAATATTTCATTTAAATAAAGTCAACAATCTTATTATTACGTCTATCCGCTATAAAACGCCCAACCGAAATTCTTAAAACAAAGACGAAAAACTCATCTGTGCTAATCAGTAGAGCTAATTTTTGTTACAACAAAAATTGCGAATCAAAAAGCAACAAATAAAAAACTACACATTCTACTGAGAATAAAAATAATGCCAAAATAAAAAATCAGTATTATCTGTGTAATCTGTGGGAGAAAAAATTATTCTAAATTCACGTTATTATTACGAATTAATAACAACAAATACTGCAGAAATAGCAATAAACAAAAATAGTGATGCAAATACACCTTTGCAAGCACGCCACATCTCCCAAGTGTTGAGCAAAAACACGGCACCCATATCAGGAAATATCGCAATACACAATAATTTGACAATCATACTATTCGTACTTGCCAAATCGAGAATTGCCTTTAACGAAAACCCGTCAAATGTATTGTTCTGCACAAAAAGATAGAGCATGGCGACTGGCATCACCAAACCTATAAGCATCCCAAACCAAAGTGTATCAAGCTTCTGTTTCATATTGTTTACAGAAATCTATTGCCTTATATGCGGTCATATCGAATTGCAATGGCACAACGGTGATATAACCATTTTCGATAGCACATTGGTCGGCATTCATATCATTGTCGTTGAGGAACATAAAGTCACCAATCAACCAATAATAGTCATTAGCACGAGGGGCAGGCGTTTTACCAAAATCGTTAGCCCAACGACCCTCTGCCTGACGACAAGCACGGATACCCTTCACTTCACCTTTAGGAGCATTGACATTCAAACAGATATCTTTAGGCATTTTTGAATTAATTGTCTTAGCAATTATTTGCTCAAAATAAGGCAACGAAGGCTCGAAATCGGCATCGGCATCATGGTCGCACAACGAGAAACCAATAGACGGAATGCCATGCAACGCACCCTCGATAGCAGCACCGATAGTACCTGAATATATAACATTGATACTTGCATTTGAGCCATGATTGATACCCGAAATCACAAGGTCAGGTTTCTCATCAAGCAACTGGCTGATAGCAAGTTTAACACAATCGGCAGGAGTACCACTAACTGCGAATTGAGTAATATTTTCAACATCAGAAGGAACTGGTTTCACCGACACAGGCACTTCGATAGTCAATGCGCTCGACTGAGCCGAACGAGGTCCATTTGGAGCCACCACTACCACATTACCATATTTTGCAGCTACACGCGCAATTGTCTGAATTCCTTTGGCTTGAATGCCATCGTCGTTTGTTATTAAAATTAAAGGTGTTTTCATTATTTATTTTTAATTTGTTTTGTTGTAAGATAGATAAATCCCGCTGTCAAAGCAACGAAATAAATAAGGTCGCGACTATCTATTACGCCACGAGAAATAGATTTATAGTGCTCATTTATACCCAATTGACGCAACCAATAGGCAGTTTCGCCCGAAAATAGCGAACCAATAAGTTCAAATCCATAAAAAAGTGCGAAAGAGATAACAACCGAAGTGATAAAAGCCACCACTTGATTAGAAGTAAGCGAAGAGCCAAAAGTACCAATCGACACATAAACCGCCGCTAAAAAGAGTAAACCAATCCACGAACCCCAGAATGCACCCGAATCGACATTACCCATTGGCTCAGCAAGAATATAGACCGACAAATACCATAACACAGAAGGCAACAGAGCAATAATAACCAATACCCACCCCGCAAATGCCTTACCTGCAACAATATCAAATCGTGAAAGCGGTTTAGTCAACAACAATTCGATAGTACCCTCTGATTTTTCCTCGGCAAAAGAGCGCATTGTAACGGCAGGGCACAAAAACAAATACAACCACGGAGCCAAGAAAAACAAAGCATCAAGCGAAGCATAACCACTATCAAACACATTCCACTGCCCTGGCAATACCCACAAAAACAAAGCATTAGCCAACACAAACAAAGCAATCACAATATATCCTGTGATATTCGAAAAAAACGATTTAAATTCCTTTTTAAAAATTATTCCCATATATTTTAACTTGTGTATGTGCAAAAAAAAACGTAACTTTGCAAGTCAGATTGCGACAATATTCAAAACAAAAATAAAATCCATCCACTTACCACATAACAAAGGGCAAAGATACAAATTTTATTTGAGATTATAAAACTAAAATTACCTATTTTTTAATAAACGAATTAATGTATAAAACATTATTCATATCGTTATTTACATCATTAGTACTTATTGCTCCTATATACAGTCAACCAGAATCACTGATATTCAATGCACAAACAATAGGTGGATACATAGTCCCTTTATCTAAAAATCTTAAAAACATTGCTCCTAATCCAACTTTGGGAGGTGAATTATCGATTGAATTTCCATCGTGGAACAAATATTCTTGGCAACAATATTTAAGTGATCCTACCCTTGGAGTTGGATTTGTTGGCTTAGACCTTGGCAATAGTAAAGTATTAGGACAAGCTTTCGCTTTATATCCTTATTTACTAATAGATATAATTAAAACTCCCCACTTTAAGTTAGATTGGAAAGTAGGTGCAGGTATGAGTTTTTTTAATAAAACTTATAATCGCGTTTTTGATGAATTCGGGAATAATCCAGAATGGTCTTATTATGGTCCAACATGCAACAATCTAATAGGTTCAATTATAAACGTATATCTCACAACTGCAGCACATTTCAATTTTTATATAAAAAATGGGTGGGCAGTACATACCGATTTAGGCTATATTCACATGAGCAATGGCTCTATATTACAACCTAATGGTGGCATAAATATTTTATATGCAGCAATAGGAGCTTCATATAAATTAGAAAAAGAGAAAAGTTCTAATACTAACAATACAACTAAAAAGTTTTCTAATCTTCCTCATAGATGGAGTTTAAACATAACTGCATCAGGAGGCTATCGTGAACTATACTATATGGACAACAAAGGCTATGCCGTAGGGTCTTTACATATAGGTACTACATATAACATTTGCAATTGGTATGCCCTTGGCGGTAGTTTAGATGTTTTCTATGATGGAGTATTTAACCGACAAGGCGCAGGCAACAAAGAACATACAAGTTTCGGTCGATACACTATCTTAAACGATGATATATCTAACAAATTTAGAATAGCTACTAGCTTTAATAACGAATTCAGGATAGGAAGAATCACAGCCATTCTTGATTGGGGTGTCTACCTCTACGATCCTATCCGTTTAGCTTACACTGATACAAACGGCAATAAATATACCAAACGAGCCCTATTAATCGAAAAAGAAGATGGATGGAATTATTTCCGACTTGGCGTACGTTGCCGTGTATTGGAGAATCTATATCTACAAACAGCAGTAAAAACACACCTAACTAAGGCAGAAATGGTCGAATGGGGAATAGGCTATCAAATTCCATTCAAACAAAAAAATGAAAATTAAAAAAAAACAATTATATGAAACAGATAAAAGAGAAAAACATGATATTCGGCATTCGTGCCGTTATCGAAGCCATTGATGCTGGCAAAGAGTTGGACAAAGTTTTCATCCGTCGTGAAATGGGTGGCGAATTGGCTAAAGAATTGTTCGACAGGCTCAAAGACATTCAAGTGCCTATTCAAAAAGTACCACTTGAGAAATTAAACAAGCTCACAATGAAAAACCACCAAGGTGTTGTGGCTTACCTCTCTTCTATAGAATATCAACGCATCGACAACATAATCCCAGCCCTCTACGAAGCTGGCAAAGACCCTTTTATCGTAATTCTTGATGGGGTTACCGATGTACGCAACTTTGGAGCTATTGCTCGTACTTGCGAATGTGCGGGGGTTGATGCCATAGTTGTACCAATGAAAGGCGGTGCTGCTGCTAATGCCGATGCTATCAAAACTTCGGCTGGTGCACTACACGTAATCCCTGTTTGTCGCGAAAATAGTCTTCACAATACCGTTTCATTCCTCCAAAAATGTGGTATTAAAGTAATTGCTGCTTCAGAAAAGGCATCGCACGATTATTCAAAAACAGACTACCACGGACCTCTTGCCATAGTGATGGGTGCCGAAGACGTGGGCATTTCACCTGACATTCTTCGCATAGTGGACGATATGGTTTCAATTCCTATTCTCGGACAAATCGGTTCGCTCAATGTGTCAGTGGCAACTGGTATCATCGTTTACGAAGCAGTAAAACAACGTAAATAATATGAAAGTTGAAATGTGAAAGTTGAAAGTTACCATTCGGCATTCACTTTTTGTTATACAATAATAAATTAGATAATCACATTTCAAATTTCAATTCCAATGAACGTTCTATACGAAGACAATCACCTTATCATAATAAACAAGGCTGTAGGTGAGATTGTACAGGGGGATAAGACTGGAGATGAGCCTCTGCCTGAGACTATCAAACGATACCTAAAAGAGAAATACAATAAGCCCGGCAATGTATTTTGTGGAGTAACGCATAGATTGGACCGTCCAGTAAGTGGCGTTGTTGTATTTGCAAAGACAAGTAAGGCTTTGGAACGCATGAATAAGTTGTTTGCAGAGCATAAGGATATCAGAAAACGCTATTGGGCAATAGTTTGTGGCACGCCAAAAGAGATGGAAGGCACTTTGAAACATTACCTTGTACGCGTAGAAAAACAAAATAAATCATACGCCTACGATAAAGAGAAGCCAAACTCAAAACTCGCCTCACTCAGTTATCGCCTCATCGCACATGGCGACCGTTACTCTCTCCTCGAAGTTAACCTCCACACTGGCCGCCACCACCAAATCCGTTGCCAATTAGCATCAATGGGTTGTCCTATAAAAGGCGACTTGAAATATGGTGCACCACGCTCGAATCCAGATGGAGGTATTTCGCTCCATGCGCGCAATATTGAGTTTATACACCCAGTAAGCAAGGAGGCTATAAACATCACGGCTCCTGTGCCAAAGGATAATTTATGGAAAGCTCTGACTGAAAATTTATAAAAAGACTACTTTATAAAAAAAGGCTACATATCGCAATGATATGTAGCCTTTTTTGAAATATTAACGAGAGGGATTATTTGCTATTATTGTAACGTTCGTTGAGAAGTTCGATTGCTTCGGCTGTAATATCATATTCAGGAGCAGCAAAAAGAACATTGTTATTCAATGCGCTTGTTGTAATAACAAGGTGATATTTACCATCTGCATTGAGAGTGCGAACCACACTATTAACACTATCAAGCAAACGAACGCTAAGTTGTTGTTGTTCAAGCATAAGTTCTTGTTCTTTCTCTTGAGCCCAAACATTAAGGTCTTGCTCTTTTTTCACTAAACGACGTTGTTCGGCTTCGGCACGTTCACGAGAAAGGAATGCTTGATTTTCGAGTTTCTTTTGAAAATCAATCATTTCGTTTTGAAGGCTATTAGCACGTTGATTAAGATCTAAACGCATATCTTCACCTTTACGCATAAGACGATCACTTTCTTCAAGATTCAAATCATAACTTTGAAGAAGTGAATCAACATTGATAACTGCTATAGGAAGACGGAAACCTTCTTCTACTTTCATATTACAAGTTGTAGCAGATGTTGTTTCTGCTTGTTTTGCAGGTTGGTTGCACGATGCCATCATTATGGCAACAACACAAAAGAGTAAAATTTTTTTCATTTATTTATCAATTTTATATTTATAATTATCCTTTTTTACTTGATTTTGTGCTTCACGATCTTGCGATGTTGCACATGTTATTCCGCGCTCTTTTAGTGCTTTATTTCCACCAATATGTATATTTGGGAACTTTTTTTTCAGAAAAAGTGGACAAAATGCCATAGCTAATACCGCAACGAGCAATATTACCAATGACATACTCAATGTTAACAATGTGGTTTTTAACATATTAGCACTTATAAACGCAATATAATAAAATCACCGCAAAGATAGTTATTTTAATTCATAATTCATAATTCATAATTCATAATTTTTGTTAAAAGGGCGACAATAGAGAACAAAGAATAGGAAATAGGTAATAAGGAATATTCGCTGTAGATAGGGTTATAATATATTTATCATATATTTATAGTATTTTTATAGTATATTTATCATATATTTATAGTATGTTTATAGTATATTTATCATATATTTATAGTATGTTATAGGTAGGGAGGATTGAGAATTAAGGATTGAAAATTGAGAATTATCTGCTTCGCTCTTGATTTTTGGTCGTTACTTTTGAACTTTCATGTTTTGCTTAATTTTTATATTTCAAATATTTTTTGTATCTTTGCACTTTATTGAGTTAATTCGATTAATTAGACTTGTTGGACGAATCCGACAAGTCAAACAAATCGGACGGATTTTCGTTAATAATTAATAACTAATCATTAATAACTAACACTATGAGTATTAGAACACTTCAACCTGAACGTCTCTGGAAAGAATTCTATGAGATTTGTCAAATTCCTCACCCATCGAAAAAAGAGGAGAAAATGATTGCTTATTTGCAAGAATTTGGTAAACGTCATAACCTTGAAACTCGCACTGACGCTGCTGGTAACGTATTGATTTGCAAACCTGCAACTCCTGGTTACGAAAACCGCAAAAAAGTGATTCTTCAATCACACATGGATATGGTGTGCGAAAAAAATAACGACACTCAACACAATTTCGACACTGACCCTATTCAACCATATATCGATGGCGAATGGGTAAAAGCTAAAGGTACTACTCTCGGTGCCGACAATGGTATCGGTATGGCTACAGAATTGGCTATCCTTGCAAGCAACGACTTGAAACACCCTGCTCTCGAATGTCTTTTCACTGTTGACGAAGAGACTGGTTTAACTGGCGCTTTTGCTATTGACCCACAATTGCTTAAAGGCGAGGTATTGCTTAACCTTGACTCTGAAGACGATGGCGAATTCTTTATCGGCTGCGCAGGTGGTATCGACACTACTGTTACATTCGACTACAAAGAAGAAGCTATGCCTGAAGGTTTATTCTATTTCACTATCACAGTCAATGGCCTTCAAGGTGGTCACTCTGGTGGCGACATCCACTCTAACCGCGGTAATGCTAACAAAATCCTCAACCGCTTTATGTGGCAAATCGCTAAAGCTACTGACTTGAAAGTGGCTTCTATCACAGGAGGTAACCTCCGCAACGCTATCGCTCGCGAAGCTAGTGCTGTATGCGCCGTACCTGCTGAATTCAAACACGAATTGACAGTGCGCGCAAATACTTTCGCTGCCGAAATCGAAGCTGAATTCGCTATCTCTGATGCTGGCGTAAAAGTATCAATCGACAGCTGCGAACGTCCTGCTACTATGATCGATGCCGACACAACTCGTCGTTTAATTTATTCTCTCTATGCTTGTCCTCACGGCGTATTACGCATGAGCGACGATATGCCAGGTTTGGTCGAAACTTCAACTAACCTCGCGGCAGTGAAAATGATTGAAAACAACCAAATCCTTATCACTACAAGCCAACGTAGCTCGACTGAATCAAGCAAAAAAGATGCTGCTTACATGGTAGAAAGTGTATTCGTATTGGCTGGTGCTAAAGCAACTCACGGCGATGGTTACCCAGGATGGAAACCAAATCCAAAATCACCAATCGCTAACGTAGTTGCTGAAACTTACGAAAAACTCTTCGGCAAAAAAGCTAAAATCACAGCTATCCACGCAGGTTTGGAATGTGGTTTGTTCCTTGAAAAATACCCACACCTCGACATGGTGAGCGTTGGTCCTACTATGCGTGGCGTACACTCTCCAGACGAACGCCTTCATATTGCCGACACAGAAAAATTCTGGAAACTCATCACTCACGTATTAGAAAACATCTAAAATACACATTATTTAAATTTAACAAAAAAATAGCGGTATAGGTTATGCTTATACCGCTATTTTTTTGTAACTTTGCAGATT
>JAZOUT010000026.1:0-5466 GCA_045658305.1 Candidatus Aphodosoma sp. | reverse complement strand
CGCTTTCGAATGAGAGCGATGTTCTTTAACATTCTGCGGCAATAGCTCAGTTGGTAGAGCACAACCTTGCCAAGGTTGGGGTCGCGAGTTCGAGTCTCGTTTGCCGCTCTATAGAAATGAGCAGGACACAGTTCCTGCTTTAATTTTCTAAGAAGGTCTTTGAATACAAAAGAATCGGCAGTCGATTGCAAGTCGCTGACGCGAGCCCAAATGGCGGAATTGGTAGACGCGCTCGTTTCAGGTGCGAGTGTTGAGAGACGTGCAGGTTCGAGTCCTGTTTTGGGCACTATTTTATAAAAGTGATCTTTAGTAAGTATTGAATAATCGAGAAATCTAACGAGGGCTACGTGAGCCCGAGTTAAGAGGAGGAATCGCGGTCACCTAATGCCGCAGAGCGGCAGTCAATGTGACAAGCGAATTCCGACGAAGCGCAGGTGGTGAAATTGGTATACACGCTACTTTGAGGGGGTAGTGGTCGCAAGACCGTGTGAGTTCGAGTCTCATCCTGCGCACAATTTTACTAATGAAGGATTTTCGAAAGAATTTCCTTCATTTTTTTGTTTATAACTCTCTGATAATTTGTCTATTATATCAAACACCACATTTCTATCAGAAGTTCGATAATCGCCTTTTTCGCGGTCATAAAAAATTCCATGAGGAAACACCAATTTTTGCAGTCTTTTTTTCGTTTCCAAATCCGCATTGTGCCACCAACTACTTGTATTTGAGCACATTAGAAAAATATCTTCAAGTCGCTTTTCATAGTTCGATAAAATTTCTCCGTGTTGCTCCAAGTCACTATCAATAACCTTCAATTTGTCCTCAAATCCCTTAACTGCTGCGGTGTATATATCTGCTTCTATTTCTCCTAAAGCATATCTTGTTTTGCAGGTATTGATTTTCTTCTCTATCTCGGTTCTTTCCTTCTTGAGCAGTCTTGCATGTTCTACCTGCTCCTCATTACACACCTTTAGCATTTTACCTATCATATCCTCGTACATTGCACATAATTCTTTTGGCACATCAAATGACTTCAACATATCTTGATACTTGTTGTGCAATTTATTTGCCGACATATTGAATTTACACCCCTTTGTATTGCATTTATAATACCAATATCCTTTCTGATTGTAAGCGGTCAATGGTCTGCCGCAGCAAGAACAGAGGATATAACCCTTCAAAGGGGCATTCTCTACTCTTTTCTTGTGGGTGTATTTGCCTGACCTATTAGACATTATTTTTTGTACCTTGAGCCAATCTTCGTAAGAAACAGCCTTTTCTATTTTCCCGTCCTTCATACCCTCGTCAAGCATTTTAGACCTTATCTTGCCTGCGTAGAAAGGATTATTGTATATATGGTTAAGGGTTTGCTTCGTGATAACAAGCCCCATGTGATTTAGCATATCAAGTATTTGACCGTTGGTGTAACCTTGCAATTTCCAACGAAAGGCAAGCTTGATTTTCTTACCCTGTTCATCAAGATAGCAATAGGAATTTAGACTTTTCGTGCGTATGCCCGTCTTGGGGTCTATTCGTGTGTAGCCGATAGGAAGAACACCTGTATATGCTCCTGATTCATAGCAATGCTTCCGACCATTATAGAAATTGTCCGAACGAATCTCATTATCTAAAGTTGCGGTTGCAAACTTGTAGCATGCCAACAAAGCAGTTATACCATCTGAGGTGTCTATCCCTGACATCACTTCTACAATGGTTACACCAATAGCACGAAGACTATCCATTAACTTAATAGCGTCACCTCTATCTCTACTCAATCTATCAAATCGAGAACAAAGGATTCTGCTGATAGATGTGTCTTTTTTTACTATGGTTATCATTTCTTTACATCGTTTACCCATCTCTTTGGCAGATTCATGTGTTCCACCATAGTAACCCACTACCTGTAGGTTATGCTCCTTCGCATAATTTTCACACAACTGCCTTTGATTATCTAAACTACCCCCATCCTTTTCTTGTCTTGAAGTACTAACTCGTGTCCAAATGACACATTTATTACTTTTTCTAATTTGTTTAATCATTGTATATTTATTGATTAAGTGTTCGTGTCATACCTATCATAGAGGACTGATTACATTATGAATCAGTAGGAGTTTTGAACAGTATCACAAAAACTATTAGACATTACAACTCCTTGTTTTAGTCTATTATGCAGCCATAAGAACAATCTCTATCAACTGCTGCATGAAATCATCAAGTATCTGTTTTTCATCTTCTTGTAAATTAGAAGTGTTCATGTTATTGACCTATCTTACTTCCCACAGATGTGGGTTATTCGTTTTTTCTGCTATTTCGTAACCTTACTATCATCAGTAGGTTTTTGAAATTCTTTTACTGCCGCAGCGGGGAACTATGAAACCTTATGCTATTATATGTATATTATTTTTTCATCAATACAAATATAGTATTTTTTTTCTTACTTCTTCCGATTTATTTGATTACCCCTCGCACCCATTAGCAAATAGGGTTGGGAATACATATATTACAAGGGTAAATACTTACAATATAACTGATTAACTAATTAATTTTTAATAAATAATTTAATATACATTTATTATCAATTAATCTAATAATCCGATTAAGAGTACTAACAAATATCTGCTCAAGCAAGTCTTCAAAAGGATAATAGTACAATTCGCTAATATCTACATAACACATTTTTAGTGCCTTTTGAATTTGCTTGAAATTACTGAATCTAACCTCTAATCTGTATATCTTCTTGTCCATCTGCAAGTTCTCTTTAATATATTCCTTTTGGCTGCTGTTGTCTATCTCTTGTTGTTTATTGTATGCAACTAATTCAATCTCATTGCCCTTCAATATGAAAGACTTATTCCTTCGAATATTTTTCAGCGAACCTGTAGAGTAATGTATGAGTTTATTTATAACAGCATATCTGTCCTTGATTATCTTATTATTTATGATGATTGTTTGAGTTTCGTCCTTTAACAGGCGATAGAATCTGTTAATAATGTTAATATTACTATCAAGGCATATGTCCAATTTGCTTATACGATAGTATGACAAGTGTAGTGCCTGTTCTATATATGACAACCCTGCCACGCATGTATATAAAATTTCATTATCTACAGCCATATAGATATGTGGACGATTCGGATTCGGTGTGTCGAAAAATAGTTGTCCAACATACATACTGCTGCAATATACAGCAAAGTTGTGGCAGTAAGTAGTGCATGTTATACGCACCACCTGTACATCATTATCCATTCCGCAGAGATGCTCATCTTTAATGCTTGCGAGGAACTCTCGTATTTCTTTGGGGCAAGTATAGGTAACCTCTAACCTATCAATGTTAAACTTGTATTTTGTATTCATATTGTTGTCATTTTTTCGACACAAATATAATATTTTTTTTATATTTGTGAGAAAGAAACCGTCATAAATCTAATATTTTTTTCAAAAAAATAATCTGATAAAGGGTTGTTAAAAAAATAATAATTGACGAAAAGGATTTAATTTTTACGGTTTAATCTGTCAAAATATCTCAAAACAACTATAATATGTAAACTGCAAATTCTACAAATATAATGATTTTTTCTTAATAGGGGGGATTATATATTTTTACATGAAACCCACCCGAAAAATAGCCGAGAGAGCAGTATAATAGGCATATCCACCAATGGGACACAAAATTTTTTCAAGGAAAATGGCATTTTTTAGAAACCAAACTATTTATATTATATAAACTACATATATACTATGACAAGACAATATAGAGAGTTGTCAAACGACACCAAACAGAAGATTTCTACAGCGATGAAACAATACCACGCCAACAAGACCGCAACACAGGAAGCAACTACTTCACAACGACAATCCGCAGCGATGAAAAGATATTGGACAACTATTCCAAAGAAAAGTACACCTTATTATATATAATATATATTATGCCCTAAATATTCTTCCTGCTGCGGCATTATTAGTGGCGTTCAGTAGGTTTCATTCAACAATAATTTCAACTTTGAAAACCGTCACAATAACACTTACACGGTATAAAAAAGCTGATGTAATTACATCAGCTTTGCATTTGCGTAAAGACAGCGTCTTTTTCATTGAATTAATAATAATCACGGAATAGAGAGTCTCCTTTCCGATAGAGAGTTCCTTCTGTTGAAACAAGGCTCGTACCATCAAAATCGAACATATGAGCTCCTCCTATATATACTCTATTTCCATTAATGCGGTAATTATACCAATCGCCATTCTTATCAATCAAATTTCCTCCTGCATATTTTTTTTCACCCAAATAAACTTCTCCATCTTTAGAGAATTTAACATATACAACCTTACATTTTCCATAGGGGTCTCCTACTATCCTTTTCCATGGATTAGCACAGAGATTTCCTATTCTTTGGGAGATTTCACGCTCTCGTTTTCGATGTTCTTCCTCGGCTCGTCTTCGATATTCTTCTTCTTGTACAAGCCTTTCCTGCTTAATTCTTTCTTGTTCTATCTTATCTTGATTTATATGTTGGTCTATTACAAGACATAATACGAGTGGAATAACAAGCATTATTATTACGAGTAATCCTATTTTGATATATTCCTTATCAGGAGATAAATAATTTGTTTTCATATTTATTCGTTTAACTTGCCTACTCTTTATTCAGGATTTTCGACATAACTCCTATTTGTAGAGTTACACATTAAAAAGATGTGAACTCCTTATCATTTATTGGTCAATTCGGGCTTCCACTCCCATGTACTCCAATATATGCAGAAAAGTTCACACCTAAAGTGCGAACATTTACCACACACGGAAGTACATTGCAATTTTGTGGAAGATTGAATTGAATCCGTATAAAGCAAATGTTTATATGCTTTTATTTTTAGTTCATCTTTATTTTACCATAGGCAAATGATTTTAAATTTCGGCTGCAAAGGTACAATAATTATCTGATTTGACCAAATAAAAAACCAAGAAAGAAAAATTTTGTCCTCTTTCTTGGGTAAATTAAGTAATAGTAAGTACATTACGCTATCTCAAACTCTTTTTTCAGTCGTTGAACCGTACTAACACCTTTATCTGTTAGTCGTGCCACATTTCTGATACTAATCCCTTTCCGCAACAACCGCAGCACCTCTGCATATTCCTCTTTCTTCTTCTCTGTGGTCTTGCATGCCCCTTCTTTGCGACCTAATCTACCACCCTTCTCTATATACTGCTTCCTGCCTGACTGCAAACGAAAGGCAATATTTTCACGCTCCAATTCTGCACAAGTACTCAATGTTGCAAGCATAATGGCGGCAAATGGAGAGGGCTTGCCATTATCTTGCAGCAATGTGAATTTCTCCTTCTGTAGATATAGATTGATGTTATTGTCAATTAGGAATTTAATTGTTTCAAGTACATTAAATGTATTTCTTCCTATTCGGGACAACTCATTAGACAAGACATAATCCACCTTCTCCTGTTTACAATACTCA
>JAZOUT010000025.1:0-3639 GCA_045658305.1 Candidatus Aphodosoma sp. | reverse complement strand
TTAGCAGTCATAGCCACCAAACGTTCGCGAATAGCTGCAAAACGAGGATTGATTTCCATATTCTCGTATGCGCGAATTTGTTTGAGATAACCACCAGTTGTGACATGGCGAATAGCTGCTACGGTTTGCAATTGCGATGTACCTTCATAGATAGTGAGGATACGAGCATCACGATATAGGCGTTCACAAGCATAATCTTTCATGAAGCCCGAACCACCATGCACTTGGATACAGTCGTAAGCATTTTGGTTAGCATATTCCGATGCAAACATTTTGAGCATAGGAGTGAAAGCATCAGCCAAACGTTGATACTCTTTGTAGTCAGCCTTCTCTTCAGGAGTAAGTTTGCGAGTAGCCTCAATAGCTTCGTATGCTTTATATACATCTACAAAACGAGTGCATTCGTAGAGAATAGCGCGAGAAGCATCGAGTTTCGCTTTAATCATAGCCACCATTTCGAACACAGCAGGGAATTCGATGATAGCTTTGCCAAACTGACGACGGTCTTTAGCATAAGCCAAAGCCTCTTCGTAGGCAGCAGCCGAAAGACCCACCGATTGAGCACCCACACCAAGACGTGCGCCGTTCATCAACGACATCACATATTTGATAAGACCCATACGGCGAGTACCCACCAATTTAGCAGGCACGTTAGTGAATACCAATTCGCAAGTAGGCGAACCTTTGATACCCAATTTATTTTCGATACGACGCACTTTGATGCGGTCGTCATGTTTGTTGTCGCAAACGAAGTAAGAAAGACCACGACCATCGTTAGTACCCTCTTCCGAACGAGCAAGCACAAGTTTGATTTGTGCATCACCGTTAGTGATAAAACGTTTCACACCGTTGAGATACCAAGTTTGGTCCTCTTCGTTGAACGTAGCCTTGAATTGCACAGCTTGAAGGTCCGAACCAGCATCAGGCTCAGTGAGGTCCATAGAGCAAGTTTCGCCAGCACATACGCGAGGCAAGAACTCAGCTTTAATCTCCTCAGTAGCAAATTCAGCAATAGTTTCGGCACAGTCTTGCAAGCCCCAGATGTTAGCAAAACCAGCATCAGCGCGACTCACCAATTCAGCAGCCATCACATATGGCACCATCGAGAAATTAAGACCGCCATATTGACGTGGCAAAGACATACCATAAAGGCCTGCTTTGGCAAGGGCATCGTGGTTTTCTTGTGTGCCACGAGCATATTTCACGCGATTGTTGATTACTTGAGGACCTTCGTGGTCAACACTTTCGGCATTAGGAGCGATGATGTCGCCACAGATTTCGCCCACGATTTCAAGAATACGGTCGTAAGAGTCGATAGCATCTTCAAAATCTTGTGGTGCATAATCATATTTATCTTTATCGGCAAAGTTTTGCTCTTTAAGCGCAACGATTTTTTCCATCAATGGGTGACCAAGTTGGAATTTAAGTGCCGGATTTTCTTTATATAAATTCATAACAATTTGAAATGTGAAAGTTGAAAGTTGAAAGTTATTGTTTTATTTTATTTTTCATAGTTTTTATTGTTGATGTCAACATGGCTATTATTTCTTTTAAATCATTATTTAATGAGTCATATTCAATTTTGTCTATAATATCACTCTCAAATAACAATTCTAACCAATATGCTGTTTCATCTGCCTCTTTTAAAGCTATAGATAATTTATGAATAAAATCAACATCACTTTGGGCATTTTTACTTTCCCTTATATTTGCACCAATACTAGTTCCACTTCTAAAAATTTGCTTAGCAATAATATATTCCTTTTTTTCTTCGTTCAAAAATCTAGAGAATTTAATTATTCTAACTGCAAATTGTTTAGACTTGTCAGCAACAGTAATACCAATATAATCCATAACTTTTTATTTTAACACTGAAAGTCAAAACTTACTGAAATCTGAAAATTAAATCCGAATGGAAACTTTCAAATTTCAAATTTCAACTTTCAACTTATTTTGTGTTTGCTTTGTAGTATTTGATCAATTTTGGCACTACATCTTCTACGTTGCCTGTAATTACATAGTCGGCAATTGTGTTGATAGGTGCGTGTGGGTCGTTGTTGATTGCGATGATGATAGAGCTATCTTGCATACCAGCAATGTGTTGGATTTGACCCGAAATACCACACGCGATGTAGAGTTTAGGACGCACTGTAACACCTGTTTGACCGATTTGACGTTCATGTTCGCAGAAACCAGCATCCACCGCAGCACGCGAAGCACCCACTTCGCCACCGAGCACCGATGCCAATTCGTAGAGCATATTGAAACCTTCAGCACTACCCATACCGTAGCCACCAGCCACAACGATAGGCGCACCCTTAATGTTCAATTTCGATTTCTCCATATGGCGTTCGATAACCTCAACCACAAAGTCCTCATCGCTCACATATTTCGCTACATCGAGGCGACGCACTTCGCCTTTGTAGTTAGCATCGAGGATTTGTTTTTTCATCACACCCTCGCGCACAGTAGCCATTTGAGGGCGACAATCAGGGTTTACGATAGTAGCCACAATATTACCACCAAAAGCAGGGCGGATTTGATACAACAAGTTTTCGTAAGTCTTATTGTTTTTCTTATCTTCAAACTCGCCAATTTCGAGCATAGTACAGTCGGCAGTCAAACCGCTGAACAACGACGAAGAAACGCGAGGACCCAAGTCGCGACCAACCGAAGTAGCACCCATAAGGGCAATTTGAGGTTGTTCCTCCTTAAACAAGTTCACAATAATGCTTGTATGAGGGAGTGTAGTATAATATTTCAAACGAGGGTCTTCAGCAATAGTCAAGCGATCAACGCCATAAGGGAATACCTGTTCAGCCACTGAGTCAAGACCATAACCAATAGCAATAGCTTCCAACTGACAGCCCAACTGCGTAGCCAAAGTGCGACCTTTAGTCAACAACTCAAGACTCACCTCAGCCACTTGACCATCTTCTATTTCGAGATATACAAATACGTTTTGCATAAAATTCTATATTTATTGTTTTTGTTTTAGACAGAATGACATAAAGACATAAATTTTAGATTATTAGTAGCGAGTAACGAAGCAACAAAATTAAGATTCTTAGTTTTATGAAATTTTCTTCATAAATAAGTCTTGCTTTTCACTTTGTAAAAATCTCGACTACAATGACATATTTTAAGTTACATTTCTAATCTGTCATTCTTTTGCCAAGATAAAAAACTTGTTTTTTAGCGAGGCATATGCAAAGACAAAGAAATATGTTCTTATGTCATTATGTCAAATTTAAAAAAAACTATCCAATCGTGTGGTTAGCGATGAGTTCTTTCATCAAGCCATCGATTTCGGCATCAGTAGGCTCAAGGCGTTTGCTCTCTTTAGCAGTGAACACCACGCTCTCGATTTGTTTCACCTTAGTAGGCGAACCGCTCATACCCAACCATTTTGGGTCGTGCTCGATATCATTAACGCTCCACTCATCAATTTTGAGGTATGGACGATTGCTGAATATTTCAGTGTAATCAGCACCTATCTCATTCACCTCCGATTGAGTTTTAGCCAATTTATATTTCAAAGTCAATTTAGCATGACGCGAACGACAAGCCGCAGCCGAACCATTCACAGTAACCAACATAGGGAGGCGACCTTTAACCACCTCAACACCACGTTCGAGA
>JAZOUT010000024.1:0-23600 GCA_045658305.1 Candidatus Aphodosoma sp. | reverse complement strand
TACTCACCAAATAATAGCGTCTTGATATTGGCAAGACGCAGATACTTAATCGACATCCAAAACACTTTTGGATCTATATCTTTTGGACAATGATACTTAGCTTTATCCCAATAGAGATAATCATTATTAATATGCCGAATTAAAGCCTGATAATTCGGATTTAAAAGCAACGAAAAAGCTTGCTGACCAATCTGCGCAGCCTCTTCTTTACTAATATATGGTACCTGTTCTACTAACATACAAATTTATCTAACATTTATTTGCGACTGCAAAGATAGTAATAATTTTCGAAACAATCAAGCAAAATGAGGAAATTTTGCGATTATTTCCTCATTTTACCACATTTTTAGACTTTTTCCTCCTATTTACCCTACAAAATTACAACATTTCCCCCACTCCACCAAATATTTCCGATATTTTTTACAATCCCCTCGATTTTTTGTATTAAACCAATATTTCCAGCAAAAAAAGGACGAGCACCGCCTAAAACATTATATTTTTGGGTTACTAATGCGCCAAGCGCATTCTTCTAACAAAAACAATTCGGCTGAAAAAATATAGTGTTGTACGAATCCTGAAATATGTACTTTAATGAATGATTAACGTTGAAGCTATACGACTAATTAAGAACCTTTTACATCTACGTATTGATTCTTGAGCCTTTTCGTATTCTTCTTTTGAACGGCAAAAAGCACTTAGCAAATATCTAGACTTGTCGTGAACATCATTAGTCAAATAGAACTCATAATCAGTACCTGTCAATCCGTATTCATCCCATTTTATTTCATTCCGCACTTGTATCTTGCACAAATCAAGATTCTCTTTAGAAAAGCTGAGACCATGAATATCCAAATTATTCAGTAGAGTATATTTCTCGAGCAACGGTTTTAATTTCTCACGACCATTTTTGGATAAACCATTATAGTATAGCATCAACAATTCGTATCTTGATAATGTAGCTCTTACTATTGTTGTGTAGTGGTACTTCATATTAAATGCATATTCTATATCCACCTCCCCATTGTTATTTAAATCAAACGCATCTGTTTCATCTATGTAACGCAATATAGTATATAAATGCCTAAAATAATGATCTAATAAAGATAAGTTTGGTGAGTGCTCATATCCATCTAATCCGTTCTCAAATAGATTAACAAATACACCTGTTCTGAAACGTCCATCTTCATAATGATTATAAATATAATCAACAACTTGTCTACCACGGACAGACTTATCTACAATAACCTCGTTGCTATCACGTCCTCCATTAGGAGAGTCTCCCCATACATATTCACGCTCAGAAACTTTGATAAACAAATCATTTACTATTTGTTGTTGCAATTCCATCATATGAAAGAAAGTATTCTCAAAGCGCTGTAATTTCAATGTCATGTTCTGTTGAGCAAATTCATCCCTTTGTGCTTTAAGTTCTTGACGCTGTAAGTCCAATTCTTTTCGCTGCAACCAAAATGTTACAAACACACCTGCAAAAGCAAATGCAGATATGAGTGCATTTACAGCACCAAAACTATCACCAAATAAACCTGCTGCATTATTAACAACAGGCAAGGTGTAATGGGTAGCATACCATCTTGTAGCCCATGCGCCAACTAACCATACCACAAAGCATACAACAATTGAAATTCCCCATACTATCCATGATTCTCGATTATTATTTTTATCTGATTTACTTGTCATATTTTCTTTAAATTTAGAACATATATTATTACTATACCATTATATCTTTATATATCTTTAGTTAGCTTTTGTGAGTAATTATTGCATCGCATTTAAGGATTTTTATCAGCACCATATTCCCATGATAAACCGAGTAGATTCCATCACCCTATTTTCATCATTTTATCGAAATGTTTCTGGTAACCATTTTCATAAAAAACTAATTTAAACGCCTCTAAAAACACCTCATAATTAAATTCTTTAAAATCATATATATTCTGCCCTAAAGAATGTGACTCTCTATTAATAAATCGTTTAAATGCTTGATATTTAGAATCTGTTAATTTCTGAAAGACATTATTTAAATCCCTTTTTTCCACAAAATTAAAAAAATATTCAATAATATTTCTCATACAATTAGCCCAAAGAATTGGCGTTGTTCGATCTTTAATCGCCATCCAGTAGGAATGATAATCACTCTGAATATGTTCATAATGCATTTGCTCAATTTGGCTTCCAGTAGATGATTTAAATATGCGAAATAATTTTTGATAAACATCCCGATGTTCTTTCTTCATGGCAGTCATTTCATAGAAGAAATACAAACTATGCGTCAATATAAATAACTGCTCTATTTTGGGTTCTACATCCAATTGCCCTGTTTCATGATTTTTCTTAATATTGGGATAAAAAGTATTACTAATTATGCGACCAATAGCGAATAAATATTGTGTTGATAAACTAGAGATGGGATCATCAAATACTACGATTCTTTTTTTGTAAAAAGAACCTTTATCAATCAACCCCTTACATGTTTCTATAAAGTACAATACACTGATAATTGTCCTTTCACCTTCACTTAATGTTTTAAATGTTATTTCTTGTTCTTCTCCGCGAGCAATCGTATACATTTCTTCATCATCTACCTTTCTGATGATAATGTTATCTATTCCTATATTTTGCAGTAAACTATTAATACGTTGGATGGAGTCCTCTATATTAATGACATTCATTTGTTGTTCTGCAATAACTCTATTCTGTTCTTCGAGCTGCTCACGTAATCTGTCTATAGCTGCATTGTGTTGTTTTCGTTTATTTTCGATATCTTTATATCCTATTGTATAATCTAATATAGTTTGATCATATTCATACCGTATGTACTTCCAAAAAAGCGATTTAATTTTATCAAGTTCTATTTTCTTATTTCGTACTTTTTCGTTAAATAAGAAAATTCTTTCGTTTGCCTTATGAATAACCCCATTGAGTTTTTGCAATATCTCATCTGTTGGAAGTAAAGTCATTACCGAACTTGGAGTTTTTATCTTATTTGCTATTCTCTTTAAATTCTCTCTAATAGCGCCAACATAATTAGAATATGCCTGTTGATACTCACGTCTTAAATCATGAATTATTTCTATGCTATCAAAAGCCGCATTAGGAAGCAACGCTTTATCAAATTCGGCATATTTCGCATACAAATCTCGTAATTTATTAATCGCAGAATCATATGACTTATCGAAAAAAGCAGTTAATTCATCAATTATAGCCCCATCATCATATGGCCTTTGACAAAATGGGCATACATCATTTGATTGAAAGAAGAGTCCTTCTTTTACCCAATCTGAATTTTGAAGTTCATTTATCAATGCAGCAACATAACTATCTTTATTACCTGTTATTACGTCTTGAAATATAGAATCATCCTCTATTCCGGTGACTTGTGATATTACTTCTGACAATTTTTCTATTGGAGTCGCAGTTGCCGCCTCTAAGAGTCTAACCTGATTTTTCAACATATCAATAGTATAATCAGGTTTAACTAACGGCTTAGGCAAAGAAGATAAATAACCAAACAAGACTTCCTTACTTCTTTTATAGCCAGTCAAACAATAATCCAACACTCTATCCCCACCCGAATATTCGCGTTGCACTCCCCATACACGTTCAACATAACCATTGTATTGTTTTCCCCATTCTTGTTGAATGATAGAAAATGATTGTTGTTCTTTTAATATAATTTCTAAAATCTTTTGGCGTTTCTCTTTTACTATATCAATTATTTTTTTAGCAGCATTATTCTCTTTCGACAAAGAAAAAATACCCTTTTGTTTACTTGATTCATAAAATACTTCATCAACATAGTGTTCGTTGTAAACTAAAATTTCCTCTTCTTCATCATTGATTTTAGGTTCTATACTACACTCTTTATATCTCTCATCTTTATAGTTACGCAAGAACTCTGAAAAAGTACTTTTTCCAGCGCCATTCAATCCATAAATTAAATTTACATTTTGTTGTGTTTCCAACACCGCTTTTTCTTTATAAGAAGCAGGTCCTTTGATTGTAATAATGTTTATCATTGTTATTATTTTTATGATATTATTGTATTGATATCATCCAAAATTGACTAATATATATGTATAGTCTTACCATTATTCCACTCTAACGCAACTCCTCTAGTCATATTACCACTCTTATCCTTCTCCGAATAAATAATATGATTTCCAAAGTCTTGAATCACTTGGGCATCATATATCCCATCATAAGCGCCATCACGTCCCATTACTATTGCATATTTCAAATTATGCTGTACGCAATCTAAAACTGTCGGGAGAGAACCAGATAAACAGGGGATATCAATATGGCCCGTCAAACTTGCATGATGAGATACACAATAATACGTTGATGTGTGTAACCAACAACGACAAGTACGTGCCTTAGTCATTCTATCAAAACCTTTTTTTTCTAAATCTCCAGAAAAAATCATACTTTCACCAACACCATTTATACTATATACCACGGATGAATCATTAACTTTACGAACACCTATCATATTCAGTCTCGCGTTGTTCCATCTACCAATCCGTAGATTTGGATGAAGTATACTGCAATTCTTTAACCGTAATGAAACCTGTGGCTCATAGCATCGTACATTCATACGATCTAATTGGCATAATATCTGATTGGCACAGGGTGTAGGACAAGAGTAATATAGATTCATAACAAAGATCGTTTGTGAATCTAACCAACCTCTTTGTAGCATATAAATCATGCCATTATAATGATCTGCATGCCAATGTGTAAGTAAAAATCTATGAATATGGACATTTGGTACATCACAGTTTATAGCGCGTGCTATTTGGTCCATAACCACATCAATATTTGCGCTATAATTCCTACGATTTTTAACATCAATCATACCACAATCTACCATCCATAACCTATATGAGTCACAATCTATAAATAACACAAACGTGCAATTTCCACTGCCTACATTTACATGGTACGATTTTACTTGAGCGTGAGCATAGTCAAAATTATCAGCAATATTGTCCAAATAGGTATTGTCACGGAAAAGTTGATGACGTAATCTACTATTTTCCCGTATCTGTTCTTTTGCTATATCATCACCACGCCCAGATGTAAATTGCAGTAAATCATTTTCTTCTTCTAAATAAACAAACATGCCTTCGTACAAGCTAGTTCCTGTATCTAATTTCATACGTGTTTTAGGAATTTCTATTGTACGATATATATCATCATAGCCTCTTTCATTATTTTCACCATTAAATCGTTCTTGAATATTTTTTGCCGCTATTTCTTTGGACATATAAATATCTTCTAAACAAATAGAAAATATTGCAGAAGAAGAACCTAATAATCGTTCTTCTTCTACATCTGGTTGTATTAGATTTATAGACTCAATAAAATACAATGTTTTCATAGGCATTAAAAGTTAACGTTTATCTTATTTCCTTGATTTTATCCCTTGATTTATTCTATTTTGCCACAGATGCCATCGGCAGATGTGGGTGCGGCATGCCGCAAGGCAAAAGATGGTGTATTCCGAAGGACATCAAGGATTAGTGGTAGCGAGTAGCAATATGCTACAATAGTAGAAGGGAGATTGGGCGATGGAGAAGTTTACTTATACAAGCGAACAAGATACCATCTACAAGAGATGTGAGCAGCACATCTCAACTACCACTATACACCCATTTCCTATACCCTTTTATTTTTTAATATTTTTGTAGCTCGCTAAGCGAGCGTATTTTTGTTACCCCCCGCGCACACACTTTAATATATGCGCGCGCGAGGGAGGAAAGTGATTGTTACTCCACCTCAAACTCACCAGCATAGGTGGTGCCACCGACGGTTACATACGCTGTGTAGGAACCTGGGACAGGGATGTTTACCGATGTTTGGCCGACAAATTCTTCGTCAATAATGATTTCACCCGTCTCAGGATCAATCACAATCACCTCACCAGCATCTCGATCTTCATCACCCACGATACCGATGTTCAAATCATTGCCATCAATACCACCGACAACAACTTCTTGAGTAGGATCAGGACGGCCACCACCAACGGTTTCTTCGGCGTCATCACAAGGCATAACACCATAAATCTCTACAAATTGGATAGATGTACCAACTACGCTCACTGCGTACATACTGCACATGCCCACGAGGCACATAGCAAGCAGAAATAATGTCTTTTTCATAAGCATTGAATTTAATTGAAATTTTCTGCAAAATTACAGAAAAATCTCCATATCTCCAAAGGAAGATAGTAGAAAAAGCCATACGATAATCTACTGATTATCAGCACACACAATAGAAATAAAAGAAAATATCTAAGAAACAATTGATTTTGATGCTATATATTTGATCAAAAAATCTTTTAGATATAGCGCTTTGGTGCCTAATTTATTAGCCACATATCGTTTGATAGTTGCAACACTTTTAGGTGAATATGATAGCAAATCTGCTATCGTATTGTTAGGAGTATCCAGTAATACCAACAAAATAAGTTTCAACTCTTGCTCCTTTAATCCAAACTCTTTTTGTAAGTGACTAAATAAATTATAATACAAATCGTTCCCCTTCTTAATAAGTTTGGCACTATCCTTCCATATATCGGACGTAGTAGGGAACTCTATCGAATTATTGTAAACTCTTTCCTTAACGATTTGGATATTTTGCTCTAAAATAAGTTCTCGTTCGGTTTCCATATTCACAATCTGCGTCTGCAATTCCTCTGATTTTTGCTTTTCTCGTTTGATTCTCTTTCTATTATGACGGAATCTATTGAAGCCTAAAACCAAAAAACTAATACCCGAAATCACAGCGACATTCAGTCCTCTATAGGGATGAGGTTGCTCCAAATGCGATTTCAACTTGTTAAATGCTTCTGCATATAAAACATATTCACGTTGCACTTTTCGGTCTTCATCTTTCCGCAGATGAGAATACTTTGCCAAACCATCCATATCATGCTGCATTTCTGCATATCGCAGCAAACAATAATATGCATTTGTTCTATATGTTGGATTCTTAGTGTTAGAAAGAAGATAATTAGCATATTGAGCTGCCAATTCATATTCGTTGAGTTGAATGAACGACTGCATTAGCTTCATATAACTATAACACTTGGCATCCTTATTCCTCGGATAATGCTCGATACTCGACAAATAAATCAACGCCGAATCATATAAGTGTTGATTAAACAATAACATAGCTTTTATGTCCAACACATCTGCATAATACGCACTATCTATCTCATATTCAGCAGCTAAGTGCAATATACTATCAGCTTTTGTATATTCTCTGAGATTAACATACTGCTCTGCTACATTCAACAAGTTATGTGCATAGTACCAATCATTTCCACTCTCATGGAAAGCTATGCTTGCACGTTCATAAAACATCAACGCCTCCTCGAAGCAACTATCTTATTTGCAAAGGTAGCCCATGCATGAATTGATTCGACCTTTATACATAGGGTCGGAAGGGTTCATTCGGTCGCATAGGATGTAGTAATCGGCTGCAGTAGAGAAGTCTTTGAGATAGTAGAAATTTCTGCCCATGAAATAGTAAGCCTTAGCTAAATCTTCGCGAGCAAATATATATCCCAATATTCCATCTAATGTATTGATGGCTGTTGCCAAGGCTGCTGTATCCCTAACAACGACCTTATGCACCACCAGCATACTATCCGCTTCCGCGATTACCTCCTTCGCCTCGTGCCACGACTGACAAGAGGCAATTGTTCCCACCATGAACAGGAATAACGTTAAACGAATTATATGTTTAAGAATAGAGGTCACTATAAAATTATCATCATTTTATCCATCCTACCGCGTCAAAATACTCTTTCAAATCCCTCGCAAAATCCACAGAAAACTCATGCGTTCCAACGGGATTCATGTGGACAGATACGTAGAAATTGTTGATAACAATTATTGCCAATTCATTATATATTGATCTAACATACGTGTTAATTTCTCTGCACCATATTCATTTAAATGATCTGAATCATAGAAATCCTCATCAGTAAAATCACCATGTTTCAACCAATTTAAGTAAATCACATTCTCATATTCATAATCAAACCTTTTACATATTTCTTCCATTTCAGTCAACTGTGAAGATTCTAAAAACTCATAATATGATTTATGTGTAGGAGTCGTCAATATAATAACTTTAATTTTTCGTATTACACAATCATTGATTATATCTTGAAGATATTGCACATTATCTTCCACGTAATCTTGTGAATTATTCGTATGTCTTGTACATGCTACATATCCACTACTTTGCCAGTTTTCATTTCGCATATTTTTTCTATAAGAAGTCCCCCAGCCAAATGAATCACAATTGATATAAGATATGCTATCAAAAATAACATCTACAATGGAAAATAATTTTTCTTTTGATGTAATTTCTAAATTATACGAAATATCACATTCATGACTATCACATCCCATATATATATAATACCCTTTTGCACGCCACCGCTCAATACTATTATCTAAATCCCATCTATACGTTAAATACGATATTGGTAAAATTAAATACTCAATAGAATCACAAATACCGATGTATTTCTTGAACAAGAAAAAATCATAATTTAATGATTGTGAAACAAAAGCAAGATTAAAAGCTGACTTATGAAATAATGATGGGCATATACCATAATACGCATGTGAAGCCCCTAAATTTAATATTTTTACACGATGTGCATAATGATGCATCTGCATATCTTTGTATCGATAATTATTAGGCACACTACGTAAGATGCGTTCTGTATATATAACAGTTACAAAAACAGGCAAAAAAATAATTAGTATTTTTATAAAAAATTGTCTCATACTAAAACTGAAAATAAATAAATGCTTGCTCTTTTCCTAAATTTATTAAAACAATAAAAATCAAGATGTAATATATTAGATATCGTATCCAATGACACTTCACATTACATAAATCCAAAGCATGTAATTGCATCCTATTTATCCATTCAATGACTAACATCATACAAATCCCTATTGTAAGAAATATGATATACTTTCTATTTACCACCCAGGGTATAGTAAAGAAACTCAAATCAAATATTCCCTTAACAAATATCCATGCCGTTGATAAATCTGAAGCTCTAAATAAAATCAAACCAATTATAACAAGTATCATTGTCAATATAATTCGACAAAGTTCCTTAAATATCGGCAAACCTAATTTATTCGTTCTAATCTTTGATTTTTTATAAAATGATCCTATAAAAATTAATGGCAAATATAATAATCCATGATAAAATCCCCATAATACATATGTCCAATTTGCACCATGCCATAAGCCACTAACCATAAATGTGACCACAATTGCAAATGCAGTTCCCCACTTATCCCAATCACGAAATTTAACACTAAGTGGCATAAATATATAATCCGTCAACCATGAAGTCAAACTAATATGCCAACGTTTCCAATAATCAGCAATATTAAGAGCAAAAAGTGGAGTTTTAAAGTTATTTGCTATTTTTATACCTAATAATTTGCTGATACCTATAGCAATATCCGAATATCCTGAAAAATCAGCATAAAGTTGGAATAAATAGAAAACCATCGCCAATACTAAAGTACTTCCTGACTGTGGAATCATTGCTGCTGTATTATTCCAAACAGCATCCACGTATGTTGCTAAATTATCTGCAATTACAACTTTCTTGAATAATCCCCATAAAATTTGACGACATCCATCCACTGCCAACGTGTAATCAAAAAAACGTTTTTTCTCTAATTGCGGTAAAAAAGTATTTGGTCGATCTATTGGTCCCGATAAGATACATGGAAAAAAAGCAACATAGGTTGCAAAATTCACAAAATTGTGTGCAACTGGAATCCGCCCACGATGAATCTCTATCACATAACTAAGTAATCGAAATGTAAAAAAACTAATACCCAACGGCATAATGATTTTGAAAGAATGCTCGTTAACTTGCATTCCGATTTTAGAAAACAATGTAGTAAATGAATCCACAAAGAAATTTAGGTATTTGAAATAACCCAATTGTCCTATACCAAAAACAACCCCTATCGTCTTTAATAGTTCGGCTTTCCTCTCATTACATCTCTCAATATAGATGCCCAATATATAGTAAATAATAGTGGTCACTACTAATATAGGCAACATACGCCAATCGGCATAGCCATAGAAGAAATAACTAGCAGCAAGTAGTAGGATATTTTGTAGGTTCGTACGCTCTTTCAACACTACATGGTATACCAAAAACACCACACAAAAGAATACGAGGAAAGCAAATGATGTAAATATCATAATTATGGATTACTTGCTTGCAATACAATCTACCATTTCACCCACATTAGCCCATGAAAGGATTTCTTTGGATGTAAACTTAATACCAAAATGCTTTTCTATTGCAACTATCAACTGAATGTGCGTCAATGAGTCCCAATCCTCTACATCATTCGCTGTAGTTGCATCTGTCAATACGATTTCTTCGTTATCCAATACATCACAAAAGATTTCTTCTACCTGTGATAAAATTTCTTGCTTTGTCATATCTTTATTTTTTAGTTATAAAACATTCTTTTGCTTTATACGAATCAACATTCAACTCATATCGTTTATTTTCACCTACTGACATAGGAATAAATCCAAGACGATCATAGTGCTCAGACACCATATTATTTTTAGCAGTAGGTATATACTCTCCTATAATACGTTTGTATCCATTTTGCCGAGCATATTCAACAATCGTATTCAGGGTAAAATGCTCCATCCCGCGTTTTAATACGCGGCAACTCATAAACCATGTATCCACAAACAAAGTATCTTCATCTTCTTTGTGAAGAATAATCACACAGATTAGACCATTGTCACCATATTTATCTTCCAAAGTAAATGAGAAGCAAGCATACCCAGAATCTCCACCTATCGCTGCTATTTCGGAATCAGTATAACGGATGGTACGTAAATTAAACTGGTTGCTGCGCTGCGACAATTGCGCTACACGTGGAGTATTGAACGAGGTGAATCCTTCAACAACAGATTGCATATTCAAACTCTTGAGAAAGTCTGCTTCATTTGTAAACTTAGCCGCAGCCACAACACGCTGTGCCTCTACTTGATATTGTTTGGTACGATCTTTATCAGCGGAGCTGTATGACGCGGTTTCAAACAAATTAAGTGAATATATATATTCTAAGTAATCTCCTGGATCTTCTGGCAATTCAGGAACCGTGACCTCAGGAAGATTTTCACGTACAATATTGCGTTCGAAAGGATTATCATCTAAGAACACCATACTATCAAAACCGATATTCAATATGCTCTGAATCGTGCGAATATTGTCCGCCTTATTCTCCCAATTGGCTATGAAGACACTGATGTCATCCAATTTAAGCACCATTTCGCGGTTTTTCTCAAAAGGTTCTTTGGCCTTATCCTCATCATTCTTCGAGCATACGCAAATAATGATGCCGCGTTCGCGCAATTTCTTTACCCATTGCTGAAATTCGGTGAATGCTTTGCCGATTCCTAAGCCGTGTCCCACCTGGATATTCTCCCAACCATCATCACCAACGACTCCACCCCAGACGGTATTATCTAAGTCCAAGATTAAACATTTCTTAAACTTGCCTTCTATTGCGCAAATGATATCCATTGCGCGACTTGCCACGTATGGCAGCGCATCAATGGATAGTATCATCTCTGTAGATACATAAATTGAAGCATCAAACATCCAATCACGACCAAACTTATTTTGCAGTGCAGCTATATCACAGATATACAGGTTTGGCAATTCCTGCGATAGACGCATTAGTTCATAGTTTAATTTACGAACCTGATAACTAAATGCTTCCTCCAACTGATTGGCATAAGAACCAAACACGACATCGTCTATTTCGGGATAATTGAAACATATCACCTTGTCTGCTGTCTGCTCACACACATGACGCAAAAAGGCAATACGCTCTTCTGCCAGAGCGGAGCGAGTACCCACATCAATGGTAGAGAAATGCTCCAATAACTTGTGCGTAGATTGAAAAATGAGGGTATATGGTGCCTGATAGGCATGCCATTCCGATATTGGATCCATCACTTGGCGCTCTACTTGATTATACTCCGCTTCGTAGAGGTCTAATACATACCCACGTTCTACAGCAGTACCTCTCAGCGCTACTGCTAATAACTGCGTAGCAGTATCGCCTAACAACGATATTTTTAGTTGAGGTAAATTATGATTACTTTTATTTATACAGCGTTTAAGTTGTTTAAAAGACTTCATATTTAATTAGCATAATATTTTTTACATTATCCCTTATCATAGAATTAATTAAGTTAAATAACACTAAAAGGTTGCATAATAGTCTCTAAATGTCTCTATCGTTGTTAATAGTATTATTTTATTTTTATTGATATATTAGATATCCTCTTATTTATATTCATTTATTCATCCCATAATAATCTAATAATGCGTACATTTCTTTGTCATTTCTACCATTAAAACAATTTTGAAAGTATAATGCAGTTGATTCTGACTCTTCCAAATACTCTATCATGCTTACGCTACCATCTTCATTAGTACGCGTTTCCTTCACGACATAAGCCTTTATATTATTACGCACTTCCATCAACCAAAACCATATATCATCTGTATGAGGAGCCAACTTTAAGAATATATCATCTCTAAATATTTCAGAATCAAAAATATGGGGAGGGTATATAACACCATGTACACCATAAGGGGATACATATTGTGCAAAATTATTTATGTTCATTCCTAAAAAATTGATGGTATCGTCCCACTGCATATATGGAATGTACTTTCCATTTTTTTTCTTAGGAAGAACCCCTTGACGACAAAAGATTGTTTTTTTGTCACTATTATTGTACGCCGTAACCAACTCCTCTATCATATGTTTTTCGTAACACATATCGTCATCCACTGTGATAATTGGATTATTCGGGAAGTTCTCTAAAGCAGGTAAAAACTTTGTATGGGAGCGAATGTCCTTACAAAAAATAACCTCTAGTCCAGATTGCATTAATCTTTTTATTAAAGGAGGTAAATTATCATTATTCCATACTTCTTTATTCACACTAAGTACAATGCGGTTAGGTAATATAGTTTGAGTAAATAACGAATATATACCATAAGGCGCAGAATTCTCCAATCGTTTTCCATGTGTAGTTAATGAAACAACAATATCAGTTTCATCATTGTTTCGCTTGAGCATATTCAGCGGCAGTTGCTCTATCTTATCCTCAATATCCCTTTTACGTAGTTCGTCTTCCTTGCGTACTTGCTTCAAATACTTCTTATATCTAACAGTAGCTTTTTTATCATAAAATCCTATTTTCTTCAGAAAAACTCGAAATAACATAACAGCACGAAAGAGTAACGTTTTCTGCAACTTCTCAATAACAATATCTTGCTCTGTAGGTCTATGTATTTTTTTTCGCAACAAATGCCCATAATCGTGTTTAAACAATGGATATTTATTGATAAAATTATTCCAATGCGCTTCTTTATCAATTTTAATATCAACGTCTATACTTTTAAGTTCAGTTGACAAAACATGTAAAGGTGTAAAAGCATATTTGTAACCACATAATATCGCATCAATAAATGCATTAACCATCATGTTATACATTGTATGTCCTTTCCAAACGATTGATTGACATACTCTTTTAGACAATATAAACGTCATATATGCACTAGGATACAATATTATGTCTGATAATGCTGGATTTACAACGTAATTTCTATATTTTATGTCAAACTTGTTTATCGTATCCCCTGTGTATCGGGTAGCATAACATATCACATCGTTATCATCAACTAAACTCAATGCATCAAGCAAAGCATCATCATAGTCAAAAGAAAATCCATCAGGAATAAACATGACATAGTCCGTCTTCATGTTAGAAAGCAATTCGAATATAACATCGCTGACTTCATTTTCATTATGCACCTCTATGCATTGTTGAGCAGCAGCAAATTCACGTTGTCGATTCGTCAACAGATATAACTCTACACTTTTGTTTTTTAAATTATACTTATCTAACAAAACTGAGTTTTCTGCGTTTCCACTAAGATCAGAGACCACTAAAGAAATTGTTTTCATATATTTAATTTTTAATTAAAGATTTTAACCACTTAATAGGCATCAATAACGCAGCCCCTAATTTATATGCAACAGAATTTCTGATATTCATTTCAGTATCATAGATTTTCTTTTTTGCAAGAAATTCAACTGAGTCCTGAAACCAATTATACACTTGCTCCTCTACATCAATATTACGTCGCTTACATGCATCATATTGCACTAACATATTCCAAAACATGTGTCTTGCATAATCAGCCGTTAATTGAGTCCCAACATTATGTCGATATTTGTAACAAATTTTGTCAAGACAATATGGAACTCCCACTTCTTCCATTATGAAGTTCATATGAGTATCCTCCGCTAATCGATATTGTGGATTCATGCCTTCTGTTTGTAAATAGTAACTTTTCTTAAAAGAGACCAAATGTTCTTCTCTAAAATCTTTCAATGTGAGATAAGACTTATCCTCAGGAATACGAAGAATTCTACTCTCACTTTGTATATTTAGATGCTCATCACATAAATATCTACGAGAATAAATAATAGATACTTCAGGATGAGCAAGATGAACACCTATATGATCTTCAAGGGCATTGGGAGTCAACTCATCGTCTGGATCCAAAAAACACATATATTCGGAAGTCGCTACTTCAATCAATCTTTTTCTCGTAAATGCAACTCCATAATTTCTATCATTTTTATATACCTTTACGCGCACATTGTCAACATATATATCGTATATTTGTTGAGAATTATCAGTAGAACCATCATCTACTATAATAATTTCCCAATTATAATATGTCTGACAAAAGACACTATTGATTGCTCCTGTAAGAAATTTTCCGTTGTTGTAATTCGCTACTAATACAGAAATAAGTGGTTGAAATATCATAATATTTTAATTTGTATTTTTTTTATGTATGCTCTAATACACAATTTATATTTTTCTTTTTGATTCAAATATGGTGTCATATTCATTATACAACTAAAAAAAATATGTCTTTTGTAAATAGGTAACAAATGAAAATACATTAACAGATCTTTCCACACCCATCTAGAATAATTTAATCTTATTAAACTTGTATATAAATTTCTTTCATCAAGCAACGGAAGTACTTTTGTGTAAATATTAGCATAGTAATAAAATCTAGCTAATAACTTTTCCTCCACATAATTATGTGCTGATGAAATATTACTATTAGACATCCTAAACTTAAGTAACACATTAGAAGAAAATAAGATACCTGTAGAAGATAATACCAGAGCCGTATAATCATCGCTACCCCATGCTTTCGGATAAGTAACCAAACCACCTATATTATCTAGCGAACTCTTTCTAAACACATATTGTGGAATTCCACCATGCAATCCATTAAACATAGAAAACAATAACTCTTCAAGTGTTGCTATCTCAGATAAACACGATTCTACTGAATAGACATTTCCATGAACATCACATCCACAAACTCGAGCCCGAAAAAGATTAATGTGAGGATATTTTCTTAATAAATCATCTGCTGTACTTAAAAAATTTCGCTCATATACATCATCATCAGTGGAAAGAATAACCCATTCTCCACGAGCATAACTTAATGATTTATTCCACTGTTGAACCAAATTTTGACTTCCAATATTTCTACCATTACGATAATATCGGATACGCGAATCCGAAAAATCAGATACGATTTCTTGTAAATCATATGGTGATGCATCATCAACAATAATTAACTCAAAATCCTCGTATTGTTGACTCAGTATGGAACCTATAGATTCACGAAGAAATTGCCTCTTATAAGCAGGCATAACAAAAGAATATTTAGGATTTTTTTTTACCATCATACTGCTACGCTTCATACAAAAGAACTACTAAATATAATGTATCTTCATTACTCAATACATACATCTACAAAATTAATAGTTGTGTCACATTGAAATTTGTTTATAATTCTGTAACCACATTTCACGAATAATACTATTTTTTATATCTATATTTTCTGAAAAAGTATTAATATTACTATTTTCATCAATATCAACTCTAAATGTTAATTTCGCTCTATCTTCCACATAATTTTTTACACTTTTTTCAGCTACATCTAACACGATAGAGTACTCACCATTGCTCAATGTATTGGCAGGTATCTGGAAATGAAAATCATATTCACCAGGAGCAAGTGTATAAATACCATCATGGTCATTATAATCAGCACGAGCCAGAGGATGCTGATAGGAACTATACAAGTTGAAACCAACCACTAAATGTTCGATATGAGTATTTACTCTTATCCTAAATTTAACATCCAGAGCTGTAGAAGGATATATCAAAGAACCTGTAACCGGTAAAACTTTTGCCCACAACAAATTCAATTTATCCTTTGGATTAGGGTTAGGATTAATGTATTCTGATTGCACAATTTCTTCACTCAGATAAGTAGAAATTGTATCGCTTATATTTCCCGCAAATTTAACTGTACCATTTTCAAGCAACAAACCATTATGACACAATCGTTGTACACTTGCCATATTATGACTCACAAACAACACCGTTCTGCCTTCGCCTTTGCTCACATCCTGCATCTTGCCGATGGCTTTCTTTTGGAACTCAGCATCGCCGACGGCTAATACCTCATCTACCACCAGAATCTCGGGATCCAAGTGAGCCGCTACAGCAAAGCCCAAACGCACCATCATACCGCTACTATAGCGCTTCACGGGGGTATCCAAGTAACGTTCGCAGCCACTAAAGTCCACAATTTCGTCCAGTTTAGCGGCGATCTCCGCCTTGGTCATGCCCAAGATAGCACCGTTCATGAAGATATTCTCCCTACCGGTCATCTCTTGGTGGAAACCCGTACCAACCTCCAAGAGACTGGCGATTCTGCCCCTCGCGCGGATGGAGCCTACGGTAGGGCCAGTGACCTTACTGAGGAGTTTCAACAAGGTGGATTTGCCCGCACCGTTCTTGCCGATGATGCCGACGACGTCGCCCTGCTCGACCTTGAAGTCGATATCGCGGAGCGCCCAGACGTAGTCGGAGTCGGCTTTCTGGGTGCGGTCGTTGACCGAACCTATCTTGAGGTATGGGTCTTCACGGCGCAAGACAGCGGTCTGCCACCAACGATTGAGGTCGTGGCTGATGGTGCCTGTGGACACCAGTCCCAGGCGGTATTGCTTGCCTACGTGGTTAAATTCTATTGCTGTTGCCATGTTTTATTTTTGTTTCTCCTATGCCCTGCGGGCAAGAAATCTTATTAAATCTTATTTTTGTTCGTTCCACTCACTCTGCGTACTCCGTAATCAATTACTACCGCTAGCACTCGCTTCGCTCGTCCGCTGAATCTTAACCTAAACAGAGATAGACTCGTTGGATATTTTTATCTCCTTGCCCATCGCGATGGGCAGAAATCTTATTAATCTTATTTGCTCACTATTGTTCGCTCTCAGTCCTCCGAAATCAATTACAGCCGCTAGCACTCACTCCGTTCGTCCGCTTAATCTTAAAACTAATGATTGCAGTCTTTCTTATATTCTTTTAGGTTTATTGGACATAAACCATCATTAAAATCATACGCCCCAAAGTTAATCAACCACCCAAGTTCCTTGTTGCACAATCGCAAATAGGTGCGCAGTTGTTTAAAATGAATCGGCAAAAGTGCTTCGACCGATTTAAGTTCTACAATGACTCGATCCTCTACAATAATATCTAATCGCATCGCATTTTCTTCTATCAATACCCCTTTGTAGTACACCTCGACTGGCATTTCCGATGCAACATTCAACCCTCTCGCCTCGAGTTCATGCTTCAACGCTTTATGATATATCGACTCTAATAATCCAGGACCAAGAGTATTATAAACCTCCATCGCTGCTCCACGGATATGGAATGATATTTCACGATCTGTCATATATCTTTATTTTTTAAGATTCAGCGGTTGCGTTTTGGATTTCCAAAATGCAGAGCGGTGGCAATTTATTTCGGAGAACTTTATGCCTCTTACTCGCAAGATTAACCTAAGAAATTGAGATTTTAATAGATTTCTCGAGCGCAGCGAGTAGGAAGAATAACTCCAATCACACATTTTGGCGACAAAGGTACGAAAAAAAAAGCATATCTGCAAATAAAAAACAAAATATTTGTATTTCCACACGAAAAATGCTACGTAATACCGATAAACTGGATTATTTTTTGTAAAAAATACACTGCGTTTTATCACGAAAGGGATATTTTTGATACAAAAATACGCTGCGTTTTATCACAATAGGGGTATTTTTTTGATACAAAAATACGCTGCGCTACGCTTGCTACAAAAATATATAAAAATATTTTAACGAGTATTTGGTGACTATGCTAAACTATCGTTTATCACACGAGTGTTGGGCTGCTTTCCCTCACTCATGCAAGCATGGATTCGGACAATCACCCCATCACTCTTTGTCTGCTATGCAGCCAAAAGCCACCAAAGGCTTTAAATGATCTTATCTCCCTCCGGGCGATTAGCGTCGTTCTTCGAACTTTTCATAGTCCTTCGGAGTCTTTCAGCCCTGCGGGCGTTCGGTTTTGCTTCGTTGTGCAAGCACAACTCCCCAATCCGCAACGCGTCTTGAGCAAAACACAGACTGGGCTGGATAATGAATATACCTACGGTAGGAAAAACAGAGTTTTGGCAATAGTGTGGTTTAAAGGCAAGAATTATGCGATGCTTTTTTGGTCAAAAATACGATGCGTCCTATCACGAAAGGGGGTATTTTTTGATACAAAAATACGATGCGCTACGCTTGCTACAAAAATATATAAAAATATTTTAACGAGTATTTGGTGGCTATGCTGAACTGTCGTCCATCACACGAGTGCTGGGCTGCTTTCCCTCACTCATGCAAGCATGGATTCGGACAACCATCCCACCACTCTTTGTCTGCTATGCAGCCAATCGCCACCAAAAGCTTTAAATGATCTTATCTCCCTTCGGGCGATTAGCGCCGTTCTTCGAACTTTTCATAGTCCTTCGGAATGTATCAGCCCTGTGGGCGTTGGGTTTTGCTGCGTTGTGCAAGCACAACTCTCCAATCCGCTACGCGTCTTGAGCAAAACACAGCCAAGGCTGAAGCTATGGGATATGGGGGTATGGGATATGGGTTATTGGATATGGGCGATAGGTTATTGGTGATTGGGTATGGGATATGGGTTGGAGTATGCAATGCTTTTTTAGTCAAAAATACACTGCGTTTTATCACGACAGAGGTATTTTTCATACAAAAATACGCTTCGTTACACTCGCTACAAAAATAATCAAAAATAACTGAGATCTATTTTGGTGATGCTATCGCACACTCCATCATCCGATAAAGTGTCTGTTATCGCTCACTGATGCAAGCATCGATTCGCACTAACATCCACTTTATCTCGCCTATCAATGATAGGCTTCACCAAAATAGTTTTTCAACAGAATCATTTTTCACGGAGTTATTCTCACAGAATTATCATTCTTGGAACAATCCCTTGTACATTACTGCCAAAGGCAGTGTTTTGACGCAGATGCCAGAGGCAGATGCAGGAGCGATACAAAGTAGCGCGAGTCAAAACCAATAGTCAGTTCGACAGAACATAATAATTTCGACTGAAAGGAGATATATTCGGTGAATGGTTCGGAGAACATCTAAAATAGTTCGGAACGAACACAGAAGATTTTGGCACTAACCATCAGCCAAGGGGTGATGGTAGATAAGAGGCGAAGACTAGGCTGCAATGTCACACATTGGCAGCTATGGATTAGCCTATTATCTGCGATGCTTCGCACAGCGGAGCAGTAGTGCCAAATAACCCTCGGTATTTTTAAATATTTTTGTAGCGAGTGAATACGAGCGTATTTTTGTATGAAAAAATAATCCGGGATGAGTTCGAAGAACATCTAAAATGGTTCGAAGAACATTGACCTATATTTGGTGCGCTCTCAGACGAAGGATGAGAGGAAGAGAAATGGACAAAAAAAGTTGCGATGTCACACATCAGCAACTTTGTTTTTGGGCATTTATCTGGCGATGCCTACATGAAATGTGGCAGCAGCACCAAATATATACTATTTCTAATATCCTTGGTATTTTTGAATATTTTTGTAGCAAGGGAAGCGCAGCGTATTTTTGACTAAAATAAACAACCTACGAGCAGAAGAAAACCACCAACAGTTGTCCTGCCATCACACGCAGGAACATCGTCAGCGGATAGACCGTAGCATAGGTCACCGAGGCCTGATCATTGTTGCTCGACAGACTCTGCGCATAGCCCAGCGCTGGCGCGCCCGTCATGGCACCCGTCAGCATACCTATCACCTTAAAATAATTGATACCCAGCCCCTTATACGCCACACAACCAACCAACACCAAGGGCACCATCGTGATCACAAAACCATACACAATCCACATATATCCGCCCTCCAAGATCGTCGGCACAAACCCATCGCCTACACTCAGACCCACCGCTGCCAAGAACAAAGTCAGACCCACCTGACGCAGCATCATATTGGCACTGGTCGTAGCAAACGTCACCATATTATAATACGGGCCAAAACGACCTATCAACAGTGCCACAATCAGCGAACCACCTGCCAGACCCAACTTAAAAGGTTGCGACAAGCCCGGGATAGTCACTGGCAACGAACCGATTAGCACACCCAAGAAGATACCGAAGAAGATAGGCATCAGATTGGGCAAGTCCAGCCGCTTCAACTCATTACCGAAGATCTCCGCCACTTGGCGTACCTCGTCCCTGTCACCGACCACCATAATGCGGTCACCCAGTTGCAAGACCAAGTCCGGCGTTGCCAGCAGCTCCACACCCGCACGATTAATACGCGTGATAGTGGCATGGTAGCGATGGCGTATATCGAAGCTACTCAAGCGCTTACCATTGCACTCGGTGCGTGTGACCACCACCCGTCGGGAGATGAGGTGCGCCGAGCGTTCGCGTCCACGAAAACCATAGTGCGTCACCTGACCCAAAACATTGAGCTGCGCCTCATGGCGCTTATCACTGACGATACGAATCACATCCCCTGGCAGAAAAACAGTATCGGGCGTCACCAGTTCGTCGGTGCCATCGTGGCGTATGACACGACTGACCAGCATAGGATGGACAGGGCAGCGGTCGTGCAACTGACGCAGGGTCATATCCTGCTCTATCGCCAAACGAATATCCACGCAAATCGGTTCATCCTCGGAGGCATTCTCCACGCGCAGGCGTTCATCCTCCGCATGTAGATTGACACGAAAACAAACACGGATGATCTCAAACGAAAGTATCAGTCCCACAATACTCAGCGGGTATGCCACCGCATAACCCATGGCTATATCGGGCGAGACGGAGCCGTAGATGTCTGCCGAAGTCTGCTGCACTGCACCGAGCGAAGGGGTGTTCATCACTGCACCCGACATGATACCCGCCATGGTCGACATATCCACACCCGTCAGGTAATGCAAAGCTATCGTGATGGCGCAACCCAGTAGCACAATCACTGCCGCAAGCAGGTTGAGGCGAAGACCACTCTTGCCGAAAGGCGAGAAAGAGGGACCCATCTGTAAACCAATACTATAGACAAAGAGTATCAATCCAAAATTCTTGGCAAAGGATGCCACCGTAGGGTCAATGCTAATGCCCAAAGAGGAGAGCAAAATGCCTACGAACAAGATCCAGGTGATGCCTAAGGAGAAGGACTTTATCTTGAGATGTTCGCCTGCCCAAATGCCCACGCAAACGACCATCGTCAGCAGGACAATGGACTGCGTCACCGAGGGTGATATGAAGAGTTGTTGTATGAATGACATGGTTGTTTATTTTGGATATTGGGTATTGGTTATTGGATATTGGGTATTGGCTGGGGTGTGCGGCGTTGCCGTAAATTATCTCCTTGCCCTACGGGCAGAAATCTTATAAAATCTTATTTTAGTTCGTTTCACTCACTCTGCGTACTCCGTAATCAATTACTACCGCTAGCACTCACTTCGCTCGTCCGCTATCTTAACTCTCAGTTTATGCGGCTTCGCCGCTGTTCATGCCTTTAGCCTCATCGCCTCTAACCTTTCGCCTTTAGCCTATAACCTATTCAGCCTGCAAAGGTAGTGCTTTTTTTTCACACGCGCAAATAAAATCGTAAAAAACTGCGAGGCTTTGGGATTATATTGCTCACAAAGATATGTTTTATACAAAAATACACTGCGTTTTATCACGACTGGGGTATTTTTTTAGGAAACTATATACATGTTGACACTAAATTATCTCCTTGCCCTTATGGGCAGAAATCTTATAAATCTTATTTTAGTTCGTTTCACTCACTCTGCGTTCTCCGAAATCAATTGCCTTACGCTATCGCTCGCTACGCTCGCCCGCTGAATCTTAAGTAAATGTGGCAGTAGACACAAGTAAGTGTCAACAGGTATATAAATCCTTTTTTTTATACAAAAATACGCTGCGCTACGCTTGCTACAAAAATAATTAAAAATATTTCGATGGGTATTTGGTGGCTATGCTGAACTGTCGTCCATCATTCGAGTGCTGGGCTGAATAGTCCTCACTCATGCAAGCATGGATTCGGACAATCATCCCATCACTCTTTGTCTGCCATGCAGCCAATCGCCACCAAAGGCTTTAAATGATCTTATCTCCCAGGGAGATTAAACTCGTTCTTCGAACTTTACTGTGTCCTTCGGACTCTATCCGTCCTATGGACGTTAGGTTTTGCTCCGTTGTGCAAGCACAACTCTCCAATCCGCTACGCGTCTTGAGCAAAACACAGCCAGGCTGGATAATGAATATACCTGCGGTAGGCTAAACAGAGTTTTGGTAATAGTACGGTTTAAAGGCAGTGTTTTGACGCAGATGCCGGCATCTGCAGGAGCGGTACGAAGTAACGCGAGTCAAAACCGATGGTCAGTTCGGCAGAACATCATAAGTTCGACCTAAGGGAGATAAATGCGGTGAATGGTTCGAAGAACATAGTCAACTCGACCGGAGGGAGATAAATTCGGTGAATGGTTCGGAGAACATCTAAAATAGTTCGGAGAACATTGAAATCTATTTGGTGCACTCTCAGACGAAGGATGAGAGGAAGAGAAATGGATAAGACAGGAGCCGTCAAATCTATTTGAACGGCTTATGGATTAGCCATTTATCTGGAGATGCCTAAATGAAATGTGGCAGCAGCACCAAATATATACTATTCCTAATATCCTTGGTATTTTTAAATATTTTTGTAGCAAGCGAAGCGCAGCGTATTTTTGTATAGAAATAATTAAAAATCACAATAAATCGCACCTGAAAGTAAACTTTCGCGCGATTTTCTTGCAAATATGCATTTTTTGTTGTACCTTTGCACTCAAATTGCTTTTTTTAGGCGAAGAGGCTAAAAGGCGATAAGGCAAGAGAAAAGAATATTAATGTACAAAAAAGATATGGAACAATTATCAGAACAAGAATTAGTGCGCAGACAGAGTCTGCAAACCATGCGCGATATGGGTATCAATCCC
>JAZOUT010000023.1:0-18713 GCA_045658305.1 Candidatus Aphodosoma sp. | reverse complement strand
ACGTTGCATTGAGCCATCTGGCAATGAATCTTTGATACGACGCAATTCGTTAAATGTGATTGTTTTAATCATAATAAATAAGTATTAGAGATTAGTATTAAGTTTAATTTTTTTGATGTTGTAAATGTAAGACTTTTTTTTCATACCACCAAATAATTTTACAACTTTTTTTCAAAACATGCTCTAAAACATAAAAAAATAAAAATTAAAGCTTCGAATATAGAGTTTTCTTAAATACAACATACACCATTACTCCCACTAAGATTCCTAATAACGCTCCACAAAGGACATCTCCGACATAATGCACTCCAAGATAAACACGAGAATAGGCAGTGAGAAATGCCCACAATGAAAGTAATATGGTATAAAGTCTATTACGAAACACCAATGCTGTAAAGGTAACAAACGTGGCTGCATTAGCAGCATGCGACGATACAAAGCCATACAATCCGCCACGATAACCATTGACTATATGAATCAAATCTGCTATTTCAGGGTTATGAGTTGGACGCAAACGAGCCACTAATGGTTTCAATAACGACGATGATATCTGGTCTGATAATAATATACATAAAGCTATACCTACCACAACATACAATGAACGAACGCCCCACTTACGCCACATCCAAACAAGTAAAACAACAATGGCTGGTATCCAAGTCCATGTCTGTGTATAGATATAGAAAAAGTTGTCAAAGAATAAACTATGACAACCATTTATTGCTAAAGTTAGCAAGGTATCGAGAGTTAAAAGAAACATATAAAAGTGGAGAGTTGTGAATTGAAAATTGAAAGTTGAGATACAACAATTTTCACATTTCAACTTTCAAATTTCCTAAATTTTTTCAATTGTAGATGATTGAAGCCAACCTACGTTACCATCGGCAAGACGCACTTCTGACCAAGTTGAAAGAGTTGAAAGCACATTGACTTTCGTGCCTTCGTGAATAACAAACACCTCTGTACCACTATCATCAGGACTACTTTTCACAGAAACTGTACCTGCAAGAACGATAGCCTCTGGATTGTTTTCTGCAAGACTCTTTATTTGGAAAGCATACACCATAGTAATAATAGAAAATAACAATAAGAAAAAAGCAGAAAAAAATGCTGTTTTACGCAACCATACTTTACGACCAAATAGATAAAGCAAGACCAAAACGAGCATGGTTATAAAACTAATAATACTTGCGTAAGCCCATTCGTTAGATGTAAGCAATTTGCCTAAAGACTCCGACCACTCGGTTATAAAGAACTTTTCAAGAGGTTCTATTTTGTCTGTCTTCATCTTATTTACAAACTCAAGATTGAATTTTATATCCTCGTTTGTAGGATCAAGGCGCAAAGCTCGTTCATAATTAAGAATAGCCAAACCTATCTGATTAGACTTGTAAAGGGCATTGGCATAGTTATAATACAATGCTGCCGATTCGCCATATTGAAACATTTCGGCATACATAGCAGCAGCTTCGCTATATTGTTTAGCAGCATACAACTCCTCTGCTGTTTTCCAATCTGCCTCCTGACAATGCACAATGCTACCACAATTCACAAAGCACAATACACAATGTACAATTAATAATAAAAATATCTTTTTCATTTCCTTAATTGTTAAATATTTACATAAAATGCGCAAGTATCACACATAAAATTTCGCTACTCGCTTCTATTTCTTTATTGTAGATTCTAAAGTTGATATAAGTTTTTCTGTTGATTCAAACGTATGACGCATAGCTGATTCCTTATTACCAATAGGAGCATAACGCTCAAACTCACAATCATTAAGAAGCTGCATAAACTCAGTTACTACCTCTTCCGAAACGCCACGTTGTGACAAACGAGAAGATATATTATCTTTGTTTAATTCACTCACAGGGATTGATAGTTTATCTGACAAATAACCCCAAAGAGCTTTAAGGATTTCATCATAGAAAGCATCTTTATTACCTGCTTTATACTCACGTTCAGCCACTTTAAGACGACGACGAGCTACTTTATTAGCTTTCTTATTTCGCATCAACGCAACATTAGCATTATCGCGAGCCTGCTTGCGAAATATAATAATCAAACAAATAGTAAGGAATAAAGAAATTACATAAAACAACCAAAACAACAATGAACCTGCAATAAAACGTTCAGTAGGACGAAGGTTTGGTGCCATTGTATTTATATAACGAATATCAGTTGCAAGAACTTCTACCTTTTCTTGTCCAGTGAAATTAGTAACTACAGGCGAATTAGATGCTGTTTGAGCACCTTTATTAACTCTAATACTTATAGCTTCGGTAGATAGTGTTTTGTATGAATCAGATTCTACATCAAAATAACTTATCGTAGTTGCAGGTATCACAAAATCACCATCGTGACGAGGGATAACAAGATATTCAATTGTTTTTGAGCCAGAAAGACCTGTACTACCAGTAGTAAAATTGTTAGTCGCTTTAGGTTCGTAGGTTTCAAAATCTTGAGGGAATTGCAAAGTAGGATTTTTGAGCATTTTGAGATTGCCTGCACCTTGCAACTTGAGTGTAATTGTGATAGGTTGATTTGACTCTACTTCAGTAGCTGACACTTTAGTAGATAAAGACAACTTACCTACAATGCCTGAAAAATTAGCTGGTTTTGGTTGTGGTAATGGTTCTACAGTAAGATTTAGTTTCGAAGTAGTAACAGTTTTAGCAACCTCTTGATAAGTATCAAAGAAATCGTCAAAGAAACTACGAGGACGTTGCTGTGCAGAACGTACACGCACAATTACATCACACGACATCGATTCGATAGCAACCTTACCCGTCTCTTGCGGAAACAACAATACTTTACGCAAATCGTATGTATAATAATTTATACCCTCATAATTTTCAGGCTGCATCGTACGGTCTTGAGGTAGCTCTATCTCTTGCACTAAAAATCCTTTGAAATCAGGGAATTTAGGAGATTGAATATTAGTCACATCAACACGTGCATACAATCGATAAGTAAGAAGAAGAGCCTCTTGCTCCTTGACTTTAGTTCGAGAAACAATAGGTCGAATAAAAAGATTTTCGGATGTGATTGATTGAGATTGACGAATTTGTCCTGATTGAGAATTACCTTGTTGGTGCGACTGTGAAGTTTTATCCTCTGGCAATACCTTTATGTTTAAGACATTAGAATAATACTTCTCTTTTTTTACGACAATAGTAGCTGGCTGGATTTGATAATCACCCTCTTTTTCTGGCAACAAGGTATAGGTGTAACGAACCTCTCTGGAAGTACGAATATCACCATTGATTATTTGAGTGCTACTACTAGTAGAGGTATAAGGACCTGCAATTATTTCAAAGCCTTTAATATCGGGTAAACGTAGATCCTTTCCATCTTCATTAATAGATAAAACCAATTGGAATGGTTGTCCAACAATCACTCTCTGTGGCGCAGACGCCACAAATTTCACTTCATCAGCGCCTTTACAATGCACAATGCACAATGCACAATGCATAATTAACAATAAAAATATCTTCTTTATATTCATGATTACCAATCTTTATCAACGCGGTAACGTTTTGCTTTTTGCGCTTGTTGTTCTTTTACTTTTTCTTGTGTTTGTTTTTCATCTTCTTGTAGAGCTTGAAGAATTTGTTCTGCATTTTCTTTCGACATACCTTGCTCTTGAGGTTGTGATTGTTGTTGTTCTTTCTGCTCTTGTTGCTCTTGCTGTTCTTGCTGATTTTGTTGTTGTTGCTCGTCTTGCTTTTGTTCTTGTTGCTTCTGTTCTTGTTGTTGTTGCTGTTGTTGTTGCTGTTGCTTCATATGCTTAGCATAAGCAAGATTATAACGAGTATCATGGTCATTCGGATTATGACGCAACGCCTCTTTATATGCATCAATAGCCTCATCTATCTTTTGCGCATTCAACAAAGCATTACCTTTGTTATGATTGGCAGCTGCAATACGCTTCGAATCAGAGCCTGCCAACGCAGCAGCACGATTGAATTGTTCTACTGCATCTTCATATTTTTCTTGACGATAGAGAGCATTACCAAGGTTGAAATTAGCAGAAAAACTTGAGTTATTTTTCTCCAATCCTTTGCGATACTCTACTTCCGACTCTACAAACTTCTCTTTTACATAATGCTTATTACCAGCATTAACATTACGGCTCTCTTTTTGAGCAAATAATGATAACATTGGGAACACTAACAATATCAAAAATATATACCTTCTCATTACTTAAAACCACTTATATTTGTTCAATTGTTTATTCTGACGATTTAAAATGAAGAATTCTATAACAAGAATAAAGAATGCTATCCATGCGAAAATATAGAATTTATCGGCATAATCAGCAAAGGCAGTTGTCTGAATTTCGCCCTTTTGGATTTGAGATAGTTGCTTAGAAATAGTGCGAAGAGCAATGTTAGAATTATCGGCACGCACATAAACACCATCACCAGCCTGAGCAATTTGCTGACCCATTTGTTCATTAAGTTTAGATACTACGACATTACCCTCTTTGTCTTTCCAAAACGACATTGTGCCTTGCACAGGAATAGGTGCTCCTTGTGGTGAACCAAAACCTACTACGTTGACCATAATGCCCTTTTCGCGAGCTAATTTAGCAGCTGCAATGGCATCATCCTCATGGTTTTCACCATCGGTGAGCAATATAATAGTGCGCCCTTTATCCTTATTTTCTTCGCCAAAGGACTTAATTGCCAAATCGATAGCTGTACCTACCGCTGTACCTGGATTAGCTACCGACTTAGTAGTTATATTAGAAAGAAACATCTTGGCAGAAACCCCATCGGCAGTAATAGGAAGCTGTACGAAAGCATCGCCAGCAAAAACTATCAAGCCGACCTTATTATCAGGCATTTGGTCTATAAGCTTAGAAAGCATCATTTTAGCATTCTCAAGACGCGAAGGAGCCACATCGGTAGCCAACATTGAGTTAGAAACGTCAAGCACTATCATCACTTCGATACCTGTAGTTTTCTTTTTCTCTAGTTTTGAACCTATCTGAGGTCGAGCCAAAGCAAATATCAATAATACCAATGCCACTACAAGCATATAAAATTTAACCTGTGGACGAATATATGACACGTTAGGCATAAGCTCGCGCAATAATTGTGGATTGCCAAAACGACGAAGCTTACGGCGTTGAATATAAACACCATAAACAAAAATGGCAATCAAAGCTATCACAACAATAAAAAGCCAAAATATATGTGGATTTGCAAAACGCATAATATTGTGTTGATAATTGAGAATTGAGAATTGAAAATTATTATTTGTAATCTGCTATCTATGACTTTATGGCAAACAACGTAGAAGTGTGTTGCGAATCAATATTTCAAAAATAAGTAATGCTAATGCTGTAAGGAGATAAGGGAAAAACTCTTCGTTGCGCTTTTTGTATTCTCTCACTTGAAGTTTGGTCTTTTCCATTTGGTCGATTTCACCATAAATAGCACCGAGAGAGGCATTGTCGGTAGCACGGAAGAAACTACCTCCTGTCATTTTAGCAATTTGCTGAAGCACATCTTCATCAATCTCTACAGGTACGTTTTGATATCTTATTCCCATTGGAGTTTGGAAAGGATAAGGCGCCATACCATGCTTACCTACAGCGATAGTATATACTCTGACACCGAACTTCTTAGCTATCTCGGCCGCTGTAAGAGGAGCAATATCACCACGATTGTTAGAACCATCGGTAAGAAGAATGATTACTTTTGATTTTGCTTGACTGTCCTTAATGCGGTTAACCGCATTGGCAAGTCCAAGACCAATAGCAGTACCATCTTCGATAACGCCAAACTCTACAGCATTAAGCAAATTAATAAGCACTCCGTGGTCGGTAGTAAGTGGACACTGAGTGAAACTTTCGCCTGCAAAAACTACTAAACCTATATTATCATCAGGACGGTCGGCAATGAATTTAGTAGCTACCTCTTTAGCTGCCTCTAAACGATTAGGTTTTAAATCCTCAGCTAACATTGTCCCCGAAATATCGAGCGAAAGCATGATATCGATACCCTCGGTTGACTCGCTACGATAACTATTAGAAGATTGTGGACGAGCTATAGCTATGACAAGAAAAGTTAATGCCAAACAACGTAGTGCAAACACAAGATGAAAAAGATAGTGTTTGTGGGTTTTAGGCATTTTACTAAATGGTGCTGTTGAAGATACCTGCAAACTTGCATTAGATTGATATTGTTTGTAAACATACCAACCAATCATCGGCACAAGCACCAATAGCAACCAGAGATATTCGGGATTATTGAAAATCATAATACGATTTGAGAATTCAGATTAAATAACTTCAATTTTCAGTTTCTACTTCTTTGGTTTTGTCGATGAAGTCTGTTACTTGATGGAATGAGCGTTCGCACTCATCTGGAAGAGGTTGCCATTTGGCAAACTTCACTAAATCTGCCACTTGCAAAACATCTGACAATAGTTTTATCTCTTCTTTCTTTTCTTTAAGTTCCTTATTTCTACGGAATTCGGTTACGATATCGTCGGAAGTTTGCTCCATTGCATCAATGGCATAACGATTGGAAATATAACGACGGAGAATCTCTGTAAGCTCGGTATAATAGATTTTGAATTGTTGGTTTTGCCACAACTGCTTTTGACGCAAAGCATCCAATTCTTCATATGCAATTTCGTGGGCTTTACGAGGGTCGATCGGTTCAGGTTCTGGCTCAATCTCTGCATTATTACGAGATTTGAGATACTTGTTGATCAAATAAATTGTTAGAGCTAAAAGTAAGATTGCCAACAAGATATAACCTGCAATAGTTAGATAAAACATCCAATCGATAGGTGGTTGATAGACATCCTTGATGTCGGTAATTGCTTGCTGAGTAGTGTCGACTGGCATATCTACAATCTTGATAGTGATAGGATTAGTGAGATATACCTCTTCGCCTGCTAGCACTTCAAATCCGGGATGATAGACCAACGCAGAGTCGAACGAAGTCACGATATAACTATTAGTAACTTGCAAGCGGTCGTTATCAAGCAACACTGTATCAGGTTTGAGAGTAGCAACTAACTCTAAACTAGAGACTACGGTATCAGAAAAGAGTGGGAATTGCAAGACATAGTCGTGAGGCTGAACAGCTTGAATGGAGAGTTTAGCTTGCTCGCCAATGAACATCTGCACAGAATCGATTGATGCTGAGACTGAAACCTGAGATTTTAGATCGATGCACAATGCGCAATGCAGAATGCACAATATAATAGCAATAAATTTTTTCATAATTAGATACGCATCTTGAATAGGCGCATTAGGGCTTTAACGTAATCTTCACTTGCCTCCATAGAGACACTATCTACACCTGCTTTGCTTATCATTTGCTGGAGTTTAAGCTTGCGCTCATCCCAAATATTTTTATACATCATACGCACCTTGCGAGAAGATGTATCTACCCAAAGTCGCTCGCCTGTTTCGGCATCCTTCATCTTAATCAAACCCACGTCAGGAAGTTCGGCATCGCGCTTGTCGTAGATTTGGAATGCGACTAAATCGTGTTTGCGATTAGCGATTGTTAGAGTGTCTTGTGAGAGATTATCATCAATGAAGTCGCTTATAATGAAGGCTGTAGAGCGTTTTTTAATAACATTTGTGAAATAGCGTAAAGCCATTGATATGTCGGTAGTTGTACTTTCGGGTTGGAAATCAATGAGCTCGCGAATGATATAGAGAATGTGTTTACGCCCTTTTTGTGGAGGTATGAATTTTTCGATTTTGTCGCTGAAGAAGATTACGCCGATTTTATCGTTGTTTTGAATTGCAGAAAAAGCAAGTGTGGCTGCCAACTCGGTAATAACATCTTGTTTCATAGCAGATATCGTACCAAATTGACGCGACGCAGAGACGTCGACGAGAAGCATAACAGTGAGTTCGCGTTCTTCTTCGAATACCTTCACAAAGGGTTTACGAAAACGTGCTGTTACGTTCCAATCGATTGTTCGTATCTCGTCACCATATTGATATTCGCGCACTTCGGAGAATGTCATACCTTTACCTTTGAAGGCTGTATGATACTCGCCCGCAAAGATATTGTTTGACAATCCGCGTGTTTTTATTTCGATACGGCGTACTTTTTTTAATAATTCGCTTGTTTCCAATATTAATCGTTAGTTTTGAACACACAATGAGAGTGTGTATTTTTTTTGACGGTTTTCTTGCTTGCAGTATGCTTGCACCTTACTAGAGATTAGGGTGAAAATTAAGCCCAGAATACACAATGAGAGTGTGTATTCGGTGGGGATAGATTCGACGACTAAGGCACTTCGACTGCGTTGAGGATTTCGTTGATGATTTCTTCAGAAGTCATGTTGTTAGCCTCAGCTTCGTAAGAGAGACCAATACGGTGGCGCAATACATCGTGGCACACAGCGCGAACGTCCTCAGGGATTACATAGCCACGGCGTTTGATGAATGCGTAGGCACGAGCCGCCAAGGCGAGATTGATAGAGGCACGAGGTGAACCTCCGAAAGAAATCATATTTTTCAATTCTTTCAATCCGTACTCCTCTGGGAAACGTGTAGCATACACTAAATCAACGATGTAGCGTTCGATTTTTTCGTCCATATAGACTTCGCGAACGACTTTACGAGCTTCGATGATGTCCTCAACTTTGAGGATTGGTTTTACGGGATTGAAGCCACCTTTGAGATGTGCAGAGACGATTTGACGCTCTTCGTCGCGTTGTGGATATGTGATGACTACTTTGAGCATGAAACGGTCGACTTGCGCTTCTGGGAGTGGGTATGTACCTTCTTGTTCAATAGGGTTTTGAGTAGCAAGCACGAGGAATGGCTCAGGGAGACGGAATGTTTCTTCGCCGATAGTTACTTGATGCTCTTGCATTGCTTCGAGGAGAGCACTTTGCACTTTGGCTGGGGCACGGTTGATTTCATCCGCCAATACGAAATTAGCGAATACTGGACCTTTTTTTATATCAAAATTTTCGTTCTTTTGACTATAAATCATTGTACCAACTACGTCGGCAGGCAAGAGGTCGGGAGTAAATTGGATACGACTATAGTCGGCATCGATAAGTTGAGCTAAGGTTTTAATTGCTAAGGTTTTTGCCAAACCAGGCACACCCTCAAGCAATACGTGTCCGTCAGACAACAGACCTATGAGCAAAGACTCGACAAGATGTTTTTGTCCGACAATAGTTTGATTCATACCCATAACGAGGGCATCGACAAACGCACTTTGACGCTCTATGCGTTCGTTTAATTCTCTAATATCAACGGTGTTAAAACTCATAATATATTTTTGTTTAATTTTTTGACATTACATTCAGTTTTCAGTGCAAAATTAACACTTTAGTGGCAAATATAAAGCATGCGGTACGTTAAAAAATGTTTGTTTTAGAATTATTTAACAAGATTTTAAAATTATTATTTTTTCACGTAAACATCATGCAAATATCGTGCATACTCGATAGTTTCTGGATTCGTTGTATCTATCAACTCTGGAGCAAGCTTAGGTATGCGGAGCTGTGTGCCTATCTTGATAGAGTTTGGATTTTTGACTATATCGCGATTTGCCTCATAGATATAGACCCAATAGTCCTTGTGTCCGTATTGCTTAAACGAAATCCAAGTGAGACGACTGCCCTCGTTAAGTGTAACTGTATCAATAAATTCGGTATATTCACGCTTGCGATTGAATATATCAGAAAATTGTTCAGAATAGATAGGTGATGTCTTGTCAATCACGATAGAATCTATCGGCAATTGAGGCTCAAGTGCTTCTACGGTATCTATTTCTAAGTTTGCGTCAAGGAGTGAATCCTCTGGCTCAGTGAGAACAATCTCTGATTCAGGCTCGACCTCCGCAATAAGCGAAGCGTCTGTATCTGTGGCGATTGGTTGCGAGAAGAAATCGAGATTTTGATATACCAACAAGCCAATTACACCCAAAAACAGAATAACGGCCACCCAAATCCAACCTTTAGAGCGTTTATTTTCGGACTTATTATCCTCTTGATTTATAGTATTTATAATATCTTGACCAGAAATTGAAGTTGAGTTTTGAGACTGAGAAAATGGCTCAACTATTTGAGTTGCTACAATTGTAGCTTGAGGCTCTTTTTGTTTAGGTTCTTCTGGCTTAGACTCTTCTAGTTTTTCTGTAACAATTTCTTTTGAATCAGCTACTTGCTCTTCATTATTAACTTCTGGCTTAGCCATGATTTCTTCAGGTGTCGCCTCTACGATGATTTCTTCCTCGACTAAATCTTGACTTATGCCACCAAAGCCCTGTATATCAGCAAGAATATCTTTAAGTTCAAGAGCTTGTTCTGTTAGTTTCTGCAATGGATCGTCTTGAAAGTGTGCAACTTCTGTAAATTCGGAATCCTTGTGAGACTCGACATATGATTGATCTTCTACATTTGCAGGAGAATCGCCATCATTGACATCTAACTCTATAGTTTCAAGATGAACTAAAGGCTCATTAACCTTGTCTTTTAACGCTACGTCAGGAGTAAAGGTAAGCTTATAATGCCCTGCGATTTCGATTTCTTCGCCAGTGTTGACATTCACACTTTTGCGAGATTCGACCGCAATCAGCTTAAACGTACCAAGCCCACTTATCTTCAAGACCTTATCTCGCAAAAGAGCCTCCTCGAACACAGACTGAAAAGCCTCGACAAAAGCTACTTCGTCGGCCTTAGAGAGACCAAGTTGCTTACGAAACGCAGATAATATATTTGAATTTGTAATTTTCGTCATAATATCCTCCTCTATTTCACTTCTTTACATTTATTTTTCAACGACAATGAAGGTTTGAAATTCAAGACCAATTTTGGAGGCACAAGCATACGTTTTTTTGACGAAGGGTTGACAATAATACGTTGCTCTTTTTGTTTAACTTCAAACGTACCCATAGACAAGAAAGGCAACTCATCGGCATCAGCCAATTGTTGCACTAATGTATCAACATAACCTTTCATCAATTCGGCAGAACGCTTTTGCGAAACGCCTAAACGTCGAGCTAACTCTGTTTGAAATTCTTTATTATTCATAATACTTCTCCATAAAGGTCATACATATCGGAATCGGTAATTCTGACTTGATAGAAATTACCTATTTCCAAATTCTTATTTTTAACAATCAACACCTCTCCATCTACATCAGGAGAATCAAACTCAGTGCGCCCTACATAAAAATCTTCCTCTTCTCTATCAATTATAACTTTGAGAATTTGTCCTACTTTTTGCGCATTTATTTCTTCTGATATTTGCGCTTGAAGTTCCATCAATTGATCAACTCTCTCTTGCTTAGTTTCGAAAGGCACATCATCTTGATAATTCAAATTAGAATATGTTCCCTCTTCATCAGAATAAGCGAAAGCACCCATACGCTCAAATCGCATATCTCGAACAAATTGCATCAACTCTTCGAAATCCGCATCAGTCTCGCCTGGATGACCTACAAGAAGTGTTGTACGCAAATGTATTCCTGGCACTTCTTCTCTCAGACGACGAACAAAAGCATAAGTTTCATCTTTTGTAACATTACGACGCATAAGAGTTAAAATATTATTTGAAATATGCTGCAATGCTACATCCATATAAGCACAAACATTTGAATTATTGCGCATCACCTCTAAAAGCTCATATGGAAATTGATTTGGATATGCATAATGAAGACGCAACCACTCTACACCAGGGATATTAGCAAGAGTCTGAACTAATTCAGCAAGTTTATTGGTTTTATACAAATCATAGCCATAGAAAGTCAAGTCTTGTGCTATGAGTTGAAACTCTTTTACCCCTGTTGCGACTAATGCTTTTACCTCCTCAACAATAGATTCGATAGCACGAGATTTATATTTACCTGTAATAATAGGTATTGCACAATACGAACATGTACGATTACAGCCTTCGGCTATTTTTATATAAGCATAATGAGATGGAGTAGTTATAACGCGTTGATTTTCTGTAAATACACTATCTTGAAATAAATCATTCGCAAGACCAATCCAATCAAATTTGCCATAAAAAGCATCTACTTCTGGTATTTCAACTTTCAACTCCTCACGATAACGCTCTGAAAGGCAACCCATAACAATAAGTTTACCTATTTTACGACGCTTTTTTGCTTGTGCCATTGAGAGAATCATTTCAATAGATTCCTCTTTCGCATCACCAATAAAACCACAAGTGTTGATAATGACATATTGACCTTTGACATCTGAAGAATCATGAAATACATCAAAACCTCGATTGGCAAACTGAGCCATTACTTGCTCTGAATCAACAAGATTCTTAGAACAACCAAGCGAAATTATATCTACTCTATTCTTAATCATATACTAATACTACTCTCCAAATAAAGTTTCGACAAATGCTTGTTTATCAAATACCTGAAGATGTTCCATTCCCTCACCAAGCCCAATATAACGTACAGGAATTTTGAATTGATCAGAAATACCAATCACAACACCACCCTTGGCCGTACCATCGAGTTTAGTAATAGCAAGAGATGTTACTTGTGTAGCTTTAGTGAATTGTTTTGCTTGTTCAAAAGCATTTTGACCTGTAGAACCATCGAGCACGAGCATTACATCATTCGGTGCATTAGGAATAACCTTTTGCATTACATTCTTAATCTTAGTAAGCTCGTTCATCAAACCGACTTTATTATGCAAACGACCAGCTGTGTCGATAATTACAACATCAGCACCATTAGCTTTAGCCGAAGCGAGTGTATCGTATGCAACCGAAGCAGGATCTGAACCCATTTGTTGTTTAACTACAGGCACACCAACACGCTCACCCCAAATAACCAATTGTTCTACTGCTGCAGCACGGAATGTATCAGCGGCACCAAGATAAACTTTTTTACCAGCTTTCTTAAATTGATAAGCAAGTTTACCAATAGTTGTTGTTTTACCAACACCATTAACACCTACCACCATTATAACGTATGGAGTCTCTGGCAATTCAGATTCAAACGACACTTGATCATCTGAATTATTTTCAGACAATAACTGACAAATTTCATCTTTAAGTACGAAATTCAATTCATCTGTACCCACATATTTGTCACGAGCCACACGCTCTTCTATGCGTTCAATTATACGCACTGTAGTCTCTACACCAACATCAGAAGTAACAAGCACCTCTTCAAGATTATCAAGCACATCATCATCCACTTTATCCTTACCAACAACGGCACGTTTGATTTTATCAAAAAAGCCTTGTTTTGTTTTTTGGAGACCAGTGTCTAATGTCTCCTTTTTTTCACGAGAAAAGAAATCAAAAAAGCCCATAGTATAGTTGATAGTTGAAAGTTGAGAGTTGAGAGTTTTTCGCTTTATAGAAAATTTTACACATCAAAATAAATTATTTTCACTAAAGATAAAATCTCTAAACCCAATTCAGGTTATACAAAATATTTAACGAGCAAAGTTACAAAAAAATATTGAATTTACATAATTTTAACAGAGGTATTTTATCTTATAGAATAGACTATACAAAAAAAAAGAGAGGTATGTGATATACACATACCTCAGCAATTATATATTTTTTCGCTAATTATTTTGCGAAATAGTCTTTAACTTTTTCGTTAAGAACGATTTCTTCAGCGAAGATGTACGCACCAGTTTTTGGTGATTTCACCATTTTGATAACTTTAGAGAATCCACGACCCTCACCTTTTTGCATAGATGCAACCGCTTTCTTTGCCATAGTATTCTAAGAATTATTTAATTTCTTTATGTACTGTTACTCTTCTCAAAATTGGGTTGTATTTTTTCAACTCCAAACGTTGAGTGGTATTTTTACGGTTTTTCGTTGTGATGTAACGAGATGTACCTGGCATACCACTGTCTTTGTGCTCTGTGCACTCCAAGATCACTTGGACTCTTGCTTCTTTATTCTTTTTTGCCATAGTTAATTCCTCCTGAAGGTTAAGCTAAAATTTTAATATCCTTCCAATTACAATAGCCTTTTTCAACTGCTTTAGTAAGAGCAGCGTCCAAGCCAAGTTTATTAATAGTACGAAGACCAGCTGCAGAAATAGTAAGGCTGATCCAGCAACCTTGTTCTACATAATAGAACTTTTTGTGGAACAAGTTTACATCAAATGTACGTTTTGTACGACGTTTTGAGTGAGAAACGTTGTTTCCAATCATTGCTTTTTTTCCGGTAATCTGACAAATTTTTGACATTTTACTTTTATATTTTATTGTTTTACATTATTCCTCAAAATGAGAGTGCAAAGGTACGACTTTTTTCGCAACCTTGCAAATTTTTCTCTAACTATTTTTCAATTATTTCACAAAATCACCTAAACCGCGTTCTTTCAGGACGTTATATGGACTTAACGTATCGATTTCGTAAAATAAAAAGCTATCAACTCAACGTTTTGAGGATAAAATATTATCATTTAATTTTACAATACCTGAGAATTAGCATCTTTTCTTCTCTAAATAGTGCAAAATCAATTATAATTTACTTGTCTTCTGTATAATATTTAGCACTTTGTTGATGATAATAATGTATATTACCATAACCATATTTTCCATAACCATATTTTCCGTAATGACCAGTTTTACCATTTTTAATTTGCAAGTCATTAAGCACAATATATGGATTATTCACATCATCTTGTTGAACTTGTTCTATAAAGTTTTTAAAGAACGCTTTATCTGATTTAAACACACGAGTAATCAAAAGATTAACATCTACAATATTTGTCAAAGCATAAGCATCTGAAACCAAGCCAAGAGGTGATGTATCAATAATACGATAGTCATAACGTTGTTTCAAATCTTCCAACAATTTCATCATTTTTTCAGAACGTACCAATTCTGCAGGATTAGGTGGCACTACACCAACAGGCAAGAAATGAAAACCTAATTCTTTATCATCTTTAATAAGCACTTCATCTAAAGTTGCTTCTCCAATCAACACATGAACAAGACCTTTCACATTCTTATAGCCTAATCTCTCTGAAAGTTTTGGACTACGAATATCCATATCAACCAAAACAACTTTATCAGACACAAGAGAATAGACCCCAGACAAGTTAATAGCAAAATGCGTTTTACCATCTCCAGACTCAGCAGATGTAATCAACAAAGAAATATCAGTCTTGCGTTTAGATATAAACTCTATACGAGAACGAATAAGGCGAAAACCCTCGGTAAATAAAGATTTTGGGTTTTTAACTGTTTGAACCTTCGCATCAGAAGAACTACCAGCACGACGTATTGTTGCTAACACTGGTATATTAGTAAGCTTCATCACATCACGTTCTCCCTGTATAGTTGTATTTAAGAGTTCTTTCAAAACTATGTATAATATAGGTATCAAAAAACCTATAATCACAAACAACAAATATATTTTAATTTTATCTCCACTATTTACTGGCAATTGACTAATACGCGCTTTTTGAAGAATTTTATTATCTGGCACATTAGATGCCTTACGGATTTGAGCCTCTGATTGTTTTTGAAGAAGATATGTATAATAATTGTCATTAATTTTATATGCACGTTCATAATTAATCATCATAAGCTCCTTCTCAGGAAGATTTTGCAAGTCAGTCATAACAGAGATATACTCCTTTTCAAATGCATCACGTTCCATATTATGAACTTTACGCACATTTTCAAGCACCTCCAACATAGTTACACGCACCTCATCCATACGTTTCGAGTAACGTTCATACTGTGGATTCTTCTCACCCAAATCACTACGCTTTTGTTGTAATTCATTAAACTTACTTACCAAATCAAGCAAAACAGGATCTGAAACTCCAATAGACGATGGGGCCACAAGACGCTCTTCTGTAACACTTTCTTTAAGATACTCTGCTAATTCATCAAAATAAGCCTCTTTAAGTATTAATTCCGACCGTTGAACATCAAGAGATGTCAATTTTGACAACACGGATGATGTATAAGCATTAACATCAACCATATTATTTTGACGACGATACTGACGCAAGCGATTTTCCGAAATTTGCAATGAATCAAAAATAAAAGCTAATTGTTCATTAATAAAATTAATCGTACGAGTAGCTTCTTCATTTTTCTCTTCTAGATTAGCCTCAAGAAACTCAACACAAAGAGCATTAATAAAATCACGATCACGTGCAACTATATTCCCAACAAGAGAAATACTAATAACAGAAGACATTTCGCCAATATAACTCAATTGCAAACGCTCCGCAAACTCTTCCTCAAGAGAATAAAAATCGCGAAAACAAAATAAAAACTCTGTATTTTCTGCAGGAAGATAAAGTTTATCTATAGTAGCCAACATCAAAAAATTTTCAAATGGCACACCATATTGACCCTTAATCCTAAAATCAGGGAAAAGTTCTTTACTAAATTCATCTTCAAGCACAATCTCAAAATTATTATTATCAATTGGAATGAAACGAAACTCACACTCATAAAGTTGCGGATCTGCATATTTGAGTTCAATAGATATCGGCTCTCGCCCATAAAGACTATTTGTACGAAAATGACCACGAGTATAAAAATCAACACCAAAAGGTAAACCTTGAACAGTTCGATTAATCAAATCATAAGATCCAAGAATAAGCAACTGATTATTAGTATTTATATAATCCATTCCTCTACCAAAACCTTGCATAAAGTTGTATGCGTTATCAACATCACTTGATTCAATAATAACCTTTGCTTCAGTATAATATTCAGGCTCCCAACTGCGATTTTTAAGATACGCCAAACCTAAAGCTAATACAAGAGCAACAATAAACAAATACCAATAACGCAAAAACTTAAATACCCATTCAAGAATATTAAAGTTTGATTCTTCCCCCTCAATCACAGGAGTTTCATTACTATAATACTTAGAATTTTTATCTGAATAATATTCCATAGCTTAAAAGTTACTACTAATTATAGTTATTGGTATTATTTTAAACTCACTACCTAATTAAATGCATTCCACACCGACACAAGCATACTTAACGAAGAGGATATCACACTTAAAAAACCAGAATATGAATCTATTGCCCAAAAACGACGTTTCGAAAAATCAAAATATATTACATCATTTGGATACACAAAATAATATTCCGAATCAATAATCGATTGTGATCGTATATCAAACTCAAGGATTTTTGTACCATCAATTGTACGACGTAATATTTTCACTTTACCATAATCCGCTGAAGAACTAATACCCCCGCAAAGAGCTAATGCTTGATAAATAGTTAAGCGATCCTTATAAATCGGAAAATAACCACGTCCAGCATCTCCAATAACGCAAAAAGTTCCAGTTGACAATGCCAATTTCACCATAATATCGTCAGCAAACGCCTTCAACTCCAATTCTATCTTCGCCTCCGCTTGCTGCAAAGTCAGACCCGCCACCTCAACTTTACTCAAAAAAGGAACATCTATAGTACCATCTTCATAAATACGATACGTAAAACTTGATGAATTATTAGAAAGATACGATGATGCGCGTTGTTGAAAAAGAAGAGCTGTTTCTGGATTCATCGAAATAACACGCAACTCCAACTCATCATTTTTCTGAAGACGATATTGTGCATATTCACCATGCTTATAATCGGGCAAACCACTACGTTCTTGCAACAATCCCACTCTACGAATCGGATAGCACGACGACAACAACATTATTGCCACTACATATACCATATACCTATATATTCGTTTCATAATATCATTGTTTTGATGCCTTAATAATTGTATTAACTACAGAATAAACAAACAAACCAAATGATATTGTTGCAAATGTCATAGAAAGCACACTCGTAAAATGATTTGCACCCCAATGTTTTGCACTATCAAAAGGTATATATATTACATCATTAGGTTGAATAAAATAATATTCTGAATCTATTATTGATTTAGAACGCAAATCAAATTTCATCACCTTTGTTCCATCCTGAGTTTGACGAATAAGATGCACCTCTTTACGATTAGCATACAAAGATAAATCTCCACTCATTGCCAATGCCTCATAAATCGTCAATTGCTCACGAGGAATATTATAACGTCCAGCACCCGATTCCCCTATAATAGAAAAACTGCGATTAGCCAAACGAACATCAACCGAATAACCTTGCAACATTCCTTCTAATTTCTCCTCCAACAACAATTTCACCTCACGCAATGTTTTCCCTACAACTTCAATACGTCCAACATACGGATAATCAATACTATTATCCTCTTCTACAAGATAAAGATAAAGTCGTGCCGTAGAATTGTCTGGAGTCATATATGACATACTTGGAATAGAAACATTCCCATTAAACATATCCGCTAACTCCTGATCTATTGCATTCACATGTATATACACATAATCTCCACGCTGCAATTTATAATCATCAAACAAAACCGAATCATCATATATAGGTATACGCCCACCCTCTTGTAAATAATTTATTTTCTTCGACATAACACACGAAGAAAACAACATCACAAGCAAGCTCAATATATATATGTATACAGTTTTTGTCATAGTTATACACTACACTACATTTAACCTTGCAAAGGTACAAAAAATATTCGACATACAAAAATCCACAAAAAAAATGCTTATTCTTAGGAATCTACTAAAAATAAGCAATCTCTTCTTGTGGGCGTTGACGGATTCGAACCGCCGACCCTCTGCTTGTAAGGCAGATGCTCTGAACCAGCTGAGCTAAACGCCCCTTTTTCAATGTGCAATACACAATTGAG
>JAZOUT010000022.1:0-16174 GCA_045658305.1 Candidatus Aphodosoma sp. | reverse complement strand
CTAAAAATCAATGAAATACGCAAACTTTTAGATTATTTTTTTACTAAAAAAAGACAAAAAATACATCTAATTTTATTTATAAAAAATATAAAAATAATAGCCTTTTTTTGACCTATATTTTGAGCACCCTACCCTTTGGGGACGATAGGGGGGATTCGCTATCCGCAGGTTCCCGTTGGTCACCCGCGGTTAAGCATGGTTGGACGTCTTTGACGCCTTTGTTTGTGATATAGATATTGTTGTTACATATGAGTAAAAAAATACCACAACTAGTTGTTGATTTGTTGCAACCAGAAAAAGACTTTTCTTATGTAAAATATTTAGGGTCGCAAGATGATAATACTTATTACATCTTATCTTATTACGAACCTGTAACTGTTGGGTTTCCTATGGTGGCTTTATTGAAAAATGAAACTGCTACAATGGTTGATGTTGAGGAGGTTTTTGATTTAATAGATTTATTTGGGAAAGCATGAAATATGATGTAATAGATAGATTGAGGAGAGAGCGGAGCTTGACGGATGTTGAGTTGCGAGAATTGTTGTTGTCGGCTGATAATGAGTTGATAGCGTATTTGAAAGAGCAGGCGAGAGAGGTGGCTGTGGGGGTGTTTGGACGTGAGATTAAGTCGCGCGGATTGATTGAGATATCGAACTATTGTCGGAATAATTGTTTGTATTGCGGCATTCGTGCCGGAAATGCGAGTGTGGAGCGATATAGATTGTCGGCAGAGGAGATATGGGAGTGTTGTGAACAGGGAGATTTGCTTGGATTTCAGACGTTTGTGTTGCAGGGAGGCGAGGATGTGCGTCATACGACAGAGTGGGTTGAGATGGTGGTAAAGGAGATACGTAGGCGTTGGCCAGAGAAGGCAATCACATTGTCATTGGGGGAGCGACCTGATGAAGATTATCAGAGATGGTTTGATGCTGGAGCAGATAGATATTTGCTTAGACACGAGACGGCAAATGCAGAGCATTATGGGCGTTTGCACCCCGAGGGGATGTCGTATGAGAATAGAGTGAGATGTTTGCAGACGTTGAAACGAATTGGATATGAGACGGGTACGGGGATGATGGTGGGTAGTCCGTATCAGACGGTGGATGACTTGGTGGGGGATTTGCGATTCATTGAGCAGTTGCAACCACAGATGATAGGTATTGGGCCGTTTGTGAGCCATAGGGATACTCCGTTTGCGGAGTGCGCGAATGGGTCGGTGGAGATGACATTGAGGTTGATAGCAATATTGCGATTGATGCACCCAGAGGCGAATATTCCGGCTACAACGTCGCTCGGCACGTTGGCGACGGATGGACGCGAGCAGGGGATTATGGCAGGGGCGAATGTGGTGATGCCTAACCTATCGCCAGTGTCGCAAAGGAAGAAATATGCACTGTATGACAATAAGATATGTATGGATTTGGAGGCGGCGGAGAGTCGGAGGGGGATAGAGGAGCAGCTGAGAGGAATGGGTTATTTTTTGAGTTGATGCTTTGTTTTGTTTTTGTTTTTGTTTTAACAGAAGTACAAGTTTTATGTTTTGTGGGTTTGTAGATTTGTTTTGCGTTTTTTATGTTTTGTGGGGATGATTGTTTTTTTTAAGTACATGCCTTAGATCGTTAATTATTTGTTTTGTTTTAACAGAAGTACAGGTTTTGTGTTTGTAGGCTTATAAGTTTGTTCTGTGTTTTTTATGTTTTGTGGGGATGATTGTTTTTTTAAGTACATGCCCTAAGTCATGAATTAATTGTTTGATTTTTTTATTTGTTTGTTATGATAGATATTTCTGATGATGAATTGATTAAAATGATTGTTGGTGCTGCGTTTGAGGTGAGAAAACGTTTGGCTCAAGGTTATTTGGAGAGTACCTATGAAAATGCGATGATAGTGGAGTTGAAGATGCAGGGCTTAGAAGTAGAGAATCAAGTGCCAATGAGAGTAGATTATAAGGGTGTTGAAGTAGGTGTTTTTAGGGCGGATTTATTAGTGGAGAAGCGAGTGATTGTAGAGATAAAAGCGGTTGCGCAGTTGAATAAAATACATGAGATGCAGTTGGTTAATTATTTGCAAACAACGCATATAGATAATGGTGTTTTAGTGAATTTTGGTGGAGATGAATTTGAGGTGAAGCGTAAATTTAGGATAAGAAAGTAGGTTTGAATATGATTTAAGGCTTGTACTTTCTTGAAAATAGTATTTAAATTATTTTGCGAGTAAATATTTGATATTCTTATTAAGTATTAAAATTGAATTTGTACTTTTGTTAAAAATAAAAAATTGAAATATATGTACGATAAATTATCATCAAAAGCGGTAGAATTCATTGACCATGAGGAGATTTTGGCATCGATTGCATGGGCAGATGAGAATAAGAATAATAGGGCTCTGATTGAAAGTTTGATTGAGAGAGCCGGTGATTATAAGGGATTGTCGCATAGAGAGGCGGCATTGTTGTTGGCGTGCGAGGATGAGGAGTTGATACATAAAATGTTTGCGCTCGCACGTCGTATCAAACAACATATCTATGGCAACCGAATTGTGATGTTTGCGCCATTGTATTTGTCGAACTATTGTGTGAATAGTTGTGTGTATTGTCCGTATCACGCTAAGAATAAGACAATTCCACGCAAGAAATTGACTCAAGAGGAGATTGCGGCAGAGGTGGTGGCGTTGCAAGATATGGGTCACAAACGATTGGCGTTGGAGGCTGGTGAGCATCCGATATTGAATCCGTTGGAATATATATTGGAGAGTATCAAGACGATATATAGCATTAAACACAAAAACGGTGCGATACGCCGTGTGAATGTGAACATTGCGGCTACGACGGTGGAGAACTATAAGAAGTTGAAAGATGCTGGAATTGGTACATATATCTTGTTTCAAGAGACTTACAACAAAGAGAATTATGAGATGTTGCACCCACGTGGACCAAAGAGCGACTATGCTTATCATACAGAAGCGATGGACCGCGCAATGGAGGCAGGGATTGACGATGTGGGTATAGGCGTGTTGTATGGATTGGAGACTTATCGTTATGATTTTGTGGGACTTTTGATGCACGCAGAGCACTTGGAGGCGAAGTTTGGATGCGGTCCGCATACGATAAGTGTGCCACGTATTTGTCCGGCTGATGATATTGATACGGCCGACTTTAAGAATGTGATTTCGGACGAGATATTCCAAAAAATTGTGGCAGTATTGCGTATCGCAGTGCCATATACAGGTATGATTGTGTCGACACGCGAGTCGGCAGAGAGTCGCGCCAAAGTGTTGGATTTGGGGGTTAGTCAAATCAGTGGCGGCTCGCGTACGTCGGTGGGTGGATATACCGAAGAAGAACGCCATGATGAGACCTCGCAATTTGACGTTTCGGACCAACGCTCGTTGGACGAAGTGGTGTCGTGGTTGTTGGATTTGGGGTATATACCAAGTTTCTGTACAGCATGTTACCGCGAAGGTCGCACAGGCGACCGCTTTATGTCGTTGGCAAAGAGCGGACAGATAGCCAATTGCTGTCAGCCAAACGCATTGATGACATTGAAAGAGTATTCGGAAGACTATGCGTCGGCAGAGGTGCGCACTAAGATAGAGAAACTTATTGCTGCTGAAATAGAGCGCGTGCCACATCCGAAAATTAGAGCCAAAGCAGTGGAGAATATCAAGAAAATTGCATTGGGCGAGAGAGATTTTCGTTTTTAAGGAGTAAGGATTTAAACATAAGTACAAAATTAATTTATTGGACAAAATTGTTTGATTACATTGTTTAGTTTCTGTTGGCTTACATTTTTTTAAGTACAAGCCTTGTAATTAATTAGTAATGATTGGGGCATGTACTTGAGGAAAGTTGTTGTCCTGATAGAGTTAAAAATACATATTGAATTTTATAAGCCTATAAATATAAAAATATGTACTTTTGTTGAAATAAAAAATAATTAAATCATGAAAATAATAATATATCAAGTGTTGCCAAGATTGTTTGGTAATAAGGGGCGTAAGGCGTCGCATCGCGCGAAGGGGAATACACAGAATGGAACGATAGAGGAGAATGGAGTGGGTAAGTTCAGTATGTTCACGCCAAAGGTGTTGAAGGGTTTGAAGGATTTTGGGTATACACATGTGTGGTATACTGGAGTTTTGGACCATGCGACACAGACAGATTATAGTGAGATTGGGCAACCTGCGAATCATCGTGCTGTGGTGAAAGGCAAGGCAGGGTCGCCATACGCAGTGAGAGATTATTACAACGTAGATGCCGACTTGGCAGATAAGCCAGCAGAGCGCATGCAAGAGTGGGAGAAATTGATTGCTCGCACACATAAGGCTGGGCTTAAGGTGATTATGGATTTTATACCAAATCATGTGGCACGTAATTATAACTCAATATCGGCACCAGAAGGAGTAGAACCATTGGGCGCAGGAGATAGAGAAGATTGGCATTTTTGGCGTGATAATAACTTCTATTACTGTGTAAACGAGTCGTTTAGTCCTCAGTTCGATAGAGAGGATTATGTGGAATTTCCAGCACGCGCTACGGGTAATGATTGTTTTTCGGCTTCGCCCGGCGTGAATGATTGGTATGAGACAGTGAAGTTGAACTATGGAGTAGATTATTGTGGTGGAGGGGCAACGCATTTTCATCCGCACCCAGATACATGGCATAAGATGTTGCAAATCTTGTTGTTTTGGGCATCGAAAGGGGTAGATGGTTTCCGTTGTGATATGGCAGAGATGGTGCCAGTGGAATTTTGGCATTGGGCAATAGCGCATGTTAAGCGAGTGCATCCCGAATTGATATTCATTGCCGAGGTATATAACCCAGCGCAATATCGTAGTTATATCCACCATGGCGGATTCGATTATTTGTATGACAAAGTTGGATTGTATGATACATTGCGTGCGGTGGTGCAAGGGCAAGGTTCGGCGGAGGCAATTACATACGCATGGCAGATTGTGGACGACATAAAGGGACATATGCTCAACTTTATGGAAAACCATGATGAGCAGCGTATTGCGTCGCAATTCTTTGCAGGTGATGCCGTGAAGGGATTCCCAGCAATGGCAGTATCGACATTGATTTCGGCTTCGCCAGTGATGGTGTATGCGGGTCAAGAATTGGGTGAAAATGCTCATGAGGCAGAGGGATTTAGTGGGTTTGATGGTCGTACTACGATATTCGATTATTGGAAAGTGGAAAGTTTGTGTTCTTTGCTAAAAATATATGGCAAAGAACAATGCACAATGCACAATGCACAATGCACAATTTTTGAATTGTATAGTAGATTGATAGGTGTGGCGAATAGTGAGGTTGTTGCAGAAGGTAAATTCTACGATTTGATGTGGTTGAATCAGCGTAATCTGCAGTTTGACTCATTCCGACAATATGCGTTTGTGCGTTATACAGATAAAGAGACGTTATTTGTAGTGGCAAATTTTGCAGGCGAAGAGCGCGACGTGCGAGTTAATCTCACTCGTCATTTGTTTGAAGCAATGGGGTGTGATGCATTTGGCAAAGTTATTGCAACAGATTTGATGACGGATGCTGCGACCGAATTAAACTTATCGGCAGAAGAACCGGTCCAATTAACATTAAAACCTTATCAGGTTTGTGCTTATTTGATTAAGAGATAATATGAGAAAGTTTGTGACATATCTATTTTTGTTTGCGTGTGTTGTGATGATTAGCGCACAAAATAAAGATGTGTCAAAGCGACAACTTCAGACTCATGATGTAGGAGTTGTGTTTAGTGGCGGTGGAGCATTAGGGTTAGCGCATATCGGAGCAATCAAGGCATTGGAAGAGTATGGTATTGAACCTAAATATGTTGCAGGTACGAGTATGGGTGCAATAATTGGTGTGATGTATGCAGCAGGATATTCGGCAGATGAAATAATGGAGATTGTGAAGAGCAAGCGATTGTATAAGGTGGGGCATTTGATTACATGGCAATCTGCTTTTCGCAATAAAGGAATGAGTACGCAGAGAACGTTACTTCGCGAGTTGAGTGAGTTTATTCCTCATAATTCGTTCGATAGTTTAGGTCGAAAATTTATGGTTTGTGTTACCGATGTAGAGAGTGGCAATGCTGTGTATCGCTCAGAAGGCGGAAATTTGTTTGAATATGTGGCGGCATCGGCATCGATACCTGCGTTGTTTGAACCGATGATGATAGATAGTGTTCGTTATGTAGATGGGGGGTTGACTGATAATTTGCCAGTAAAAGCTCTGCGCGCACAATTCGGAAATCCTTGGATGGAGGTTATAGCCATAGATGTTTTGCCGTTTGTAGATGAGTATGAGGCCAAAAATGCACTTGGGATGGCAGCGTGGGCATTGCGATTGTTTCAGCAAAAGAATGCCGAGCCCAATCGTTTAAATGCAGATTGCCTTGTAGATTGCTGGGCTTTGAAAGAGTATCACGAATTTGATTTCAAACACTATAAAGAGATTTATCAATATGGTTATGATGCAATGAAAACAAAATTGCAGGGTATAGAAAAAGCTGACTAAGGTCAGCTTTTTTCATTGATTGTTAGGATGAAAATAAAGTGCACCTTAAAGTTTTTGTTTAACTTGTTGGGGTGCACTTTATTTTGGGATAGGTTTATTCTTGAGTTGTAATTTCGCAAACTGTTTTAGCAAGATTCAAGAAGGCTTGACCAGTGAGGCTATGTGGGTCGAAAGAGATTGGAGCTCCTGCATCGCCACTTTCGCAGATACTTTGTACGAGTGGGATTTGAGCAAGGAGACGGATGCCACGCTCTTCTGCCAATTCTTTGCAGCCACCATTGCCAAAGATGTAGTATTTTTCATCTGGGTGTTCGGCAGGAGTGAACCAAGCCATATTTTCTACCAAACCAAGGATAGGCACATCAATCTTGTCTGTTTGGAACATTTGGAGGCCTTTGCGGGCATCGGCAAGAGCAACTTGTTGCGGTGTGCTGACTACGATTGCACCAGTAAATTTGAGCTCTTGTACAAGTGTGAGGTGAATGTCGCTTGTGCCAGGAGGGAGGTCAACCACGAAATAGTCTAATTCGCCCCAGTCGGCATCGTTGATGAGTTGTTTGACTGCATTAGAAGCCATACCTCCACGCCAGATGAGAGCATTGTCAGGATCAACGAAAAAGCCGATAGAGAGGATTTTGAGGCCATATTGTTCTATAGGTTGTATGATATGGCGGCCATCTTCTGCTAAGCGAGCAATAGGCTGAGCATCTTCGATACCGAACATTTTAGGCATAGAAGGACCAAAGATATCGGCATCAAGAAGGCCTACTTTGTAACCAAGATTGCAGAGTGACATAGCAAGATTGGCTGCTACGGTAGATTTGCCTACACCACCTTTGCCTGATGATACGGCAATGATGTTTTTGACTTTCTTCATTGAGTTAGTTTCTTTTTTAGGGGCTACGTATGGAGTTTTAATAGTGATGTTGCCTGCGATTTCTACTTCAGGGCCGATGTAAGTAAGAATAGCTTGTTCGGCTGCTTTTACGAGAGATTTGGCAAATGGGTCGTTTGCCTTTTGAAAGATGATAGAAAATGATACTTTATTGCCTTCGATTCGGATATCGTCTTCTACCATGCCTGATTCGACAATATTTTTGCCTGTGCCAGGATAGCGCACATGGGTTAGTGCTTCTAAGATTAGGTTTGGATACAATGTCATATTTATATTAATTCATAATTCATAATTCACGATTCACAATTAGTTGATATCGAAAGATGATTGTGAATTGAGAATTATGTATTGGTTTATAATTCTATGCGGTAAGGCATAATTGCTTGTGTGCCTTGCATATTTAAAATTTGGCGATATTGATTGAAGAAATAAGTTTCTTGCTCTAATTTCGATTTGAGAATGGTTGATGTAAGAGATTCGCCAGTGAGGTCTTCGAGGAGTTGAGTGAGTGCGTCTTTTTGTTTTGGATATTCGGTAACAGTATAGTTATCTGTAAGTTCGGCTTTTGCTGCAGCAATGGCAATAGCTTCGTCTAAACCTCCGAGTACATCGACTAAACTAAGAGATAGAGCATCGGTGCCACTCCATACGCGACCCTCAGCAACGAGTTTGATTTCGTCGTTAGAGGTATTGCGACCTTCTGCACAACGAGAGATGAAAAGTTCATAGCCACGATTGACATGGTTTTGGATAATAGCGCGTTCAGAGTCTGTCATTGGGCGCATAGTGTTGCCAAGATCAGATAGATCGTTGGTTTTGACTGTGCAGAAATTTACGCCTAATTTGTCAGTTACGCCAGTAAAGTTAGGGTACATACCAAAGATGCCGATTGAGCCTGTGAGTGTAGTTGGTTGAGCTACGATAGTATCGGCAATACAGCTCATATAGTATCCTCCAGATGCCGCATAGTCGGACATAGATACTATGAGAGGTTTTTTGTCGCGAAGTTGTTTGGCAGCAAACCACATTTGTTCTGAACCAAAGGCACTACCACCAGGAGAGTTGACGCGGAGTACTACTGCTTTGACATTGTCGTCGGATGCGAGTTTGTTAAGTTCTTTGACAATATCTTCGCTATTCATTTCGCCTTCAGAGCCAGAGTCGATTTCGCCAGTAGCATAGAGAACGGCAACTTTGTTCATGGAGAATTTTTCGGTAGAAGGGGCATTTTTCATCTGTTTTGTAGTAACGATTTTGAAGTCTTTGCTAAATCTTTCTTTGAGTAAGACTGTCATTTCGTTGCGGTACATAGCAGAATCGACAAATCCAAGAGTAACGATATCGTTGACTTCGCTGAACATCATACCATTATCGATGAATTGATTGACTTGATCAGTAGAAATATTGCGTGAAGAGGCGATGTCTTCGACGATTTCAGACCACATACTGCTGAGCATTTTTTCATTTTGGAGGCGGTTTGGTTCACTGATTTCGTCGAGAATGTATGGTTCGACTGCACTTTTGAAGGTGCCAACTTTGAAGATTTCCATTTTTACACCAAGTTTGTCGAGGGCTTCGTGGAAGAATGGAATTGTAGTAGAGAGACCTGTGAGTGCAACAATGCCTTGAGGATTAAGAACAATAGTGTCGGCAACAGATGCAATCCAATAGGCTGATTGTGAATAGTTATCGCCATAAGCATAGACTGGTTTGCCTGATTCTGTTTTGAATTTTTCGATAAGAGAACGTAGTTCTTGAGCTGATGCTGGAGATGCAGATAGCAAACCACAGTTGAGATAAAGACCTTTTATTTGGTCTGCAACAGCTGCTTTTTTGAGTGAAGTGCGGAGGTCGTTGAGACCTATTGGAGTAGGTTGGTTATTGGCTTGCGCTAGTAGATATTCGAGACTCTCTTCGTTGACGCGTTCGGTGAGTGTGCCTGTGAGGTTGATTTTTAGGACAGAGTTGTCTTGAAGGGTAGTTTCGGCAGAGCCCATTGAAGCAATAGCTCCAAGCATAGAGACTGAAACGATGCCCGAAATGATGGTAAAGAGTATGAGGGCAACGAATACAGCTAACGTGGTTTTTAAGAAATTTTTCATAACTTTATTGTTTTAGATTATTATTCTTGATTGGTGATTTTTTTGATAAAATCATCGAGAAGTTCGCAGTGTTTTAATTTGCCATGGTCGAGGCAAACGCAGTCGAAACGGCCGACGTTGCAGAGTTTGCGGTCGGGAAGGCGATAGATTTTTTGAATGAAGACATATTTTATGCCTTCTTGGCGGAAATCGAGTTCGCTGACGAAGGTATCGCCAGAGCGAAGAGGAAATTTGTATGACATCTCGACGCGGGCTACAACGAAGTCGATTTGTTGTTCGTGTAGTGCGGCGAAACTAATATTGTTTTCGATGAGAAACTCGTGACGAGTATGCTCGTAGTAGTGTTGATAGTTGGCGTTGTTGACGATGCCTTGTAGGTCGCATTCGTAGTCGCGGACGCGGAATTCTAATGAGTATAGCATAAGGTTGTTTTATTTTTTAGACAGAATGACATAAAGACATATATTTTTTTCTTTTGCATATATATACCTCGCTATGCCTGTGGCATATCTTGGCGGAAGAATGACAAACCATTCGGACTTAATTTTGAAAACAGAATAGTGTACTCTGTTATCTGTTATCTGTACTCTTTACTCTAATTAGTGTGAGGCCATCGCGGAGGGGAAGGATGACTTTTTCGACGCGAGAGTCGTTGGCTATGAAGTCGTTGAAGGCTTTGATTGCGATGGTTTGGTAGTCGTTGTGGACTGGATTTTCAATAAGGACTTTGCCATCCCATAGGGTGTTGTCGGCAAGAATTATGCCACCAGGATTCATGCGTGGAAGGAGCATGTCGTAGTATTGTTGATAGAGGCGTTTGTCGGCATCTATGAAGGCGAGGTCGAAATTGCCTTCGATTTGAGGGATGATGTCAACGGCATTGCCTATGTGGAGGTGGACCTTATTTCCATGAGGAGCAGATTGGAGTTGCTCGCGGATGAAATCTTCGAGTTCATCGTCGATTTCGATTGTGTGTAGTTCTCCATCAGCAGGTAGTCCTTCAGCCATGCAGAGGGCAGAGTAGCCTGAGTAGGTGCCAAGCTCGATGATGCGATGTGCGCGGGTCATTTCGACGAGGAGTTTGAGTATGCGTCCTTGTAGGTGGCCTGACATCATGCGAGGGTTGATCATTTGGAGATGTGTTTCACGCACGACGTTATTGAGATACTCTGGTTGAGGCTCAGAGTGTTGCTCGATGTATTCGTCGATTTGACGGTTAGGGTCTTGGGCGTATTTTTCGGCTTGGGATAGTTTCATTTGTTATATTTTTTAAGACATGACTTTATTTTAAGACATGAAAACATGATTTTATTTTTAACGCAAATTGTTGTAAATTAATCGTAAATATATTTTTTATTATTTATTAATGGATAATTAATGGTAATTTGCGTTTAATATATGAGGGCTTATGTACTTTTGTTAAAAAAAGTCTATTCGGTGTAGATGAGTGAGCTGAGTTGGTTGGGGTTGAAGATGCGTTGGGCGAGCGATTGTAGGTCTGTAGGGGTGAGTGAGTCGATAAATTGGAAATGCTCGCTGTCGGGTTTTAGTTCGAGTCCGTGGAGGTAGGCTTTGCTGAGTCCAAGGATTAGATTTTCTTTATTTTGATTACCAATGAGCACTTGTCCGCGTAGTTGTCGTTTGGCTGTGGCTAATTGGTTGTTGTTGAGCGGAGTAGTGCAAAGGGTGTCTAATTGTTGCATACATAGTCGTTTGGCTTTAGCTAGGTTGCGAGGGTCGCATCCGAAGTAGATATTCCATACGCCTGTGTCGGTGTAGTTGGTTACGTTGCTTTCGATTGTATAACAGAGTCCGTTGCGCTCGCGTAGGGCGAGATTGAGGCGAGAACTCATATTAGGTCCACCGAGTATGTTGTTGAGCAGTAGCATAGTAAGTCGCTCGTTGGAGGTCATAGGTATGCAACGATTGCCAATTATGCAGTGGGCTTGATAGGTGTCACGAGGTGTGGTGCGGTGGGTTGGGGTGTAGAGTTGAGGGGCTTGACGAGTTGAAAGTTGAAAGTTGAAAGTTGAAAGTTGAGAACTTCCTTCGCCTTCAGCGACTCCCCCTAAGACAGGGGGACAATATTGAGCATTGTGAAAATATTTTTCAACTTTTTTTACGAGCCAATTGAATTTGATGTTGCCCATGGCGAATACGACCATGCGGTCGGGGGTGTAGTTGCGGCGAACAAATGCTTGCATTCGTTCAGATGTGAATGTTTCGAGGCTTTGTTCAGTGCCGAGAATGTTGCGCCCGATTGGGTCGTGAGGGAAAAGGAGCTCTTCGAATTCGTCGTAGATGAGTTCGGATGGTGAGTCGTTGTAGCTTTGGATTTCGTCGAGCACTACGTCGCGTTCTTTTTCGATTTCGTTTTCGGGGAAAGTGGAATTGAGCACTACGTCTGCCAAGAGTTCGAGAGCACGTTCGGTGTATTCGGTTGGTACTGTGGTGTATATGTAGGTTTCTTCTTTAGTGGTGTAGGCGTCAAGTTGTCCACCGACACTTTCGAGCCAGTTGATGATGTGCCACGAGCGACGATGTTTAGTGCCTTTGAAAAGCAAGTGTTCAACAAAATGCGCCATGCCACTCTCGTTGGGTAGTTCGTCGCGAGTGCCAGCGTCGATGGCTACACCGACATAGCTAATAGGCATATTGTCAGTGAGATGTAATATGCGAATGCCATTAGCGATTGAGAATTGAGAATTGAGAGTTGAGAAATCCATTGTTACCCGAATTAGAATTGCAAAGATACAAAAAAATATTAGTATATGATGAAAAAGTTGCTATAATTTGTTATTGGGTTGTTTTTGGAGGGAGTTAGGTGTAGGTAAGGTTATACTATATTTATAGTATGTTTATACTATATTTATAGTATATTTATCCTATATTTATAGTATGTTATAGTATGGGAGAGATTATTCAAGGAAAATGGTGTTGTTTATTTCAGAAAAAAATTGTAATTTTGTAGGTTATAATAAAAGTAGAAAAATTGCGTTAATATAGATATGAAAAAAATGATTTATATATTTGCGATGTTGTTGATAATCACGGGATGTTCGACTCAGAAAAATACGAGTTCGACACGTGGTTTTCACGAGATGTGCACGAAATATAATGTTGGATTTAATGCTAAAAATTCTTACATTGAAGGGCAAAAGGCAATAGATAAGGGGGCGAAAGATGATTTTACACAGTTGATAGAGATGTATCCGATTTCGTATAAAGAAAATCAGACTGTGGCATCGTCGCAGATGGAGCGTACGATAGAGAAATGTCGTAAGGCAATAAAGAAACATTCGATTACGAAGAAACCTGAGCGTAATAAAAAGAAATGGAAAGAGCCTAAATACCAGTATTTTTATAATCAAGAGGAATTTGTAAAGGGGGTGAAAGAGGCATGGATTTTGTTGGGAAAATCGGAATTGCATAAGGGAGATTTCTTGGGCGCGGCATCTACTTTTGGTTATATTCAACGTCATTATCCATCGGATTTGGAGATAGTGTGTGAGGCAAGGATTTGGCAGGCTCGTGCGTATGGCGAGATGGATTGGGTGTATGAGGCTTGGCAGGTGTTTGATAAGATAAAAGAGAATGATGTGGTGAAAAGATTGAATTCGGATTATGCTGAGGTTAAGGCATTTTTGTTGTTGAAGGAGAATAATTATAAGGAGGCGATTCCTTATTTGCAATTGGCAGCAAAGAAAGAGAATAATAAATATTTGTCGTCGAGATTTAATTATTTGCTTGGACAGTTGTATCTTGAACAAAATCAGCGTGATAAGGCTACCGATTGTTTTAAGTTGGCAGTGCGTCAATCACAGAATTATGTGATGGAGTTTAATGCGAGATTGATGATGTTGCAATGCAACGATGAGGCTTGGAAGAAGAATGTGAAGAAATTGGAGCGTATGGCAAAGAATTCTAATAATAAGGATTATAAAGACCAGATTTATACAGTTGTAGGTAATATATATTTGAATCATAAAGATACGGCAGAGGCAATAGAGGCGTATAAGCTTGCGATAGAGGAGAGTACGCGAGGTGGAGTGGAAAAAGCGGCGGTGTTGATTACGTTGGGCGACTTGTATTATTCGCAAAAAGAGTATATAGATGCGCATCCTTGTTATCAGGAGGCATCGGGGATATTGAATGCTGAACACCCAGATTATAAGCGAGTATCTAAGTTGGGAGAGGCGTTGGGAGAGTTGGCAGTGAATTATAATACCGTAGAATTGCAAGATAGTCTTCAGCATTTGGCAACATTGAGTGAAGAGGAGCAGTTGAAGATAGTTGAAAAGATAATTGAGGAGGTGAAGGCTGAAGAAGAAGAGGCTGCTCGATTGGCAAAAGAGGCTGAGACAAAAGGATTTGAAGAGTCGACACGACCAAGTATGTCGATGCCTACGTTGGGTGGTGCGCAAGATTGGTATTTCTATAATCAACAGTTGAAAACACAAGGTGCTCAGCAATTTAAGCAAAAGTGGGGCAAGCGTGTGTTGGAAGATAATTGGCGTAGAGCGAATAAGGTGAGTACGGCACCAGATATGAATGAGGAATTAGGAGTGGGGAATGAGGAGTTAGATGAAGATGGGAATCCTGTTGTATCGGATGAGCAGAAGGCAGACGATGGTGTGCCTGCACATCACAAACCAGAGTACTATTTATCGCAAATACCAAAGGATAGTGCAGCCATTGTAGCATCGAATGTGGCAATTGCCGATGCACTATATGCTATGGCAGGGATTTATGACGAAAAATTGAATGATTATCCTATGTCGCTTGAAACATATCAAGAGTTTCAACGTCGATTTGCTAAGGATGCGAGAGAGTTAGAAGGCTATTATTCAAGTTATCGCGTTTGTGGCAAATTGGACGACAAAGAGGGTCAAGAGACTTATCGTCAGAAGATTGTGACGGAATATCCCGAAAGTAAATATGCCGCAGTGTTGTCGCAACCCGACTATCTCGAGCGCACAAAAGAGATGTTGGCAATGCAAGATTCGCTCTATGCCGATACATACGCAGCATATAGCAAAGGCGAATTTAATCGAGTGTTTGCCAATTACGATAACATGGCGAAGAACTATTCGATGAGTTCGTTGATGCCTAAGTTTGCGTTCCTCAACGCATTGAGTATTGGTAAAACACAACCAGAAGAGCCATTCTATCAGGCATTGACCGAGTTGGTAGAGAAATATCCACAATCGGATGTAACGCCAATGTGTAAAGATATATTGGCATTGATGAGTCAAGGTCGTGAGGCACAACAAGGTACGACACATGGTTCGATACTCGAAAAGCGCGAAGAGTTGGCACAAGAAGAGATGGTGGACGAGGAGTTGAAAAATGCAACATTCTCGGCAGAGAAGAAAACCGCGCACTATTTGTTGCTTATACCACGTAATGAAAATGTGAATCTCAATTCGTTGTTGTATGATTTAGCGGCATTTAACTTTACGAAATTTATGGTTAAAGAGTATGATTTGAATAAGCGAACATTGGGTGGTGTAACATATATTTCTGTTGGTACTGAGTCGTTTGAAGAGACCGAGTGGTACGAACGTACAATGCTAGCCGAACCAACATTGCAAGGTAGAATCACATTAGACCAAGTGGACCGCATAATCATTTCGGAAGAGAATTTGAAATTGATAGAACAAGGTAAGACTTGGGAAGAGTATAAAGAATGGAGAATTAAGAATTGAGAATTGGAGGTCTTTGAGCCTTCGGCGATAAAATTAAATATTTGTAATTATGAATATACTTTGGGTAGATGACGAAATTGACCTTTTGAAGCCTTATACGATTTTTTTGGCAGATAAAGGGTACGATGTAGAGACTGCATCGAATGGTCAAGATGCTATAGATATGTGTCGTGAGAATGTGTATGACATTGTGTTTCTTGATGAGAATATGCCTGGCTTGAGCGGTTTGGAAACATTGTCTCGTATTAGTGAGATGCGTCCGAATTTGCCCGTAGTAATGATTACGAAGAGCGAAGAGGAGAATATTATGGATATGGCTATTGGTAATAAGATAACAGATTACCTTATTAAACCAGTAAACCCTAATCAGATATTGATGACGTTGAAAAAACATCTTCATAAACGTGAAATATTTAGTGAACAAGCGACAACCAATTATCGTCAGGAGTTTGCTCAAATTGGTATGCAGATATCGGACCGTTTGTCGACAGAGGAGTGGAAGGAGCTGTATAAGAAGTTGATAAATTGGGATTTGAAACTCAACGAGGCAGACAACGAAATGCACGAAATGCTACGCATGCAGCGCGAAGAGGCGAACAATATGTTCATGCGTTTTGTAAAAAACAATTACGAACAGTGGGTGAATGACGCAGATAATCGTCCGATGATTAGTCCCGATATATTTAAAAAGAAGATATTTCCGTTGCTCGATGCTGGCGAAAAGGTATTCTTTGTGGTGATAGACAATTTCCGTTACGACCAATGGCGCATGATACAAGAGGTGTTGGCAGATTATTATACATTCGAGTCGGACGATTTGTATTTCAGTATATTGCCAACAGCAACGCAGTATGCCCGTAATGCGATATTCGCGGGATTGATGCCATTGCAAATAAAGAAAATGTTCCCTGCGTTGTGGGTTGACGAAGAGGACGAGGAGGGCAAGAATCTCAACGAA
>JAZOUT010000021.1:0-4760 GCA_045658305.1 Candidatus Aphodosoma sp. | reverse complement strand
CCTCTCTGCTCCGTTGCCATTCGTTAATCTGGTCAATCGTGATTTCTTTTCGCTCTTTTTCGCAGCAGGGTTATTGCTCCTCATCTTCGCAGTACTCAACTATATCTCGCTGACAGTAGCGCAGATTGGTTTCCGTGCACGAGAGATGGCTACTCGCCGTTTGGTGGGTGCGCAACGCTGGCAAATCGTGGTGAAATATATCCTCGAATCGTTCTCGCTTACGACGGTATCTTTCGGTTTGGCACTCCTCATGGCGCACCTTGTTGCACCGTATTTCAGCGAACTCATCGGACAGACCGTTGCGCCATTCGAGCATATCACTTGGGGCGTGATACTCCTAATGGTCATTTTGGTGCTGCTACTCTCTATCCTCTCGGGTGTCATTCCTGCACTTATGGTGTTGAAGTATCAGCCCATTGATGTGGTGCGTGGTTCGTTTGAGAAAGATAATCGCATGGTACTCGGGCGCATACTGATTATTGTGCAAAACATTGTGGCTATCATCACGCTTGCAGTGGCTGTGGTCATGTTTGTGCAACTCCATCATATGCAAAGTAAGCCCCAAGGATACGAACGCCAAAACCGCCTGCGTATCAGTGGTGCCAACACTCCAGCAGATTATTTGGTGGAGGAACTTAAACAACTGGCTTGCGTGGAGAAGGTGGGTTGGGTACAATTCGAACCGTTTACCTTTGGTACATCGGGTATGTCACTCATGTTTAGAGGACAAGAGTTCAAACTCGATATGTACTATGGCGACCAAACGGCATTTGACATTCTTGGCTTTGAGGTCATTCGCCAGACTGCTGATCCTATTGAACCTGCTGCATGGTTACCCGAATCGTTGATTGCACCACTCGGTGTGGACTATGATTGTACCATGATTATGCAAGACGATAACTATGGTATGCCAGTCTGTGGTATCATCAAAGATTTTCAGAAAGGTATGCCTGGCATTGCTCCTACATCCGATTGGCCTGTTGTTCCTTGGATAATGAACATGGACGACCCTGCTGATTTCCGCATATTGCGCCAACTGATTGTGCAAGTGTCTGGCGATGAGAACGAAGCCGTAAAGCAAATAGCCGAGTTCTACCGCCAACACGATAGTGATGAGGAAATATCGGTGAATACCTATAACTACCTTGTCAGCCACATGTATGACAAGCAGAACAACAACGCCAAACTCATCATGCTCTTTACGCTGCTGACCTTGTTGCTGTCTTCGTTGGCTATGCTGGCGATGAGTACCTATTACGCCAAACAGCACACACGCAACACGGCTATTCACAAGGTGATGGGTTGTGATAATAGCACTATCTATTTCCGCACCGTGCGCACATTCCTCTCTTCTATCCTTATCGCAGCCGTGATTGCAGTGCCTTGTGCCTGGCTCATCGCGCAACGATGGTTGGAGGCCTACGACTACCGTATCGCCAATTCCGCATGGTACTATATCATCACCGCCCTTGCGGTCATGCTCCTCGCTGTGCTGGCTATCTCTTGGCAAGCCATCCGCCTAATGAACACCAATCCTGTGGAGGCGTTGAAGGGGAAGTAGGGGGAGATGCAACAAAATGAGAGGCTTTGCTGAGTGTGTTGGATTTTTTTGTATATTTGCAGCGCATTTTTTGAAATATTGAAAACAAACAGGAAAATAACTGTTAGTTATATAGAAGTGTAAAGTAAAAAAGAATACGATTATACTCGAAAGAGAAGAAGAAAAAAGAGTTTTATTATCTCTATTGGAGAGTGATAAATCAGAGTGCGTTGCTATTTATGAACGTCGTCGTGTAGGAAAGAATCTCCTAGTACATGAAACGTTCAATTAATATTATACAGAAAAAGTAATATTTTTGAAATATTCTTCGGAATAAACAAAAAAGCACCTTGAGGTGCTTTTTTGTTAGATATATAAAGATTATTATTCTGTTGCAGGCACAATTACTTTTGGTGTTTCGTGGCTAGGTGATACATTAACTGTAAACTCTGCACCTTTGAATTGAATTATGAAAGCAACTGCTGCTACAATCAAAGCAAAAAGCACTGCACCCACTACACTCTGTGATACACCGTTCCAATATTGTCTTGCTTTTGATTTGGGGACCAGTGGAGCGACTACCTCTTTAAGATTATCTTTATAGTTTTCTTGTACGTCAAGCTCAATATCGTGGACTGTTTCCGACAAGGTTCTATCAAGAAAACCTTTTAGTATAGATATTGCTGTTTCCTTATAACCATCTAATGAGCCTTCTAAACAAGAAGCATCATGAAAAGGTTTTAGTTCCTCCTCATTGGGTTCTCGCCCATGTTCTTCCTTAAAATGGTTAATGTACTGCACTTTATCTGCTTTGTACAAAGAATAAGCCACATGACCAACAATGTCTGTCTTATCCTCCACTAATTGCTTGTAAATGTAGTTATAACCTCTTGCCATTACTTTGCGTGTTGAAGTGCGGCACCATAATTGGCGCGTATTGTTGCCATTGAAATAGATTGTGAAAATGTAGTTCCTCTATAACGAGCAGATACCACAATATTGCCATGATTAGAAGGTTTTGATGTTGTTGCAGAGCAAGAAACTCTTCTATTCGCACGCAAAATAGTTTCTTTAGAAATGTTGCACATAATTTGGCTAGCTGGGATGTTTCTGTTCAATTTTGGCGCAAAAGTACAATTTTTTTTTGATTTGTGCAAGTTTTTGAGCAAAAAAAACAATTTTTTCATAGTTTTATGATTTTATGATTTTTTATAACATATGATTAGGTGAGTTATTTGCTGCAAAATCTATACCAATTACACAAAGAAAGCATTGTGTTTTATCTTTATAGTTCGTAGCTAATCAATACGTGATAGACGATTTCCCAAATCTCACAGTCATTGAATACATCGCTGCTGTGTTCTATTAACGTGCGCTCAAAATGCCCCATATACGACCATCGCCAACCATATAAGACTCCGTGAATACTATCCTACAGGTACAACAATGTGATTTGGAGTATCAAAATATAGGAAAGTATTAAGATATATAGTTAAGGATGTCGTCGGCTTCGGGGATGGAGAGTTTTTGACGGATTTGAGGATTGCGCTGTTAGATTGTTTGAAGAATTTGAGTCTTACGCTGGTAAATAGTTTGAAGACTTTGGCGAGTGAGTATGTTTATCGCCTTTGTCGAAAAATTAGCCTTAAAACAAAAACATAAATTGATCTATTACGAATGCAATGGATAGAGTTATGGTAGATTTGTTTGCACATGTCGGAAAAATGTAGTACCTTAGTCGGCGGAATGAGAATTTCGATAGCACATATATTCAGTCAAGCATGCAGAATGGTCAATGTGTGGACTAAGTTCATGCGGGTGAAGCGAGTCGAAGGAAGTGATTGCAGTGGCTGAGAGGATTGATAAGTAGATAATAGTTATTCTGATAATATAAATTAGTTTTCAATTATGGCGATCAACTACAATTACGAAGTCCGTATTCAATTCAAAGAAAAAAATCCTCTTTTGACAGAGAAATTCCAATTAATGGTGGACTATAAAAAAAGTAAAGGGAATCAAGACAGATTCATCTTTGCTCCATCAAGCATTGTATTGAAATTAAAACGTTCAAGGAAGTATAAATCCATACTATCGAATCCTCAAAATAGTATTAATACTCAGATTATTAAATCAATAATTGCATATTATTCCGTAAGCAGCATTTATTCTCAAATTAAAAGTATTCAAATTAATTACATTGAGGGCAAGAATAAAACTCCCTTGTTAGAAAGTGCTACTTTTCAGCAACCATTACAAATTAGCATCCCAATACAGAATAATTTATATTTGAAGAAAGAAATCATACCGGAAATTACAGATGAATCCGAAAAAGGTGAATGTATTAGGATTGCATTATCCTATTGGTTAAAAGCACAAATTACTGATGATTTGTATGTTGGTTTTGAAAATCTATGGAGAGCATTTAATCGCTTGTATGTTTATTGTGGTAAGCAAAGTAGTGAAAATACAAATTTATGCGAAATGCGAAAACTCATAATTGCGCACGCAAATCATTTTTCACAAACAATAGAGATAACAAATTCTTATACAACACAAGAATTATTTCATTCTTTTAGGTGGCAAAAATTAATTCTAAATGATTATCCTACACACAAACACACACAAGCACTTGTCGATTTTATTTACAGATATTCAGATAAAAGAATAATAGAATTATTCCAAGAAAAACTTGTGTGTCGTGAAGATAATATTAAATCATTGGGTAAATGGAGTGATATACAAAATCATCTTAATAGCAATAAAAACACATCTTCTGATATAGAATTAGTCACATTACTATGTATAAAATATGCCTATTTCCTTCGAAATAAATTTTTTCATGGAGAAATTTTAAATAGAACATTTAAATTAACAAAAGACAATATTGATCTTGAATTTGAGAAATTGAATAAATTATTATCAATGTTAATATTTGAACTAGTTAACAACAATATTTTACCTTAAACAATGGAATAACAAATAGAGTGTGTCATAATAAGGCACACTCTATTTGGTTTTAGAAATGAATTAAAGTGCTAAATTTGCATGTAAGCGAAAGTGTTTTTAGGATTAATCACATGGGACTAATTTTGCATCTCCACGATTGACTTTTGCATTTTGAGCAGCATACCAAATTGCTGGAATAATTCCCCACACGGTGATTGGAGGCATTAACATCCATAATAATCCACGATTAGGAACTTTATAACATTCTTGGTGT
>JAZOUT010000020.1:0-56725 GCA_045658305.1 Candidatus Aphodosoma sp. | reverse complement strand
ACTTACTCCAAGCCTCCGAAGCAAAAAGCTCCACTTTCAAGTAAGCCGCAAATTTGTTTTCTTCTGTCCAGACATTACGCATCACTGGACGACTATAACGTTCAATCATAAAAAAAATATATTATAAAATTATTAAAAATTCCACATTCCCAATACCCACTCACAGTGTGTATTCTCCTACCTTACCATCAAGCAACCTTCGAGCAACCTTCACCGAAGAAAACCGCCACAACCAAACACACAATGAGAGTGTGTATTCACCCCATAAAAACACAAAAAGCGACGCACTCAGCATCACTCTTCACTCACAACACGACACACAACATCACACATCGCCATACAGCGCATACCTACACTTAACGCAAACCTTTGTGTACCAATATTAAACATAACTTTTGGGGCAAATATAATTATCTTTGCAAAGATAAAAAAAATATACCAACAAACCAAACCTTTTCACATTTTTTTTAGTAACTTTGCATAACAAAAATATCCACTTATAAAACTTATCACAAAATGAAACACATCACACTAATACTCACCATCATCGCACTCCTCGCCTGCACCAACCACAAAGCCCAAAACACCAATAGCGAACCTCAAAACTCAATAATCATATCATCTGATTCTTCTGACAATTCTCAATTCTCAATTCTCAATTCTCAATTCTCAAAATCTCTCCTTCTTGGCAAATTCAACCCCGCCACCGACACCAACTTCGTCCTCATCCCCGAGCACATGGCATCCAACAAATCGATGTATTGCCACCGCGAAACTTTCCATGCCTACCTCGCCATGCGCGATTCAGCACAAAAAGAGGGCATCACCCTCACCATCGTATCTGCCACCCGCAATTTCGACCGCCAACTCCAAATCTGGAATCGTAAATGGCAAAACACACAAGGCAACGACTCTATCAAAGTCCGCTCCATTATGCGCTACTCCTCTATGCCAGGCACATCGCGTCACCATTGGGGCACCGACCTCGATTTCATCTCCGTTGAACCTGAAGATTGGACCCACGGTGAAGGCCTCCGCATCTACAACTGGCTCTGTCTGAATGCCCACAAGTTCGGCTTCTTCCAACCCTACACAGCCGACCCCACTCGCACTGGCTATGCCGAAGAGCGCTGGCACTGGAGCTATGCCCCACTCTCAAAACCCTATCTCGAAGCCTACCGCCAACAAATCACCCCAGCCGACATCACTGGCTTCAGCGGTAGTTATCTCGTTGATTCACTCAAAATTATTCAATCCCACGTCTTCGGAATTACAGAGTAAATCAAATAAAAAAACTCTCGATATTCAACTGAATACCGAGAGTTTTTTTATATCTACTTATATCAAAAATATTAGAAGCTATAACCGATACCAAGACCGAGTATAGTTTTAAATTGTACACGTGGACCTTGACCTATTACATTACCTGCCTCATCCAATTTATCAAACAACACACGGTCGTAGTATTTCAATTGTGTACCAAGCGACACATTCAACACTTTGAGGAATTGATAAGAGATAGAGAAATCCCAATCAAGGTCAATGTGAGGATTTGCTGAATAAGGAGTAAACACTGTCAATGTAGAGATAATTTTGAGGTTATCAATTGCAGCATAGTTTACACCAGCTTTAAGCGAAGCACCAAACTCAGCTTGATAGTTGCGTGAGCAGAATCCAGTTGCTTCATTCAAATATTTTTCTACATAATCAGCACCAAAATATTTAGAGCGAAGTTCATCAGTAGTAGCAGTAGTCACACGACCTGCAATAGGAGATACATAAACTGAAAAAATACTACTTGGTTTCCAGTCAATACCGACAGAGAGGTCAGTATAAGAAGGAGTCATAATTTTTGAAATCGCTGTTAAGGTTTCTTGCGAATAATCATAACCTGGCGCATATTGTGTTTTGAACGAACCAAGAGCAGTCAAATACCACGACTTAGCCATTTCCCAACCAAATTTAGTAGAAATATTAAGTTTATCGTTAGTTTTTTGCCATTTGTGAAGGTTATTATCAACAAATGACTCACCAAAATCGGTATCAATATTAGAATCCCAAGCAAATGGACCATTTTTGTAAAGGAACGAAACGTTACCTGCTGCCACCATATTGATGTTGTTATTACCACCAGCAGCCCAGTTTACAAGGCTTGTTGCCGAAGCATTGAACGTGATGATACCCGAAACTTTCCAATTTGATTTCTTTTCTGCCGCATCATCTGCTTTTGTTGTTTCAATAATCTTAGCAGCTTCACTCTGAGCCGATTGTGCAACTGCTTTTGCTGCATCTTGTGCATTCACCGACACAGCCATTGCGCAAAACGCAAAAATCGAAAGTAATAATTTTTTCATAAATTTAGATTATTAGTAACGAGTAGCAAGTAATAAAATCTCCCCGTTCATTTTTATTTAATTGTTATTGAATATATCTTTTGTCCAGCTTTACATTCTTGAATTGCAGGCACAGTATCTCCTTCTGCATCAATAAAATCAAACACCCCATTATACTGATGTGTATGCCCTCCCAAAACAAGGTCAACATAACTCGCATTAGCTATCAACACACTATCCGAAACATTGTTAAATATCGTATCATCATACAAACCAAGATGCGAAAGCACAATTATATAATCACATCCCAACTCTCTTTTAAGAATCTCGGCATAACGATTAACCGCTACTATTGGGTCTTTATAGGTTATACCTTCAATATTCGATTGCAAAATAAGCCCATCTGGATTAACACTAACTCCTATCACACCAACTCTCCACCCATTCTGATTTATCACCGTATATGGTTTAACCAACGATGCAAGTGGTGTCTTTCCAAAATCATAATTCGAACAAATTACAGGAAATTTCATCTCTCTTATCCGTGCCGCAAGCGTATCAATCCCATAATCGAATTCATGGTTACCAAGTGTTACTGCGTTATAGTCCATAAGGTTATACGCCTCTACCTCAAGTCGCCCTTTGAATAGATTAAAATACGGTGTTCCTTGCCACATATCACCTGCATCAAGAAGTATCGTATTTTCATTCAACCTACGCAACGAATCAATAATTGCCGCACGGGCCTCAAATCCCCCCTTACCTTTCAACGGCTCCACCTGACTATGCGAATCGTTTGTAAATACTATTTGCAATGGCTGACGCTCTACCTTTTGATTACATGCCACCAACACACATAGCAGACAAATCAATATACCTACATATTTTTTCATCATTCTACAATTATACGGTTATCAAGTTTTGTTACTATTTTCTCTCCTTTTATTGTAGCACAAGTTACATAATCAAACATAGCATCTCGCATCATCATGTTAAGCGGTGTAGATTTTATATAATTAGCCAATGGCTCCAATTGGTCATTACCCCACGACAAATAATCAGTCGATACCACTTTATATACTCTCGCTGTATCAACCACCTCACCTCCAACTTTCACATCTTCAGCCTTACCATCACGAATTGTCAATGTCATACCTGCTATAGCCTCTCCTCCCTTCAATGCAACTGCATTCGCAAGTGCAAGTATCTCCACTCCATTATATTCAAGCACAAGCAATGAATTATCAAACGGCAATATCTCAAAGACATCACCAATCGTTAGTGGACCAGCAAACAAAGTGCGACGAATTCCTCCAATATTTGTTACTGCAATATCTACATCTGCAATATATTTTCTCCCCTCAGTTAATAACACATCGGCAATCAAATTCGAAAGTTTACTCTCTGGCAAACCTACTTCCATCGTTTCTTCTACCTCGCCTATAACTACATTCATCGACACCTCTTTCTCCGCCTTATATGGTGCAATCAACGAATCCATTGCTCCATTTTTCAACGAACCATCAACCTCAATCAACTGAATATCTACTATCTCAGGCTGAGTTTGTTGCTTTTTACTAATAATCATAGCCACCACCGCAACGCAAAAAACGACCACAAACGTAGTTAATATTTTCTTCATAATCAATCTTTATGCTCAAGTTGATAACCAAAATTACGCAATTTACGCTCTCTATTACGCCAATCTTTTTCTACCTTCACATACAATTGAAGGAACACCTTTTTCTCAAAAAATGCCTCAATATCCTTACGAGCCTCTGTTCCCACCTTACGCAACGCTGCACCCTGTTTACCAATAATAATACCTTTTTGAGAATCACGCTCGCAAAACACCACAGCACTAATACGAATAATATTCTCCTCTTCCTTAAACTCCTCCACCATCACCTCTACTGCGTATGGTATCTCTTTGTCGTAATTCAACAAAATCTTCTCACGAATAATCTCGTTCACAAAGAATCTCTCAGGGCGGTCAGTCAATGCATCTTTATCAAAAAACGGAGGCGAATCAGGCAACAATCCCTTAATCCGCTCAAACAACTGCTCAATACCAAATTTCTCAGCTGCCGAAATCGGAAATATCTCTGCCGCCGGCAACTCTCTTTTCCAAAAATCCACCAACTCCTCCAATCGCTTTTGGTCTATCAAGTCAATTTTATTGATAATCAAAATCGTATTCACATGGTCCATCTTTTTCACTTTATCAAGAAAAAAAGCATTCTTTTCGGCAGAATCCAACACGTCTGTTACATACAACAACACATCAGCATCAGTCAATGCCGACTGCGAAAAACCAAGCATCGATTCCTGCAATTTATAGTTAGGCTTCAATACTCCTGGAGTGTCAGAATATACAATCTGAAAATCCTCGCCATTCACAATACCCATAATACGATGGCGAGTTGTCTGAGCTTTCGACGTAATAATAGAAATTCTTTCGCCTACAAGGGCATTCATCAACGTAGATTTACCCACATTTGGGTTACCTACAATATTTACAAAACCTGCTTTGTGTGACATAATTACTTAGGGGAATTTCTATAAATTACCTTGTAGATAAAATTTGATTTTTTAGTGAGCAAATTATTAGTTTTTAATTTAGACTAATAGCGAGCTATTTGGCTGAATTAAAAACTGATAAGATGCCGCTAAAAAACAAATTTTATACAAGAGTTTTTATAGGTTCGTAAATTTTAATAAAATGGGGAATTTATAGAAGTCCCCTTAGATAATCCGTCGTTTTTAACAAATAAAATTTCAGCATTTTATTACCTACGACTTCTAACGTGCAAATTTACAAAAAAATCCCCATACCACCAAATAGATACCTCAACCACATAACAATAAAATCAAAACATTCCTCATTCAAGAAAAATATACTCCCTCACAATTCTCTCAATAGCCACTTCACCCTCATCTTTTCCTCTTATACCAAAAGTGCGATATATGGCAGACTTTCGCTGGTAATAGTAGTTGTGCGTAATGTTCAACACCTCGCAAATCGAGTCCGACGAACATTTCATAAACAACAACCATATAATCGCCACCTCCGTACGAGTCAAAGTTGGGTACGCCTCATGCAGTTTTTCCAAATTACGCATCGCTTCAGTCAGCACATTATCCTTATCCATCTTATAATCCTCTCTATGTTTTTCAAATAGCGTATTGAATCTCTCTTTGCGTTTAGCAATATCAATTTCCTTCACGTCAATATCACGCTTATACCGCTTCAGCATAATAAAAGCCACGCACAACAACGCCACCAACACCACTAAAATCATATTGTAAACCATCATCATCCTCACCCTCTTCTTCTCATTCTGCAATTCAGCATTAAGCAAATCATATTCAGCATTTATCGCACCAAGACGTTGATTAAGCATAAATTTATAGTCTTCAGATAGTTGGCAGTATGCTTTTTCCCTCCATTCGTATGCATCTTTATATCTACCTTTTATTGCGGATAATTCTGAGTTATATTTATAATATAATTCTTTTAATTCTTTTCGTGACTTTATTCTATCAATGTATATATAGGAACTATCCATATCTCCTTTTCTTAAATAAGCATCAGCCAATATTGCAGCATATCCTGTAAATTTTATGCTATCATAATATGGTTGTATATATGCAATAACACTATCTGGTTCCATTGAATTGTATTGTTTGCTGGCATATCGGCATTTAACTGTATAAATTTCCTGATCATTAAATAATTCCATGCTTTTTTGCAAATATAATTTTGAACTATCTGCTTCCAATAAAAAACTTTTGTTTAAATACAAATAAGGTAGCCTTTTTAAATCGTTATATTTAATACATTCATTGATAGCTTTGTCTATATAAGTTAATGCTAACGTTGTATCTGTTGTAGAAGCATTATTTGATATATAAACATACACAAAAGAAGAAATAGAATCACAGTATTCAAGTTTAGCCTCAGCTTTTTTAAGGTGTACCATTGATTTGTCGAAATCACTTTGAAAATACAATTTGTATCCCATTAAAGCATTAGCTAAACAATATTTTCCATTTTCTCCTTTTTTTTCACATATCGAAGCATAATTCTCTAAATCATCAATATCAATACCTTCTATACTTTGGTTTTCGGCAGATTTCATCGCCTTAATAAGAGTGTAATCCTTTTGTTCGTCCAATTTTTCAACTTTATTACATGCACATAATAAAGCAAAGAATAATACAAATGCAAACAATACTTTTATTAAATTTCTCATAATAAATATCTATTTTTACGCCGACAAAATTACTCATTTTTTTCGAATAAAACAATTTTCTAATGTTATATTGGAGTTAAATATAATGTTAGAAAAATCTTACCCCCCCATACACCACTAATTATCAACAATTTACACATACAAAAAAATTTCATATACCCCATTCTTTTCTAATGTTATATTTTTGGTCGTTCCAAAAATACCCCTTAACTTTGCCCCCGATCACTAACCTCGGAGGACTTGATATCACCCTCCCTAAAAACATTATTTCTTATGAATAGACAAAATTTCTTTTTTCTTGTTGCCCTACTATTTATGTGCAACACACTTTTCGCCCAATCATCAGAGGGCTATCCTGTAGAGTTAAAACCATGGAATCCTCCAATGAAAATAAATATCAAAGGTGGCATTGGGTCTTCTAGTTTATACTTAGGTATGGTTGGTGGTGTTAATGTTAATTTGGGATTTGCGGCTGAACTTCCTATAACTAAATCTGGCAAATGGAATACGAATCTTGGATTACGTATTTCCAATGACCATTTTTTTGATTATTATGGCGTGAATTCAAGCGACCTTGGATTTACAACTTTAAGGTTAGATGTCCCTATAATATTTTCTTATGACGTAAATATTTACAATAATTCAGCTTTACGTTTTAATTTTGGAATATATTATTCTAAATTACTACTTCAAAGCGAATATAAAATTTCGGAAAAAGAATATAATGATATTTACATACAAGCTCCTCACAATGCTGGTTTAGAATTAGGATTAGCTTTTTGCTTAAAAAAATTCTATATTGCATTAGATTATAATATATTATGTGACCCTTCTTTGTTATTTATCGGAACAACAAGAGCATCTATCGGATACAGATTTTAAACATAAGCAGACACCTTAAAACAATAGGTGTCTGTTTTTTTTCTAATATTTAATGGTTTTTACTTTCTTTCGAATCATAAATTGGTCGAATTTGATTGGATTTGTAGGGTGGTTTTTCGGATGCAAAGATAATACTTTGAAGTAGGGTTTTCCAAATTATATGCGTTAATAAAATGATGTTGTTTTGTTAAAAAAATAATCTACTTGAGTGTCTGTGCTTTAGCACAATTTCAATGCACAATGTATAATGCATAATGCACAATCGTTTTTACTCGCTTTGCTCGTTTTGGGATGGTTGGGCTGCTGGTAAGGAGCAGGTACGGTTCACTATCTTAGAAGGCATGGAGATGATGCAGAAAAAAAAACAACTGTTTTTTTTTTGAAAAATGTGGATGTTTAATAGATAAAAATAAAAATTAGCAGATACTCAACAACGAGTATCTGTTTTTTTTATAGCGCACCGCCCCCACTGTAGAGACGTAGCCTGCTACGTCTCTTTTAATATCCTAATTTATAAGACATAATAGGCTATATTATGAGACATAGCAGACTATATTATGAAACATAGCGGGCTATATTATGAAACGTAGCAAACTATAATATTATGAGACGTAGCAGGCTACGTCTCTACTGGGGAAGAGGCTAACATTAATGTACCACCTAAATTTGATTTTGTAAGACAGAGACGTAGCAGGCTATATTATGAGACGTAGCAGACTATAATATTATGAGACGTAGCAAGCTACGTCTCTACTGGGGAAGGGGCTAACATTAATGTACCACCTAAATTTGATTTTGTAGGACAGAGACGTAGCAGGCTACGTCTCTACATGAATACAACGACAAACTAAAAAAACTATCCGCAAAAGGAAAAGATATATTATCTCCACCTAAACCGAAAAATAACCATATCCTCTCCTATACAGCAACATATAATAAACATACTATAAATATAGGATAAACATACTATAAATATACTATAAACATACTATAAAGCAAACTGCACAAAAAAAATAGGCTGAGTAAACACTCAGCCTACACCTAATTATCAAACAAATATTAAATTTCGAAATCTACATCGAAATCATATTTTTTCTCTTCTGTTGCAGGAGCCTCTGCTTCTGCAGGAGCCTCAGTTGCTACAGGAGCAGGTTGCTCATTGCGATAGCTACGGAACTCACGAATATCGCGTGCACCATTAGCCGCATTATTCTCATTGATAAAACCAATAATTTCAGTCAATGCATCTGTGAATTTCTCAAAATCTTCTTTATAAAGGAAAATTTTGTGCTTTTCATACATTACAGGAGCACTTTCATCTTCTGCGAATTTCTTCTTACTCTCAGTGATTGCAAGAAATAAATCGTTGTTACGACTACGTTTCACATCAAGGTAATAGATACGTTTACCTGCTTTTACCGACTTTGAGAACACAATTTCTTGCTCTTTTCTCTCATTTTTGAATTCTTCCATATCAATACAACTCTGTTTTAAACGCCTGACTATCAAATAGTCAAACAAAATTAAATTTGTTTAATTAAGATAAATAAATAATGTTTATTTTCAATCCCCAAAGTTGTAATTTTTTTTTGACATAGCAAAATATTTTTTAATATTTTTTCAAAAAAATTACAATATCGCAATTCCCTCCATACTATACTCCTAAAACACAGCACATTACAAATAAAACAAACTTTCAACTATTAAATTTCAACTTTCAACTTTCAAAATCCAATTTTTTTTTGTAACTTTGCAAGTCATAAAGTCGCAACCACAGCAGTCTTACTGCTTACGACTTATTACTTACTACTTCATTTAAGCGTAATGATCAACAGAGCTCTTTTAAGAATTAAGGTAGCGCAAGTTTTGTATGCTTGTTTTGCAAAAGAAAACACCGACCTCACAGCGGCTGAAAACGAATTGCAACTAAGCATACAGAAATCTTACGATTTATATCACTACATATTGCTACTCATTGCCGAATCGCGCCGTTACACCGAAGTAAAAGCCGATTCTCTCCGCGACCGTATTGGCGGTGTCCGTGTAAACGAAATGTTCAACGAACAATTCATGAACAACAAATTCGCACGCCAACTCGGCGAAAACATCGATTTGTATTCGTATGCCAACGAACGTGGCCTCTCTTGGGCTGAAGATACTGAATTCATCAAATATCTCATCTCACAAATCAACCGCCGCGAATACTACTGCCTCTATATCGCCAAAAAGAAACCTTCGTACGGCGAAGACAAAAAATTCTGGCGCGATATCCTTGCCAACGAATTTCAAGATAACGAACAATTCGACCACTTGCTCGAACAACAATCTATCTATTGGAGCGACGACATCGACATCGTTTTCAGCTTCGTAGAAAAAACTATCAAACAATTCAAAGAAGAGAACGGACCTAACCAACCTCTTCTCCCTATGTACAAAGACGAAGCCGACAAAACTTTTGCCATCAAACTCCTCGACTCTGTACTCCTTCATAACAACGAAATCGAAAACATCATCACAAAATACCTCATCGATTGGGACATCGAGCGCGTAGCCATGATGGACAGAGTCATACTAAAAGCCGCAATTGCCGAACTACTCTACTTCTCTACAATCCCAGTAAACGTAACCCTCGACGAATACATCGAACTTGCAAAATACTATGGAACAAAGAAAAGTAGCAAATTCATCAACGGCGTGCTCGACAAAGTAGTTAAAGAACTCCGCGAAACCACCGAACTAAGCAAGTTCAAAATCTCAAACAAAAAATCAAAAAGCAAAGCCTCTTCAGAACTCAAAGAAACAGAGTCTAACTCAGAAACCGAAGAGACAGAAAACAACTAATAACTAATAACTAATAACTAATAACTAATAACTACTAACTAGTAACTAATAACTAATAAATATGCTAACTACAATCTTATTACAAGCTACTACAGCAGAAGGCGCACAAGGCGCAGGCTGGATGAATATGGTAATGTTGCTCCTCATCTTCGTTATCTTCTACTTCTTCATGATTCGTCCACAAACAAAACGCCAAAAAGAGATTAAAAAATTCCAAGACTCTCTCGAAAATGGCAAAACCGTCATCACTCAAGGTGGCATCTATGGTCGTGTACGCGAAGTAAAAGACAACTACGTACTTGTCGAAATCGCTGATGGTGTTAAAATCCGTGTAAACAAAAACATGGTTTTCGACTCTCCTGAAGATGCTTCACAACAACCTGCAAAATAATAAAAACTATGAACTCAAAACGCTTTTTGGTACTCATTAAGCGACAAGGAAATAAAGTTGCTACATTCTTGAAATCTCGAGATGTAGTAACTTTTTTGTTCTTCTTCGTCCTCGCTTTTTTCTTATGGTACATGTATAATATCGGCACCCAACGCGAAATAAGTCGCCGAATACCAATCTCATACATCGGCATCCCCGACAACGTACAACTCGAAAAAGAATTGCCTCGTGAACTAAAATTCGTAATAAAAGACGAAGGGAAAATTGTATGGAGCTATCGCAAATCTCAATTCGATACTCTCCGAATCGACCTAACCAACCACTTCAACGAAACAAATACTCTCGAAATAAAATTCGAAGAACAATTCAAACAAATACTCTCTCAACTATCGCCAACAACCAAAGTCATAGAACTAAACCCAGGCTATTTCTCATCAAAATACATACGCCTATACTCCAAATCGGTGCCTGTCGTTACGAGCAATGTAATAAAACTCGCACCACAGCACGTCATGTACGACACAATAGCCATATCGCCTAAATCCGTAACCCTACTCGGCACAAAAGAGTCAGTCGATACCATCTCTTATCTATATCTCGAACCAATCACCGAAACCTTCGACAAAACCAAAACCCTCTCGGTCAACATTCAAAAACCACAAGGCGTAAACATCAATCGCACATCAGTAAACGTAACAATCCCAGTAGAGATGTGTACCGAAAAAGAGGTAATAGTTCCTATCACAGTAGAAAACTTACCTAAAAACGTCAACATACGCACATTTCCACCTGAAGTAAAAATCCGATTCAGCGTAGGTCTCAGCCACTATAACTCTGTAACCGAATCCACTTTCCGTGCAATATTAGACTACAACGACATCATACTCAATCCCGACAAAAGCACTGCCACCCTCCAACTCGATTACACCTCAGGCTACATCTTCAACATCCAAATCACACCATCCGAAGTCGAATACATAATCGAGAATTGAACATAAAAAACTAACGCCGAACCAACGGTCTTGAGCCAAAGGCGAAAAATGGTTTGTCATTCTTTTGCCGAGTTATACCGCAGGTGTAACGAGGTATATGTAAAAAAATATGTTCTTATGTCATTCTGTCTAAATAATACTACAATAAAAAACTATGAAAAAAATAGGTATTACAGGCGGTATAGGTTCTGGCAAAAGCGTCATATCACGCATACTAAAAACCATGGGCTATCCAGTCTATGACTCTGACTCATGGGCTAAACATTTGATGAATAACCATCCCAATATACGTCAAGCTCTCATCAACAAGTTCGGCATAGAGACCTACACTCCAGAGGGCTTAAACCGTACCTATTTAGCCCAACAAATTTTCAACGACAAAGCCAATCTCACCTTTGTCAATTCCATAGTGCATCCCACTGTGTGCAACCACTTCATGCAATGGGCAGAAAACCAACACACCGAATTTGTATTCATCGAAAGCGCAATCCTTTTCAGCAGCGGACTCGACAAATTCGTTGACAAAGTCATATATGTAGATGCACCGCACGAAATCCGCCTCCAACGCGCCATGAATCGCGACCACGCCTCTGCCGAAGCCATCACCGCTCGCATCAATAGCCAATCACACGACAACCAATATGCCCACACCCACTCCGATTTCATAATCCTAAACGACAACCAAACCCTCATCATACCCCAACTCCTATCCACACTCCAAAACATATAATGCAAAAACGAACTAAACGCCCAACCAACAAAATATCGTTCGGCAGACGTCTTTGGCGCTACACCTACCGCACAATCCTCGTCCTCTGGCTCCTATCCATCGCCTCTGTCGTCCTACTCAAATACGTCCCCGTATATTTCACTCCCCTCATGCTACGTCGCTCATGTCAATCAATCCTCGATGGCAAAGCACCTCGCAACGACAAAAAGTGGGTATCACTCGATGAAATCTCTAAAAATCTCACAATTGCCTGTATTGCGAGCGAAGACAACCTTTTCATGCAACACAATGGCTTCTCAGAACGAGCAATAAAACAGGCCATAATCGAACGCCTTGAAGGGAAACGCATACGAGGAGGCAGCACCATATCCCAACAAACAGCCAAAAACGTCTTCACCTTCTGCTCGCGCACATGGTTCCGCAAAGGCATCGAAACCTACTACACCATCCTAATCGAACTCATATGGGGCAAAGAACGCATTATGGAAGTCTATCTCAACATCGTAGAATTAGGCAACGGCATATACGGAGCCGAAGCCGCATCGCAGCACTATTGGGGCATCCCTGCCAGCAAACTATCCAAATCCCAATCCGCCCTAATGGCAGCCGCCCTCCCCAATCCACGACACTATAGCATCAGCCACCCAGGACCATACATGCAAAAACGCCAAAAACAGATACTAAACCTAATGCCCAAAATGGGAAAAATAGATTTATAAATCCGTTCAACTTCCTGAGATTATCTCACGACATGCCCTTCGGTTCGGCGTTTTATATCGAACTGACGTTAAAAAAAGCTCATTTTTCTTTAATTTTAATATGCCTCAAAAAAATATAATATTATAAAATATTTCGCTATTTTAACAATACATTATAATTCAATCAATTACAATCAATTTTTCAAAATCATCAAAATGGTGTTTTCGAATATCAAAAATTTGGCAAATAGAAAAGCATATTATAAATTTGCAATGAATTACTAAAATAATTTTCAAAATTAAATAACTTTATTTATTAATTTCTAAAATTTTATTATCATGAAAAAATTAATCTTTTTTATTTCGTTATCTCTACTTACATTAGTAGGGTGCGAAAAACATTATGAACGCACAATTTGGGTAAATCCAGATGTCGAATGCTGTGGTGTCAAAGACCCACTGAATAATTTAGAATGGTTAAATGATTGGTATAAGGATTCTCACTTCAATAGAGAAATTAGTTATCCAACATATCAAATTGTTTATTTATTTTATAATGACAGTACTTTAGAACATTTTATTGTTACTAAAACTTCTAACAGCAATTTTGATAATTATTTTCAATTATTTACTTGTGATGGATACTTAATGGATAAAGGTAAATATTTAAATTATGACTTAGATTATACAAATCCAGATATTTTATATCAAAAGTCACAAATACCAATACCACGATGTCTCTTGTGTGGCGATTTTTTTGAAAATCATATATTAGTTGATACTATAGCATATCTTTATGTAAAATAAATTTAAAAAATAAATATTATGAAAAAAGTAAGTTTATTTTTGACATCTTTTATAGCAAGCCTAATTTTCTTTTTCGGCTGTGAAAGAGATGTGTTTACACCTCCTACAAACACGGAAAATCCAGATTGCGAACGTGTTGTTAATCCTGTTTATTTTATTAACAATCTCGAAAAACCAATAAAAATAGAAATTCATCGAGATTCTATGAGCATAATCAATCCTTCTATTAACAAAGAAGAAGTATTTTGGAAAATCGACAGAGATGTTTTAAAATTTAAAATACAACCTAATGACACAGTTTGCTTTGACTCTATAGTTTATGCTTGGTGTAAAAATGAAAGATATTATATTTCACCAAAAGCTGTTGCTCTCGATAGACTAAAAAGCACTTATTATTTTATTAAAATAACATATAACAAAAAGCAATATAAATATACAGATCGTGAATCTATAAACATTCTTTTATCAACTGGTTCTCTTGATTGTATTAGATTTACAGAAAATAAAAGAGAACATTTTGGTTGGGAATAATATTACATAAATTTTTTCAATAAAAAAATTAGCAGACACGCATTTGTTGGGTGTCTGCTTTTTTTATAGCGCACCACACTCATAGTAGAGACGTAGCCTGTTACGAAGATGAGACGTAGCGGGCTACGTCTCTACTGTTCTTTGACCCTTGTTGGTTCATCGGACACGGCATGCCGTGCCCCTACAATTATTCCGCTGGCGAGGTAGCGTTGTAATAACTTGCAAACGCTGCGCCACGAGCAGTTTTATACTTGCCACCTGAGGCATCGGCTACTGCTTGCCATTCGGCTTTCTTTTCGGGGTCGAGCATATCTGCTGCTGCCTGACTTGATGCGGTAGCGAAGCGTTCACGACCAGCGATTTGAGCCGCAGTAGGCTCTTTTTTCGAGTGTTCTACCTCCCACGCATGAGTTGCGCCATAACGTTGTGAAAATACAAGGCTATCGTCCTTGTCCAATTTACCAGATACTCCTTCAAACGGAGCTGCGAGATTAAATTTTGCCATGATTTTTTAAGATTTTTAGTAGCGAGATACGAGTAACGAGACTCGGCGTCGCTGGGTTAATAATAGATTTTGTTTTTGTTTGTTTTTTTAGACAGAAGTACAAAAGAGAATAAGCTTTTGTTCCTGTTCTATTTTTTAGAGGTTTGGTTCGTTTAGGTTTAAGGCATCTTTGAACCTATGGTTCATCTCTGCTAACAAAGTACATAAGTTTAGGTACCTTTCTTTTGTACTTTGAAATCGATGTTGCATCACAACGAGATTCTTAATCAAAAAGAAAATTATGTTCTTCTGTACTTCTGTCTTTTAATGAAAAATATAATGACTGCAATCAATATCAGTATCAACACCACACTTGCGGTTTGCGTTTTCTGCAATTTCGTTTTGCATATTTTGTCCTGCACTATGATTGTGTCAGAGCGGATGTGTGTTGTATAGGGTAGATATACTGTATCGGGTCGTAGGGTGATGCGTAGGGTTTGTGTGGTGTCGGTTTTTGTTTGTTGGATGTTTACGGCTCTTGTTGATTTTATTTTAACCCCCTCCGCTTCGCTCGTCCCCCTAATGCAGGGGGACAATATCGGGCTGTCGTACTTTTGTGCATTTGCAGAAAATTGGTTGGCTCTCTTATTCTCCCCCTGTTTTAGGGGGAGTACCGCAGGGGAGGGGGTTAAATCTGTACTCTGTAATCTGTACTCTGTAATCTCAATTGTGTCTGCGCCAATGGCTATGGGTTTCACTCGCTCCTCAATCCGTTCAATGTGTGTTGTTGCGACTGGTTTAGTTACACCGCAAGCGGTGAGAATTAAGAATTTCAGTTTCATAGTTTTTTGTTTAATAGTCTGTGCGACCCCGATGGGGTCGAGAGGTAGGAGAGATTCTTTTGTCCGCAGGTTCCCGCTGGTCACCAGCGGTTACTACTTCGTGTGTCCCTTTTAGGGACATTATTCAACTAATTTTTTTATTTTCGTGTTATCATGTCTTCCTGTCTAAAATTAGTTCAGCGATAGTCCGAGCAATAGTAGAAGCAATTTTACGTCGGTGTCGGCGATACTGCTCTACATCTTCTGGTGAAGTGCAGAAGCACACTTCCAAGATGATGGATTGGGGTGTTAGGTGCAACATTGCGAGGCGGTGGTGAGGTGTTTGTGATTCTGATTTTATGCCACGTAGGGGGATGTTGAGGGAGTCGGAGGTGGTGTGTGCTAACCTTGATGCCATGCGTAGTTCGAGGTCAGTAGCGTTGTCGGATACTATAGTTTCTGTGCCTCGTGCGTTGGGGTTAGAGTGAGCGTTGAAGTGGAGGTCAATGATTATGTCGTCAACATTTATCGCTTTGCTCAAGTTTCTTGCTTCGCTCGGCAACTGAAGTAAACTTCGTTGCTCTCTCTTATCGCAAGAAGTCAACGGTCTACGGTCAACAGTCGTACTCGCTTCGCTGGTTTTAGTTGTAGATATTTTAGATGAACTAGACGCTTCGCTATTTAGATTGTTCAGCCTGGTGTCTGATGAGACGTAGCAGGGAGGGGAAGAGACGTAGCAGGCTACGTCTCTACTGTGGGTGTGTGCGTTTATGGATTGTGTGAGGAGTTGGAGTGAGGCGGTGTCGTTGTCGATGAGGACGACTAAACCGTATTTGTTGGTGAGGATTTCGGCTACGCGATTTCGTAGCCAGAGGGTTTCTGCGCCTTCATCGAATTGGGTGGTGGCGCATTGTGCGCCTGTATTAGGTCCTGTATGTCCAGCAGTAAGAATTATCATAATTAGTAAAGAGTAATTAGTAAAGAGTAATTAGTAGTTAGTAAAGAGTAATTAGTAGTTAGTAATTAGTAATTAGTAAATAGTAGTGGTTATAGGTTATAGGTTAGTGCCGCATGGCTCTCTCTACTCTCAATTCTAACCTCTCAACTTTTGATAGTAGTGTGCAAATGCTACGCCTCGTGGGGTGTGGTATTTGCCATTGGAGTGTTGTGCTTCGGCGGTCCATTTGGCACGTGCTATCGGGTCGTGCATGTCGTTGAGGGCGAGTTGGGTTGCCAACTTAAACCGCTCACGATGGAGTGTTTGTAGTTCGGTTGACGGTGGGTTTTGTAATGTTTGATAACGCACGATGGTCGTGCCATAACGTTGTGAGCATACGAGTTTTTTGTCGTTTTTCATGATGCAAAGTTAATATTTCAAAGTACTGTTTTCCAATTATTTCAAGTTAATAAAAAGGTCTGAATTGTTAAAAAATTTACTTGTTTGATGCAGTGATATTTAAGGGGGATTTTAATCGCAGCTTAATAAGTTTTTTTCATTTTGCTCGCAGATATTAGAGTTTTTTATGATTGTTTTTGTGTTGTTTTAATTATTGTTTGCCCCCTTCGGGGACGAGAAATGGAGAGATGTTCGCTTTCCGCAAGTTCCTTCGCTCTGCTCAGTCGCATGCGGTTAAGCATAGTTTGCCCTCTTCGAGGACTTTATTATTCATTTTATATCGAACTGACGTTATATTACGCTTACAGCATTTACATAACACAAGTTATTTCGCTCTGCTCAGTCGCATGCGGTTAAGCATAATTTGCCCTCTTCGAGGACTTTATTATTCATTTTATATCGAACTGACGTTATATTACGCTTACAGCATTTACATAACACAAGTCATTTCGCTCCAGTCAGTCGCATGCGATTAAGCATAGTTTTGATAAATTGCTCACATTCAGCATAGTTTAAGCAAGCTTGACTCAGCTTCTTTTAATCACAATTTTGACGTCTATCGACGCCATTTTATATTATACTTACAGCATTTACATAGTTTTTTTTGTCCTCGAAGAGGGCAAACTATGCTTAACTGCTGGTGACCGAAGGAAACCTGCAGTAGATAAACGTCAGCTAATCTCGTCCCTAACGGGGGCGAATAAGTAAATTGAGATCTTGTTTTTTGCAATAAATATTTAGTATGTGAATTTTTTGTTGTAATGGTGAAAGGTTGCTTGCAGGTTCGGTTCACTATCTTGATGGGTAGGAAGGAATGAGGAATGAGGAGTGAGGAATGAGGAGTGAGGAATGAGGAATGAGGAATGAGGAGTGAGGAGTGAGGAATTTTTTTTTCGGGCGTACTTTATTTATTTTTTTATTTTTAGCTAAAAAAAAAATAATAATATATATAAATTATAATTATTACTTATGCGCACGCACACGACGCACGCACGCGAGAAAGCAAAAAAAAAAGACTTAGTGTGATGCGAAATATAAAGGTATTGAATAGTTTTTTGTATGCAGGCAAGTTATAGCTAATAAAATTATCAGTTGCCTACGTGTTTGATTTTCGAAAGAAAGTGAGAAGTGATTATTTTTCTCACCTTCATCTATTCTTTAATTTCTTAAAAACTAATCAAAATGAAAACATTAAAACTGAAAATCAAAGATTTTAGCTTGCGTCGTGGTCAATATGCTGATTGCGGGCTTAAGGTCGATTATGGCATGTGGTTGGCAGAGCAGAAGGACTTTGCGATGTTTAACGAGTTGTTTCTTCAGGTGAAGATGGTGTATCAGCGTGGCGAGGCGGATGATGAGATGCACAAGTTAACGACGGCATTCGTGAATTCGTTGTTCTGTGGCGAGTGTGATGCGCCTACGATGGACGATTTGCTCGACCGCTTCTCGGTTGACCGCTTGGTGTTTCGTCAGTTGGCGATGATTGCCGACTGCTACAGGGGGCAACGCATGAGATATTCGCCTGAGAAGGTGATTTTAATGCAATCGCTTGCTTCGCTTGCCGATTTTGGGCAGACCGACAAGTTTCCGTATCTCTTTTCGTTGGTGCCGTTCTTGCTGATACGTGAGCTGACCGATTGGGTGGATGATATCTTCAAATTCGAGTCGGAACAGGCGACAATAGACAATGGCAGTGTACGCTTACGTGTAAAGAAAACACTCTATTACCTCTCACAAGAACAAAAATATGGGTTAATCATCACAACAAAACAATACGAGCAATTAGTAGATGAAGTATGCGAACTTATCACGCAACAGCGATTACCAGCCGATATCGAACAGCTTGAGGTTAATGCTAAACGTTCGCTTGCGAGTGGTTACTCTTGGAAGTTTGTAACGTATGGCATAGGGTTGTTGTATCGCAAAAATCAACTACCTCGCGAACTTTGGATTGACTACTTATCATACAAACTTTCGAAGCCAAAATCCTCTTTGTTGAAAAAATTCACTGCTCGTCCCGACTTTTGGGAACAAACTATTATTCGAGAATAAAGGTGCAGGGGCGGTGCATAATGGTGCAATGTCTTCCACAACATTATGTACGTTAGCAACATAGCCATACAACACTCAATATCACCGATGTCACCGCTGAAATTTTTGCGAAAATTACGACCTTCGTATCCGAAAGTTAACCACAATTTATTAACTAAAAAACAATCAAAAAACTATGAAAAAGATTTCTGACTACAAATCTCTTGACAACTCAATGTCAGATTTGTGTAAATTCGAAAACAAAAATGTTGAATTAACTAATGAGATGGAATCTCGTATTCAGGCATTGCGTGCGAAGTACACCGACCGCTTAGAAGCACTTTCGACCAAAAGCAGCGAGATGCGTGCAAATATTATCGAATATGCCCGCCAAAATCGTGAAACATTGTTCCCACTCAACCGCAAATCTATCCGCCTTACCGATGGCACAGTTGGATATCGTTGTGGGCGCGCATCTCTCCAATTGCAAGAAGGATATACTTGGAATGATGTACTCGAAGCATTGCAAGAAGAACGTGGCGCAAAGGAGTATATTCGTATCAAAAAAGAAGTTGACCGCTCACTCTTGCTTAGCCGTCACGATGATCCCAAAGTGGCGAAACTACTTCAACGTGTAGGATTGAAAGTTGTTGCAGATGAAGTGTTTTATGTAGAAACGAAGTGATTTTTTTAGACAGAAGTACATAAGAAAATAAGTTTTGTTTCTGTGAATTTTTTGATGTTTTTATGCGTTTTGTTTTAAGGCATTGCTGAACCTATGGTTCAGCTCTGCTAACAAAGTACATATGTTTTGGTATCTTACTTCTGTACTTTGAAATCGATGTTGCAAAGCAACGAGATTCTTAATGAAAAGAAAATTATGTTCTTATGTACTTCTGTCTTTTTAATTCTTAAAGTTATGAACCATGCTTTTTCATATTTTTCGGCTCCTGTGCTTAATACACGCCCGACCAAGAGGTGTGGGCTTCGTGAAATTTATGAGTTGATACGAAGTGAGAAGTGGGCGCAAAGGACTATGCGTTTGCGCTCATTGACCTCGGCAGTAGAACGTAGGGAATATAAAGCCTATAATCTTGATTTTGTTACTTTTTCGGGTGTTTTTAGAACTCGACGCAATTCGGCTCTGCTGGAATATAGTAATCTTATTTGCATTGATATTGACCATATTGGAGATGAAAAAGAAATTAGGGAAATGCAACAACGATTTGTTGAAGATGAATATTTGATGCCTCAACTAATTTTTCGTTCGCCATCGGGTGATGGTCTGAAAATGGTAATACGATGCGATTCGAAAGCAGTTCATAATAAGAGACATAGCAGTGTGCTTCAATATATAGAACAAGTGTATGATGTTCGCCCAGATAATACACCCGATGTGGCGAGGGCATGCTATTTATGCCGAGATGAGATGGCTTATTTTAGAGAAGAGTGGGGAAATGTCGCTACTCCACTGCATGAGGAGAGTGTAGAGAAGAAAGTTTGTTTGGAGAAAAAAGGGGGTAGAATCTCGCTTCAGGCCACTGATTATGAAAGAATTGAATGTATCATCAGACGAATTGAGGAGAATAGGCGTGATGTTACGACGCCATATCGGAAATGGTTTAGAATTGGGCTTGCGCTTGCGAGTATTTTTGGTGAAGATGGTCGGTCGTTGTACCACAGGATTTCACGATTTTATGATGGATATACTCCGCAAGAGACTGAAAGGCAGTATAATTATTGTATGAGATATACTAATCATACGACTAATATTGGCACGCTGATTTATCTTTTGAATGAATGAAAATTCAATGCTCAATACATAATGCACAATGCACAACCAACGGTCTTGAGCTTCAGCGAAAAATGCACAATTGTTTTCAGGGAACGTCTATAAATTCCCTTATGGTAATAAATCTGTTACATCATGACCGAAAGAGGCTAATTCGCGAACGAGGGATGAGGAGATATGTGATGTCTCGGCATCGGAAATGAGAAATATGGTTTCTAATCCTGCTATGCGTCGATTGGCATCGGCTATGGTGCGCTCATACTCGAAATCTGTTACCGAACGAACGCCACGTAATATATATTTAGCACCATATTGAGCGGCTAAATCCATTGTAAGCGTTTCGTAAATAACGACTTCGACACGAGACTCATTGGCATACAATGCACGCAATCTCGCCAATCGCTCCTCTATAGGCATCCAACTTTTTTTGGCACGATTGATACCTATAGCAATCACCAACTTGTCAAACATTGGCAATGCTCGCTCGACGATAGCTTGATGACCTCGTGTAAATGGGTCGAACGAACCGGGAAATAATGCTACTCTCATCACTTTTTCAATTGAAATATTACATTTACAGCTACTGCCATATCGATAGAAACAATCTTCAATTCACCAGCGGCAAACGATTTAGAAATGCGCAATAAGTTGCCATCTACTTCACCCCTAAATTGACATACATCAATAGTAGAACCACCCTTAGTACATTCTGTTGCGTTAAATGTAATAGCATTATCATTCAGAGTATAAGTACCCTTATGAATTTCAGCGTATGGTCCGCCTACTTCTGGGGTATCAGTGTAAACCAAAGAGAGCTCAAACGTATTATTTTCACCAAAAACAACTGTAGATTTTTCTATATCAGGCGCATAATTACGTACATAGTCATTATCCAAAAATTCTCTACCATTAGCCATCAACGACTTAATTTCCCATGTACCCGACAATTCGCTGGATGTATCTTGTAGCTCACAAGATGTGAATAGCAAGATAATTAGAGATAATAAAAGAAATGAATACTTTTTCATATTGACCTCCTATTTTTTTAAATTCGTGCTATACGTTTGATTTCATCTATTATCGCACCTGCAAATCTATCGGCTTGCTCGCGTGTAGGGGCTTCGGAATAGACACGGATAATAGGCTCGGTGTTAGACTTACGAAGATGTACCCACCCTTGAGGGAAATCGATTTTCACACCGTCGATATCGGTTACTTTAAACTGCTTATAGCAACCCTTAATCACACACAACACGCCATCAACGTCGATTTGCGGAGTGAGTTCTATCTTGTTTTTAGAGATATAATAATTAGGATATTCGGCACGCAACTCGCTGACAGTCTTACCTTTTTTTGCCAAATGGGTAAGGAACAATGCTACACCTACTAAGGCATCACGGCCACAATGCGATGCTGGATAGATGACACCTCCATTGCCTTCGCCTCCAATCACGGCATTGGTTTCTCGGATTTTGGCTACTACGTTAACCTCCCCTACTGCCGATGCAGCATAGTGTCCGCCATGTTGAGCAGTGATATCGGCCAAGGCGCGTGTAGAACTTAGGTTTGAAACGGTGTTACCAGGAGTATGTGTCAAGACATAGTCAGCAATAGAGACCAAAGTATATTCCTCGCCAAACATTTCGCCATTTTCGCAAACAATGGCAAGACGGTCGACATCAGGGTCAACTACAAAGCCTACGTCGGCTTTTGTTTTGCGAATGTGTTCAGATATTTCAGTTAAATGTTCCGGTAGTGGCTCAGGATTGTGAGCAAAATTGCCTGTTGGCTCGCAATTAAGACACTCGATTTGCTCTACTCCAAGTGCGCGCAACAATTGAGGGATTGCCACACCTCCAACAGAATTGACTGCATCGACAGCCACACGGAATTTGGCAGCACGAATAGCCTCTACATCGACTAATTCGAGTTTCAATACCTCGTCAATATGGCGTTGGATATAATCGTTTTTCTCAACACATGTGCCAAGTGTATCAACTTCGGCATAGACTACATCATCGTTCTCAGCCAAACGAAGCATCTCTTCACCTTGTTCTTTATCAAGGAATTCGCCTTTCTCATTGAGCAATTTGAGGGCATTCCACTGTTTTGGATTGTGTGAGGCGGTGAGAATAATACCACCATCAGCACCCTCGAGAGTAACTGCAAGTTCGGTGGTAGGGGTAGTTGCAAGACCTATATTGACAACGTTACAACCACATCCCATCAATGTGCCTATAACGATATTAGACACCATAGTACCCGACAGACGCGCGTCGCGACCCACCACCACCGTGCAATCTTGTTTGCCACGATAGCGTTTCAACCACTCGGCATAGCCTGTAGTAAACTTCACAATATCTATAGGCGAAAGTCCCTCGCCCACTGTGCCACCTATAGTGCCACGAATACCAGAAATTGATTTAACAAGTGTCATAACTTCTTCAATGCACAATGCACAATGCACAATTCATAATATAATCAACCTCAAACTGCCAATTATGCATTATGAATTATGCATTATGAATTAATTTAACTATTTAGGAACACGGCGTATTTTCATTTCATAGACGTAAGGGATTACCTCCGAGTTGTTACGTCCTAACTTTGAAGGAACTATGATACGTGCGTGTGCTTCTGATTTTTTCATAATTTCAAATGCACGTTGCCAACCTTCGCAACTATTTGCTAATGAACCATACACTATCTCATTAGGATATGGACGGTCTTGAGTCGTCCAATAGTCCTCTACCATTGGATAAAGGTCGAGTGTTGATTGCTTATAACGCAACACAAACTTATCGCCCATACGCAATGTATCGCCTACGCCCTTTTCTATCAATTGAAAATATATGCCATCTTCGAAATGATACATTTCGTTGGCTGCAAAAACTGTATCAGCAGGGAATTCGTCAAGAAGAGTTATTTCGTTGCGCACCAACCAATCAGCAATTAATTCTTCCTCTGCTTTAAGAAGTTGCGAATAATTGGTACTATTTTCACATGCTACCATTACAAATAGCATTAACAAACTTAAAAACTTAAATTTCATACAATTATATTATTACAAAATCGGGGGTTATTAAAACGCAAAGATACTAAAAAAATCTGAATATCACTACTATTTTCAGATAAATAAATTTTTTATAACAAATATATTGATATATCAGAAAATTTTTGTAACTTTGCACCCGCAAAAGTTAGTGAAGAGAATTACGCTAAACGCTATACTCTAAACACTATACATTCAAGCATGTTGGTCTCGTAGCTCAGCTGGATAGAGCAACAGCCTTCTAAGCTGTGGGTCGTGGGTTCGAATCCCGCCGGGATCACATTTCACAAAAACCTTTATTTCAGCAATTTAGCTGACATAAAGGTTTTCTTTTATCCTCATAAAAAAGCCTTAAAAACTTATATTTTGGCATAAACTTTGCACATTTTTGCATATTCTTGATTACTTTTGCACAAATTTACTTGCAAAAACCAAACTATATTCGTAACTTTGTACAATAAAATTTGATAGAATTAAAATATTGATTGAGTATAGTAATTCAAAAGAGGTCAAATGCTATAGAGATTTCGTTCTTAATCCTTCAGACAGAAATATAGCAAGAGCTTTTTCAAAAACTTTTGGTGTTTCACTTATGGAACCTGCAAAAAAGTTACATGATAGACTAATGCAATATATTTCAGCAGGAACATACAATGCCAAATATGGAAGTACAGACAATAGAATAGAACTAAAAAAAGGATGTGCAGACAAAGAACCTTTAATATTTAAAGTTCGCATAGGACGCGGTGAAAGAAAGTTTTTCAATCAACAAATCGATAACCTTGGCTCCTTGTTGTTGACTAAGGATTGGAACGGAGACTTTAATGCCATCACAACAATATATGTTATTGCTATAAATAACCACGATTATAATATATAAAGATTATGACAGCACTTGAAAAAATTCCTGTATTAAATCCCTTATCGTTAAGAAACACGGTAGGTGGAGAACTTGCTGATATATTCGAAGCTCGTGGCATTAAGGATTTTGAAAATCTTATAGGAATAAAAGATTTAAGAACAAAGGAACGTTTATCCCATAAAATTCTCAAAAAGGCTTCTGATATATTAGAAGACGATACTTTAATAGAAGAATTAACAAAGTTTCAATCAAAGTATTTAGAAGAAAAACCAATATATATGTTTAACTTTGCCCAAGCAAAGAAAACATATACAAAACTTAAAAAAGTTATTCCTCTTTTACGCGGAGAATTTACCGAAGGATATGATATTCTTGAAGATATTTTAGATTTTTTTGATGTGAATTCAGAAACTGAAATATTTGAGTTATCTGAAAAACAAGCAGCTTTATTTAGAACTCAAAATAAGGTTGACGTTGACCCTATAAATTTACACGCATGGTTACGCAGAGGAGAAATTGATTTTAATACATTAAATCTTCCTAATTACGATGAGAAAGGATTGATGGACTGGATTAATTCAAAAGTATGGTTAAATTATATCGAAAATGTTGATTACTTCAAAGCATTACCTGAAATATTAGCAGACTATGGCGTAGGTCTTGTACTTGTTCCTTTTTTACCAAAAACAGTATATGGTGCAATTAGATGGTTTAACAACAAACCACTTATTCAAATATCAGATAGAGGACATGATATTATTTCTTGTTGGTTTACTCTTTTTCATGAATTAGGACATGCTATCATGCATAAGAATACAGAAATTTATGAAGGAGGTATAAATGATTCTAAAGCAAACCAAGGAAAAAGGGAAAAAGAAGCTAATAAATTTGCAAATAATCTTTTGTTTAATGGAGATCATTTACGTAAAGCAGTATTTGATAGAAGACGGAGTGGAGAGGTAATGTCCGCTAATGCATTAGCCAAAGAATTCAATGTTTTACCCATTTTTGCATCGTACTGGTTATTGAAAGCACAGTATGCTCCAGCTTTTCAAAGAAGAATCCAAATAGATTTTGTATCTCAATATCAATAATAGAAAAATTAAATCGGTAGTTCAAACGAATTACCGATTTTTTATTTATACACTAAGAACTAATCTAGAACTTCATTTACATCATAACGTTTTATGTAAAAATAATATTGATAATATTTTGCAATACCAAAATGTCCAGCTCCATCGACTATATTAGAATATATTTGCATAGGCTCGGCAAACATACTACGATTAGCCTCGCGAGCATCAGATCTTGATTTTAGATATTTAAAATAATCATTTCCATAAACTCTAATTCTTGCTTGAGCTCCAATAAACGAATAACAAGGACTAACCGATGTCATATAGCCGATTGGAAACCATACTTTAAATTCGTAAGGCCATGACGTAAAATCGCTTGTTGTTAATAATACATCTGCATAACGTCGTTTATTTTTTTTCGAATAGTCAGACTCTAAATTAAAGTTACGTTCAAATGAATTATCAAGAATTATTGGGTCTTCACACCAAAACTCAGCTCCATCGAGTGTAACTATTTTAGGCTCATTAGTTTCATAATCGTTATATCGCCACTCTATATAATGTGTAAAATTCATACTTAAACCTACAGATTGCATATCTTCATGATTCTTAGAATCTATAAAGATACTTATCTCAATACTTTTTAGCAAATCTACTCCAACATCCACAAAACTATAATTCACCGTATCGATATAGATATCAAGTGGTTCTGGTACTACTGCAGTTGCCCATACTGAATCGTAACCCTCACAAGCTACATCAATTCGAAATGTATCACCCACCGCAAAAGTATCAGGCATGACATACATGAACTTTTGTCGAACAGAATCAAAGGTTAGTTTTTGAGGGTCACCTGAATTATGGGAAATAGTTGCTTGGGCTTCACGTAATGGATTTTTGTTTGCTCCATCAAGAAAAAAAGCTGTGGTACCAATAGATACATATTGAGTGTCTGCATCACAACCTAATACACCTTCTACATAAATACGATTCTTTTCTATATCACCTCTGTATTTTATCTCTCTATCCATTTCGCAGGCAGCAAAAACTACTCCTGCAATAATAACAAATATTATTAGTCGTTTCATAACCGATTAAAATTTAAAAGTGTAACTAATAGATGGCAAAATTGGGAATAACGATACTTGATGCAATTCTATTTTATTATAATTTTTCTCATCGCTACCGACATAGACATAATAAGGATTTTGATGGTTATATGCGTTATAGACACTGACATTCAACAAGTGTTCGCCATAGCGTCCTTTTGGGCGGTCGAAATGGAAGTTGATGCCTAAGTCGAGACGGTGATAGTCGGGCATTCGGTAATTGTAACGTTTAGTAATAAACGACTCGCCATTAGGTGCTATTTGAGTTGCTAGTGTTCCACATGCGCCTGTGCCATAGATAAATGTTGCCGAAAGGTCGATTAACTTAATAGGTCGATATTGTAACGTTACAGACAGGTCGTGAGTGCGGTCGTAACGAGCAGGGAACACCTCGCCTTTGTTGATTTCCATACCTTTACGGTCGAATTTACGCTCTGTGCGACTCCATGTATAACCTACCCAGCCAGTAAATTTGCCAATAGTGCGCTGAGCAAGAAACTCTACGCCATAGCTCCAGCCTCGACCTACATTGACTTTCTCCTCCCAACCTGTAGTTGATGAGACAAAGGACGCTCCGTCTTTGTATTCCAAGACATTATCCATAGTTTTGTAGTAGCCCTCGACCGAAAAATCCACTTTTCCAAGCAAATTATAGAAGAAGCCAGCCGCCACTTGATGACTGTGCATTGGCGGAATATTTGCCGTAACAGGCACCCAAAGGTCGATTGGGAGTGTTACGTTAGAAGAGGACAAAAGGTGGAGATACTGCGTAACATATTGATACGAAGTCTTAAACGAAAGGTCTTCCATCAAGAGAAGACGCAATCCTACACGAGGCTCGAGGCTTGGATAGACTTTGCCTCCAACAGCATACAGAGAGCCACGCAAGCCAATGTTCATACGCAAACGACGATGGATGTCCCAATTATCTTCGATATAGAGGGCAGCCTCGTGAGTATAGGTAGGGAGGTCGCCATAGGTGGTATCCATGCTATTGATAGTCAGAGTGTCGAACGCTTGTTGGTAGATACTTGTTACCGTAGGCTTGAAAGTATGGAATGTGTATTGCGCACCGAATTTGATATCGTGGGCATGATGTGGCTTATAGTCGAAATTGTATTGCGCCGTGATGTCTTCGATATTGGAATTATAATCCATATCATAATGAGAATCGAGATAATCATCAGGATTGGTGTCTTTCTCGTCCATCTTCACGCCAAGACGGAAACGATAGCGTGTATAAGAAACTATGGCATTAGAAAATAGTTGAGGAGAATAGACGTGAGTCCAGTTGAGTGACGACACGATATTGCCCCAAGTCCAATTCTTTTTGCTTTTAGAAGAATAGGTGTTAAGTTTCTCTGTTACATTAGAATACATATAATCGTCGCCCATATAGAACGAAGCAGAGAGGCGGTCAGTGTCAGAGAATTTGTGCGACACTTTGGCATTTACATCCCAAAACGAATAACCCATATATTCACGCACAGGTGAATTGACCGACGGAGTGCTAACACCGTAGAATATAGGAACAAACCAATCGAAGTGAGTGCGACGGGCAGAGACATTGAAGGTAGTATGGTCTTTCCAAATTGGACCTTCGACATTGAGTTTTGCAGACAATAGCCCAATGGTCAGTGCGCCATGATAGTTTTGAGCATCACCATCTTTTTGACGTACGTCAATCACACTCGACAAACGTCCGCCAAATCGCGATGGGAAATTGCCTTTGTAGAGAGTTACATTCTTGATAGCGTCGGCATTGAAAACAGAAAACATGCCACCCATGTGGTTGATATTGTAGAGAGGCACACCGTCGAGAAGAATCAAATTCTCATCAGGACCACCACCACGCACATAGAGTCCAGTCTGCCCTTCGCCACCCGATTGAACACCGGGCAATAGTTGCAAAGCTTTGACAATATCAACCTCGCCACCAATGGCTGGGATGCCTTTGATGAATTGTATAGGCACCTCGATAGCCGACATCTGAGAGCCTTCAACCCCCATTTGCGAACGCTGAGACACGACCTCGACCTCGTCTAAGACATTAGATGAGAGGAGTTTGATATTCAAGACTGTGTCGGAAGTAAGATTTAATGAAATAGTGCGAGTAGAATAACCCACATAAGAGAAACGCAAACGGCAGTTGCCTTCGGGCAAAGTAAGTGTGTAGAAACCATAGGAATTAGTGGCTGTACCACGCTGGTGGACTTCGTCATAGACAGTAGCCGAAATCATAGTTTCGGACGATGAGGCATCCATTACATAGCCACTCACGGTGTATTTCCGTGCTGACAATAGCAAGGGGTACAGCATCATGAGCAATAGCAATGCTTTAATAGTTTTCATAGCGTATTTTTGATTTTAGGATGCAAAGGTAATGCTTTTTTTCGACATACGATTTACCCCCCCCATTTTAACTTTATTTAACAGTTAAGATGGGAGGGGATAAGGTTTAAAGGTCTAATTATATAGCTTTTATCCCATTACCTTTTTCATGAATTTTTCGGCATTGACTACGAAGCGGTCGTGGTCGGCAGTGCCGATTGAGTTGTTTTGAGAGTCGAAACACTCGATGCGGTATGAAAGTTTGCGACCATCGACAGCTACTTCAGTGGCTGTACAGGTAATAACTTCGCCTACTTTTGAGGCTTTAGTGTGTTGAACTGTGAGTCCGATACCGACTGTGGTGTCTTCGTCTGATAAATCTTTGCCAGCCAATTCGAGAGCAGTGTTTTCCATCCATGCAATCATTGTAGGTGTTGCAAGTACCTCTAAACCACCTGAACCGACACGTGCTGCTGTGTCTTTTGATTCGACGGTGAATGTTTTTGTTAGTGATTTCATATTTTTTAATGTTTAGACATTAGACATGAGAGAGGTTATTTTGTTTAATGCGTTTATTTGGATGGCAAAGTTACGAAAATAATATGAGCTTTCCAAGAGAATATAATGGTTCGCTATAGATAGTATTTGTGCAGGTTAAGTTATCATATATTTATAGTATGTTTATCCTATATTTATAGTATATTTATCATATATTTATAGTATGTTGTAGTATGGGAGAAAGTTAATTGAGAATTGAGAGTTGAGAGTTGAGAATTAAGTCTATCGCAGATCGGACACGGCATGCCGTGTCCCTACTATTAGTTATTATAACGGAGGAGGGTGTCTTGTTGAAGGGTGAGGGTGTAGTGGGAGGCGCCATAGCCTATCCAATAGCCTTTGCCGCCTTCGATGTTGGAATAGACGTTAGTGTAAATTGGCATAAATGCTATTGACGATGTGGTAGTGAGAGATGAAAATTCGGACCAAAAACGATAGCCTATGCTATCGACGGTTGCGAGTTTTATTTCAAGTTGATCCCATGGTTTGAAATAACGTCCTTTTTTTTCATCACCTAATTTTATTGTTGAAAGGGATATGTTGCGATAAATTGGCATGGAAATGGAGTTATTTTCGTTGGCATTTTGGTCGGAAAAGATGCCTAAAAAGCAGTTTTTGTATTGTTCTTCGCCTCGATAGCGGTAGAATAAGACATAATAGTTTTCTTTGTCGGGGTCGGTATCGGTGAGATAGCCAGTCAGGTGAATTGCGCTATCGTTGTCTTGTGATTTTTTGACTTTTATTGAGTCGAAATAGACAGGCTCGGGTATGGTAGTTTTGGCTGTGAGCAGTTTATTATCATACTCTACTTCAATGGTATAAGTTTCGCCTTCGACCCCTATAATATGAGCTGAGGTGTATTTGTAAAAAGGCAAATAATCGGTATCGAACCCACCTGTTAATATGACTGATTCGTGATTGTTTGAGACAGTAACTTTGCCTAAAGAGATTATTTTATCCATTATGAGCTGCGAAATAGAGTCGAACTCTTCGCCCATAACCATTGAATAATGCAATAGGGCTACGGGGTGGTCGTCGTTTTCAATCCAACCTTCTAAGACGATAGAGGGCTCTATGGGTTCTTGTTTGGGAGCGCAACCGAACAAGATGCAGAGTAGGAAATAGAGTATTTTTTTTGACATGAGGGTTAAAATCTAAAGAAACAACTTACAGATGGAATAATTGTTGCAAAGAAAGAGACTTCTTGCATAGAAAAGTTGGCGGTAGGGAGTATGAATTGTACATTTTTATGGGCGTAAACGTTGTATAATGAAAGATTTAAGCCTAACTCTTGATGTTGCTTTTTGATTATATAATAATTTGCGGATAAATCTAATCGATGATAAAGAGGCATGGAGGCTGCGTTGTGAACACCGAATTCGTACATCACACGCCTATTCAGGATATAAGCCGTTTTGGGCTGAGTATAAGGGGCTCCAGATGCTAATACAAACATTGCACCAATGGACCATCGCTTTGATAATTGCGAATTGAGCACTACGACTAAATTGTGTCGGCGGTCATGCCGAGCACGGATTATATAGCCTTCGCCCAATGAGTCGAAATTGCGCTTAGCCCATCCTAATGTATATGACATATAGCCTTTTATGTAGCCTTTGTTTTTGCGAAACATGAGATTTAAGCCATAGTTACGACCTTTACCAACTAATAAGCCACTTCGATAGTCGAATCCTGTATTTACCATTTCTAATATATTAGATGTTGACTCAATTACGTTGTATAACTGTTTGAAATATAGCTCAGCAGAAAAGGAATAGACACCGTTGATGATTTCTCCATTATAGGCAAATGAGAGAGAATGAGCGCTTTCGGGGGCATTAAATCTATTGGCAAGAAAGAAATAATCGGTCGGTAATCCGCCATCGGTCAGACCTGCCTTATGAAGAGCTTGATGATAGATGCCATAATGCAATTTTAATTTATGAGATTTGTGAAATGGACAATAGAAAGAAAGACGAGGGGAAATAGCCATAAATTGTTGACCGTCATCGGATAGCCATATAGATGGACGTAAGCCTACTGCATAATGGAAATATTTAGATACAGAATGCCTGTAATCAACAAATAGGGAGAGTTCATTCAGAGTATTTAGTCCAGAAATAGAGTCGTTCACAAAATTCAGACTATCGGTCAAAAATGATAGTGGATTATTGAAAAAGAGATTATATTCGAAACCAGTGATTAATTGTATATTTTTAGAAATATCTATTTCGATATCAGACTTTAAGCCCGTTGAAGCCAAAGCAGATTGGGCATTAACACGCATTGCAATTTCATTGACATCAACAAAATTCTTGAAGCCAGAGAAATGGGCTTTAGTATTCCAACATGCGTTGCTGAATTGATGCTTCCATGACAAAGACGTTGCCAAATTGCTCCATCGAACACCGATATCGACCGTTGAAATAGAGTCGTTTACACCTAAATTATCCATACCATAATAAGCAGATAGCGTTAGTTCATCGTTGTCGGTTGGTCGGTAGGAATATGTTGCGTTGAAATCTTGGAAATCATATTTGGCTTGATAGCCATTAAATTTAAGCAAATCACTATATAACAGCCCAATATAAGACGAACGAGCAGAAAGGAACAAGTCGCTTTTTTTGCCAATACTTATAGGCAACGTAATCTCTGCACCTATCAATCCAATATTGCCATCGACACCTATTGCGCGATCGAAATTGGTATTTGGTACAAGTTCAACCTCACCACCTAAACGATTGGGAAATAGAGCTGAATGAGCAGATTTTTCGACATTCATAGCTTGGAAATGGGCAGGTATGAAAGAAGAAAATAAGCCTAAAAGATGGTTAGGGTAATAGACAGGGGCACCATTGATACTTAAGATAGTATGATAATCATCACAACCCTGAATATATATACCGGCTGTTGTTTCGCTATTGGTTTGTACGCCCGAAATGGTCTGCAAAAAACGCATAGGATCGGCTGTTCCCAATAATTTAGGCAAGATGTCAAGTCCTTTTATGTCGATTGTCAGCATACTATTCGAGTCTTGCATCAAACGTGTATGTTTTTGCGAAACAAGAACAATCTCGTCTAATTCGGCTTGCTGCATAGGTAGAGTATCGGCAGGGATAGTATCTGCATAACTACCCCCTCCGATTACTACTACTAATAATATTACTAATAAATTACACATTGTTTATTTATCGTAACCAGTATCAACCTCTGTTAGACCGATTGGCTCAATTTTATTATATTCAGCTAATTTCATATAGTTATCAACCAAATTTTCTATCATATCAGCCAACGAACCAAAAGCTACGTTTGTGAAATAATCTTCGAATTGATATGTAGTCCCGTTTTGAGGGAAATAGAGTACTAATTGGGAGTCATAGACTTTTTCTTTCCTCACTTTAGACATTACGTCAGTTACACCCATAGCACTTTCATCTGTAGCTGCTTCTTCAGATTCTTCATATGTTCTTACCCCAATAACAACAACATCCATTTGCAATTCAGCTTGTTGCACAGGTGTATTGTAATACACCCCGATTTGCAGATTTTTATTATAACAATCAGCAAAAGCTTTGATATAATCATACTCTATAGAATAACTCTCTCCTAATTTTTCGGAATATAAATCATCAAGTTTATATAATTCATGATAAAACTTCATTATATCCTTTGAAGATGCTTTAATTTGCATTTGATTGACAATATCGACTTCGGCGGTCACAAATCCTGTTTTGATACGATCAAAAGGAGTTTCGTCTATACTTGCGTCATATTCATCCAACCAAGCCCACAACTCATCTTCTGTTTCTTTGCCCATCAATACTACTGCAGGTAATGAAGCTTTCGCTGAAATCAAAGATTTATCGTCAATCTTTACATCAATATTTACAAATGCATCCTTGTCACTTACACTAATATTATTAACAAACGTGATATTAGCCAATCGTAAATTCATATCATATTTTGCATAACTTGACTTCTCTATATCTATATTCATGTCGAGTTCGATATGTTCTACACCTGCTTCTTTAAGCGAAAATGAAATATTAGATGGCAACACAACTTTGTTAGGTTGCATATAATACACATAATCATAATATCCATTAGTTATTTTCCATTGGTATTCATAGTGTGCAGGTATTACTTCACCCGTTGCATATCTTTTATCAAAAAGATAATTACCTTTTTCATCATAATGAATAATATTAATAGGATAAGAATAATTTATTCGTTCATTGGCATAGACTAGGACATAATCTACATAGCCTTCTTCTTCAACCCATACTTTACTAACAATCGAATCTGTTTCGTATTCAAATTCAAATTCCACAGCTTCGCCTTTACCAATAAGGGTAATCGAACACAACTCACCTTCTACATTTTTAAAACGAAGCTCTATATTTTCTGATTCACCCAAATACTGCCAAATACGCTTTTCGTCATTAGCTTCGAATACACCTGTAAATCGAGGGAAATCATACACTTCAAGAGCAAGATTACATGTTATATCTTCTTCAAGCAACGTTCTAATACCTCGAGACAATTGACGCAAGAAAGGCAATTCGTCTTCATAATGTCCATATACAGAACTCCAATCATAACTTCCGTATTTATCAACAAAATAACCGATTAATTCTATTAAATCGCGATGGTCTTTTGGCTTGAACATTTCAATGAATTCGGTTGCGACAGAAAGCATTTTATCTTTTTGTTCAATTGGCGACATCGTTTCTAACGGCTCACCTTGTACGTCTGTAACAAAAGTGATACTATCAACATCCTCTAATGCAACATCATATAATACTCTACCACCTCTTGTCAAAACAACTTGCGAGAAAAGCATTGCACTAAATAGTGCCATTACTATAAGTGAAAATATTTTTTTCATAATAATATCTGTTTAATTAAATTTAAAACTAATATTTTGAAGTTTCATCTACAAAGAAAAATTCAACAACTTCTTCACACTCAAAGTTTTCTCAGGTATTCTTTGCATTGTCTTTAGATTCTCTTCTAACCACAATTCTTTATAATATCCATGATCAAAATAAACATTACGGTAAATAAACGGAGCCATTTGAAGTGGAGTTACAAAATCTTCTCTCATTGCACCAGTCTCTTCATCGTATTTCTGTTCAGTCAACAAGCCATAAGGTGTATCTGCAAAAAATTCTAAATTAGCTTGCATTGTCGAAACTTGCACATTTGTTCTACTTTTATCATCCAAACCTTCATAAGAAATTGTAAAATAACCATTATTCACACAACCTGCTAAATAAATATCATCATTATCTGCATCCCAATAATAAATGTATGATGATGTTTCTTTTATAGGCCAATTATATAGAGAATCAAACTCTTCACGTTTGACATTACCCGATTGAGATAATACTTCGTAATATTTACAATAAGAATATGTATCTAAATACGATGCTGATGCTTTATTCGGAATAAAATATTGTTCTCCATTAGATTCAACCAAATAATTATACGTATCATTTGTATTCTCAAAATCATATCTACCCAATATATAGCCACCTGTTCCTGCATATACACTTGCTGTCTTAACAATAATAACATAATCTTCACCAACAATTGCTTGCTTAGTATCATCCCAAGTCAAGTTACCACCCAAAAGCCATAACACAATTTCACGAACTACATCGTCATTTCCATCATAATCAATATCATAGCCTAAAGGATATTCTCGCAAACTTTCTTCATATAACACATTATAAAATTCCACTGTCTGCGGATCTGTCGGTGTAACAACAACTCGAATAGTATCACACTCATTTGTACCCTTAAGTCTGACAATCACATCTGCTTCACCTTCTCCTACGGCTACTACATTATTATAATGTTCCACTCCATAATAATCAACGAAAGTAACCACATCCTCATTTGTTGATTCCCATAAATAAAAATTATTTCTATCCGACTCTTCAAAATTCTCATTTTCAAACACTACACTAAACATCTTAGTTGCATTTTTACCCATTTTCACTAAGTTATTTTCAGAGTCCATATAATCATTATCAACAATCAAACTCAATCCAGGATCTTCTACTTTCACTATAGCCGAAGACGACATATCCGTTCCCTTCAAAGTTGCAGTAATAACAGCTTCTCCTAAACTCAATGCGACAATAGTATTAGCTTCTACTATTTTTGCAACACTCTCATCTGATGATTTAAATTCCAAATTTTCTAAACAATAATAACAATATGGATTAAAAAAAAGAGGTGCTGATTTCAGAGCATAAGATTGCTTAGGAGCAAGATAAATAACTGAATTCCAAACAAAAGCACCATCATAACCCTTAGAAATCACTTTACAACTTTTCTCAATATCCGTACCTAACATCTTCACTGTAACGTTTGCTTCTCCTATGCCTCGAGAAATAAGACAACCATCATACGACACCATAACCACATTTTCATTACTTGATGTATACTCCAACAGTCCATAAGAATTTTTTGGCACAAACTCAGCATGAATCCATTTTCGCCTTTGAGTAAAATTACCATAATACTCCAATTCAATAGTATCTTTCAAAAGAGAGAAATCTTCAACTTCACAAAACGAAACTCTATCTACTTCATCAATATTCTTTCTATATATCACCTCTCCATCTTTCCATATCATAACTTGAGAAAACATCATTGTACTAATAAACACTGATATACAAAATAAAAATAGCTTTTTCATAGTAATTATTCTTTAACAAATTTAACAATATTATCTCCCGATTGAATCAAATAAGACCCAACCGCGAATTCTCCAACATCAATTAAAGTTACTTCATCCTCTACTTCTTGAACTTTCACCAACACACCATCCATAGTATATACACGCAACACATCACCAACGTGCATACCCTCAACAAACAATTCATCCATTGATGGATTTGGATATACCACCATAGACATATCAGCAATGTCATCTGCTTTAGTCGTTTCTTCTAAATCAGATATAACCACCTTCTTCACATCGCCAATTCGAGCCTTATACAATAGATTGCCACTCTTATCCCTGACAATCATATCATTTCCGTCCAACTCCAAGTATCCCAATTTGTCAAGTTCATACTTCTGCTTTTGAGCAGACAAATACTCAATGGTTATCGAATTGGTCTTTTCTGCAAATCCGACAACCGAAACAGCAACAAACAACACACACAATGCAATTCGTTGCAACTCAATTTTCAATAATAAATGGTTTTTCATACAATTGGTTTTTAATTTGACCTACTCTATTTAGGGATTTTCGGCTTACTCCCAAATGTTTTCCAGATAAAATTGTTAAAGCAGAAAAACACTCACACAAAAATTTACAAAAATCATACCACTCTCGCCCTAACCTCTAACATACCTCTTCATAGGATAACCATACCTTCCAAGATAGTGAACCGTACCTTCAAGCAACCCTAAAGCAACACCATAGGTCCATAAAATAAACCTAAATTCTCTCCAAAATATCACACAAAAAAAAAGACATAAAAACAAAAAAACAAGAAATATTTATAAAAATAAATCTTGTTTTCTTATCTTTATGCCCCAAAAAAAATATTGATACCAAATAGGATTCCTTAAAAACCTACCGACACTCTAAAATTAACCATAAATCCCGACAAATAATTAGGCACTGCATATTGTCCGTTATAAATATCCGTTACCCAGTAATAAGAATTTACATTCTTGATATTAAACAAGTTGAACAATTCAAGACTGAGCCATATATTCTTCACAGGGTCTAGTTTCTGCATCCATTTTTCTCGTCCTTGCACAAATCCACGCGACGCACCTATATCCACACGATTATACGCCTTTGTGCGCAACACTGCTTGGTAACGCTCCGAATGAGGTGGACCAAATGGCAATCCGTCCGACCATACCAATTTCAAATGCACCTTATACTCTGGATGATTTGGTATATAATCCTGAAAGAAAAACGAAATATTATATCGCTGCTCGTTTGGTCGTGAAATATAGCCTGGATAGACCTCGCCGAGATAGTTTCCTACGTTGCTATATGCAGAATAGTGGTCATCAAGAATATCTTCGCGCGAACGCATCCACGAGAAAGATATCCACGAGTCGGTGCCTGGCACAAATTCTCCAAACAATTTTACATCTACCCCCGTAGTATATGCAACTGCATCATTCTCACCCGAATAGCGCACTCGCACGTTATCTACATAATAACTTATCACTCTGTCTGATGGCTTATAATATGCCTCTAATGTCAATTTGAACGGACGATTCCATGCACGGAAGAAATAGTCCATACCAAACACAGCATGCAACGAGCGTTGTGCTTTAATATTCTTATTTAAAGCCACATAGTTATTACCTAACTCATCTGTTTGCTCGGTGCGCAACTCTTTATAGAATGGTGCTTGATGATACACCCCTGCCGAAAGTCTAAAATTCAAATCAGCCTTCCAATTAGGGAAAAATGCTACTGTTGCTCGTGGCGACACCAAAAATTCGTTGTTGAACGACCAATAATTAGCCCTCACACCTGCCGTGAATGCCCACGTTCCATGATTGGCATAATGTTTATAAGTGTCCTGAATATAGGCTTGTAAGCGATTAGAATACAAATCTACGTTGGAATACAAGTTATATATTATCTCCACTTGCTCTGGATTCACTGGCAATGTGTAGCCTGCCGAATCGCGTGTCTCCCACTCACTTATGCGGTCCAACACTATCTCGCGCTGATAGTTCACACCCCAATGCAAGTCATTATTCGGCAATTTCCACTCGCCTGTATGACCCACATTTACCACCGTAGCACTCAATCTATTACGCGCATGCTCATGATACATACCCGTACCCAACGACCCTGTTGGGGCCTCGTTTTCGTCCTTTGCACCACCACTCATATCTAGTGCCGACAACCAATATTCACCCGTAATATCATATGTCTCTTGCTCGTTGGTATTGAACGCACTAGCATTGAAACTAAGAGTAACCTCTTTATTTGGACGATAATTAAAACCTAATGCTCCAAAATATGTACGGAATATATCTCGCTCTTTACCATTAAAATAAACAGTGAAATTATTGGCATTTGAGATTGTGCCAAACGATGTACTACGCGTTTTCGGGGTGAAATTATAGTAGTTTTGCGATATATTACCCAAGAACGTAAGCTCCCATTTCTTCGACATTTGCCATGTCATATAAGTTTGATAATCCACAAAATAAGGACTATATTCGCCTTTTGTCTCAAGTGTTCCGAGCAATACCTGCATAGTCTTAAATCGCACTCCATGCATCTGTGTGAAGTTCTTACCGCTTGCTCCTACGTATGCCGACACGCCTTGCAACGATGCTGCCAAATTTGCCTCAAACTCTGATGGTTTCTTATATTTCACATCCAATACCGATGCCATCTTATCGCCATATTTTGCATCAAATCCCCCTGCCGAAAAATTCACCTCACCCACCATATCAGGATTGATAAAACTCAAACCCTCTTGTTGTCCTGCACGTACCAACAATGGTCTATACACCTCTATTCCATTGACATACACGCTATTTTCGTCATAATTACCACCACGCACCGAGTATTGCGAACTCATCTCATTATTCGAACTCACACCTGCAAACGTAGTCAGCAAACTCTCGATATTTCCACCCGATGCATCTGGCATCAATCGCAAACTCTCACTGTCCAATGTCATCATAGTTGAAGTCTGACGCTGAAAACCTTTTACCTCCACCTCATCAAGCAACTCTGTGTCTGTCTGCAAATTAACTACCATTGTATATGCCAACTCATCACCAATAGCCACCTTACGCTCTGCCGACACATAACCTACACACGAAAATTGCAACGTTATTGAATCTTGATGTTGAAATGACAACTCAAAATATCCCTTTTCATTGGTGATTGTTCCCGTCGCTGTCTCTTTTATCTGCACAGTTGCAAACTCCACCGCACGCTTCTCCTCGTTAAGAACATAGCCCCTAACATACACCTTCTGTGCCGACACCGCTACCGACAACAACATCATCAATAATATCAATAATTTATATTTCATTCAAATAACGTCAATTTATCTCTCTGGAATTTCCGGATTATCCAGATTATCCGGAGTCACCAAACATTCCTGCAAATAATTTATTTTACCAATAACAAATTCTTCAAATAAGCTATCTCTTTTTTCAATTCTTCTATCTCTTTTGCTTGCCGTTCTATAATCTCTTTTTGTGTTGCTCTTTGCTCCAATCGAGCAGCAGTCATACGTTCACGAATACCACCTTCGGTAGTAAACTCCCTATCCTTATTCTCGATATATTTGGTCATTGCCTTATCAATCTGATGGCACAAACATATTGCCATATTTGCAAGCTCTTCATCATTCATCTTTGGCAATAAATCAAAATAATCCTCATACTTACTATGCTCAATACAGAATTTATGCAAACTATAAAATCGTGGATTTTTAGTAACAAACCACTCTTGCAACCCCTTCATCTTCAGATAATCTTGATAATCCTCAAGCAACTCTTTATTACTTCCTCGCGCAACGCCTAATAATTTCAACTCTATCTCCATCGAAGTTTGCCCATCACTACTACCCTCTGCTATATTCTGCTTCGTACTACGAGCCGCCTGTATCATCTGATCCACAGTTCTATCGCCGTATTTAGGCAAAAATCTCTGACAAAACATTCTTGTCAACTGATAAAGCACATCACTCCGCTGATAAAAACGCAATTCGGTATATACCACACTCTTTCGTAGCACACTCGATGTACCATCAGCATAATGATTAACCAATATTTTTTTATCTTCACTCATCATGCCTTACTTAATCTTGCATATTTCAATAATAGTTGTTTCTCGCCAAAGTCATCGAAGTCAATACGTGCCTTACGATTATCGCCTTCGCCTGTAATTTCCAATATTTTTCCTAAGCCAAATGTGCTATGCTCAACTCGCTCGCCAGGATAGAATCCCATCACATCTTGCGCCGAAGCTAGAGCTTTAGATGCCGAACTCACTGGCTTAAACGACCCTTTGTGCGTTTGTTTTGGAACAGGAGTTTTTATTACCTCTCGCTTCTTAAATAGAGAATTAAATCTATCACTTGAATCAGTTTTAGTAAAATCGACTGTCGGCTTATCAAACATCGAATATGGATCAACAATTCCTCCTCCTCCAAACGAAGTATCATTTGGCAATCGCAGATAACGTTTATCTATATCATGCAAGAATCGACTCGGATTCGAGAATTGTGTCTGCCCATTGCGGAAACGACTCTTTGCGTATGTAATCATACAACGCTCTTTTGCCCTAGTTATTGCCACATAAAACAATCTTCTCTCTTCTTCCAACTCTCTTTCACTCTCCACCATCATGCTTGGGAACAAATTCTCCTCCATGCCCACAATGTATATGTACGTAAATTCCAACCCCTTCGCTGCATGCACCGTCATCAACGTAACACTATTCCTATCTTCCTCTTTCTCTGTATCTTGGTCTGTTATGAGCGACACTTCGTTCAAAAAATTCACCAATCGTATGTCATTATCCCCATTGTTCACCTTTTGGTCACAAAATTCATGTACCGCATTCAAGAACTCCTGTATATTCTCTTTGCGTGCAAGATTTTCTACCGACGTATCGGCTGACACATCTGCCATAATTCCCGATGCAAACACCACTCGCTCAGCCACATGATATGCATCTTGCTGCTCATTCTCATCAAGGAATGAACATATCAACTCCGCAAATTTCTGCAATTTACCCACTGCCGCTGCCTTCACATCAACCCCATATTTCAATGGGTCGGCTATTATCTCCAATGCTGGCACACGAGGATTATCATGCACCACCGACAACAATTTCTGCTGCGTAGTATCACCAATCCCACGCGCTGGATAATTTATCACACGCTTCAATGCCTCCTCGTCCGATGGGTTTACTATCAATCGCAAATAGGCTATAACATCCTTTATCTCTTTACGTTGATAAAACGACAACCCACCATATATTTTATACGGAATACCACTCTTTCTCAACGCCTCCTCCAACACTCGGCTCTGTGCATTTGTTCTATACAACACAGCAATATCTTCATAACCAGCATATTTATTTTTTGCCACGTACTGTATATCTTTCGCCACTGCATACCCCTCCTCAAAGTCGCTATACGTACACACAACCTCAATCGGCTCTCCTACCGACAGTTTACTATACACCGTCTTCGGTATCTGATTTCTATTCTTCGATATCAACGAGTTAGCCGCATTCACAATAGTCTGTGTCGAACGATAGTTCTGTTCCAACTTGAACAATCTGCACTTTTCAAAACAACGCTGAAATCCTAAAATGTTATCAATCTCTGCCCCTCTGAACGAATAAATACTCTGTGCATCATCTCCCACCACACACACTCTGCCATACTTCGCCGCCAATTGCATCACTATCGCATGTTGCACCGTGTTAGTATCCTGATACTCATCTACTAATATATACTGAAATCTATCCTGATAACGTGCCAACACATCTGGTCTCTGCTTAAATAAGAATGCAGTATAAACCAACAAATCATCAAAGTCCATAGCATTCGCCTCTCTACATCTACGACAATAAGTCTCATAAATCTTTCCAAAATCAGGCGTGTTATGACGCTTATCATCAGCATAATTAGCCGCATTAGCATTATACGCCGCAGGCATAACCAAATGATTCTTCGCATTCGAAATTCTAGACTGCACTGCCCCCGACTTATACACCTTATCATCCAACCCCATCTCTTTTATAATACTCTTAATCAACGCCTTCGAATCTGCCGTATCATAAATCGTAAACTGTGGCGTAAACCCAATCACCTCTGCCTCTGCCCTCAATATACGCGAAAATATCGAGTGAAACGTACCCATCCACAACCCACGCGATGCCGACGGACCAACCACCTTCATAATTCTTTCCCTCATCTCTCGTGCCGCCTTATTCGTAAACGTCAAAGCCAAAATATTATACGCCATCATTCCCTGCTCAAGCAAGTACGCAATCTTATAGGTCAAAACCCTCGTCTTGCCCGAACCCGCACCTGCCACTATCACCGATGCACCTTCATTATACTCAACCGCCGCCTTTTGCGACTCATTCAACAATTCATCAAGATTCATCATTATACTCTTTATATTATAACCCATTTACCTCCAAAATCACCACCTTCTCGCACTATCACTCCTCTATCTTTCAACATCACAATATCACGTCTTATCGTTCTCTCATTCACACCCAATTCGGTAGCAATCTGTTGCAAAGTAATACTACCATTTACCTTTATTAAATCCAAAATCCGTCTCTCTCGGACATTTTTCTTTTTCTCTCGGACATTTTCACTCTTTCTCTCGGACATTTTCAAAACAGACTCATTCACCAACGAACGTTTATATTCAGCTATTTCACGAGCTAAATTAGCAATATGTTCACTAAGCAAAAACTCACGAATTGGCTCCAACGACTCTCGTTCTCGCGAATCAATAAGAGCTTGAATATATTCCGCTTTATTCTCTTTTTGTATTTTAGATGGCATCAAACCAAACTCATATTGTAACAAATTCATCACCAAACGAGCCATACGCCCATTTCCATCCACCCAAGGATGAATAGTAACCAATTTAAAATGAGTATCAAAACTCAATATATATTTTGCCACATCATCATCTACATCCAATAACTCTCGACGTTTCTGATTCAAATCACTACACAATTCATCCAATTTCATAGGAACTTTTTGATAATTCATATACGAGCGACCACCAACCCCAGCAGTAACCCCCACTAAACGCAAATCCCCCTTTGAAGAATCAAATTGCCCCTGTGCTGTATTATACACCGCACCTGTATTTTTCATAACATACGCCGACAATTCTCTCAACATATCAATAGAAAAATCAACATGCTCATTAGCAAATTGCATTGCCTTTTCATATGCCCTTTTTAAGTCCAAATTCATCATCTGCTCTTGCAAAGACCTCCCCTTGGCTGTGATACCCTCATCAAAAAGCAATTGATTTTCAATTTCAGTAACAGTACTTCCTTCAATAGCAGTTGAATGAGTAACAAGAGAATAAAGATAGAATTTTTTATAATCTATTTGCTCAGCTACCCCCAATTCCTTATATTCATTAAGCAATCCAATCAACTTATTTACTTTATCAACTTGCATAACTATCCAATCTAATAAAATTTAACCTACAAAGATACACTTTTTTCTCCATATACACAACACCCCGCCCAAATATCCGTTCTTCGTCAATTTAGTTGAAAAGTCAATAAGAATACCTCCTCTAAACTAAATATAAACACTCAAAACTATGGTAGCACGATATTCTCCCCCTGTCTTAGGGGGAGTGTCCACAGGACGAGGGGGTTAAAAAATAATAAAAAACAAATTTTCAACTAAACTAAATATAAACACTCAAAACTATGGTAGCGCGATATTCTCCCCCTGTCTTAGGGGGAGTGTCCGCAGGACGAGGGGGTTAAAAAATAATAAAAAACAAATTTTCAACTAAACTAAATATAAACACTCAAAACTATGGTAGCGCAATATTCTCCCCCTGTCTTAGGGGGAGTGTCCGCAGGACGAGGGGGTTAAAAAAAGAGAATAAACAACATCATTCAACTAAAAAGACAAAGCCCCCAAATCATCCCCAAACTACAACATACTATAAATATACTATAAATATAGGATAAACATACTATAAATATACTATAAACATACTATACAACAACCCTCAAAAAAAATCCACCCATCCCCTTGCCCATATCAAAAAAATATACTACCTTTGCAAAGATGTTTCTGGGCTATGAAGCATCAACAGACAAAATAAAGCGCAATCGCCTCTGAATCACCACCTCATCCGCAATTGAGCTTTATAACATATATACCATTGGGATAGTTACGCGGTCTCCGCGCGGCTTCTCGTAGGTATATAGGGCTTGTGGTGAGCCTAGAGGCGTATGACGAAGTTGCGCTTTTTTTATATCCCAAATATAGCACAAACACCCCACCCGTTTGTCTATAACAAAAGTTTTATAAAGTCTGGTGCAATCAGTCATCTCTCTCGGCAATATTACAAAACAACTTTATAAAATTGTTCTAATTATGAAACATTTCAAACTTTTCCTCTTGCCTCTATTGGCAATGACACTCGTTTTTTCTTCTTGTGAACAACAAGATTTGTCTTTAACCTACATCGAACCAATTCAAGATTGGGGCAAATCACCTCAAGACATCCTTGAAAAAATGACCAAATCCAAATCAGGTGCAACTCTTGAATATTCAGGAAGTGACGATGGATACTATTACATGGAATTCAAAAGTTATGGCATTTCTCAATATTTAGCATATGCATTTATAGACAACAAATTAGTTGGTTGCGCTACTTCTCAGTCTTCAATAACTTATAAACAAACCATTAAAAATCATATTGATAAAAAACACACTTTAATTCAAGTTGACACAAACGAAGACTATGAAGAATACCTATATTGCAACAAGGAAAAAACATCTTCAATTTTATTTTTCATTTCCAATGTATACGGTGAAATGGAGCAATTTTACATCCCATATATCGAAGGTGATATAGAAGATTTTTGGAATGCTCTTGAATAACACTATCACATTACAACAAAAAATCCTGCATCACCCCCAAATGATGCAGGATTTTTATTATCTCTCTTTATACTTTACTCCAACAATATATCCTCCAGAATAGCGAAGCGTTCCAGACAATCCGGAATATCCACCCTCATTCTTTTTGGCACACTACTTGACTATATAATAATATAAACCAAAAACTCCCAAAACAAAGAACTAAAAGGGATAACTATGCCATATTGTCACAACAACCATCAAAAAACACCATCCAACCCTAAGACATTATGGCACACACAAAACAAATATCTATAATATTAACAAGCGAAGCCAAAATAGTTGTGCATTGTACTTTGTGCATTGTGCATTCAAGAAACTCGCTACTATAAGTCTAAATATGTTTTTATCCGAAGAAATCAACGAAGTGCAAGCCGACATGATTCCGCTTATTGCCGAAGATGAAGAGTCGCCAATTGAATGCCAAGACAACGACATATTGCCGTTGCTCCCTTTGCGCAATATGATTTTGTTTCCTAAAGTGGTGATGCCTATCACTGTAGGTCGCAAAAAAAGTCTCCGTTTGGTGCGTGAAGTTTATCAAAAAGAGGGCGAACTATTTGTCGGAACTCAAATCAATGCCAAAATCGAAAACCCTACTTTGCAAGACATCTACCCTATGGGTACGGTGGCTCGCATCGTTCGCATACTCGAAATGCCTGATGGCACCACAACTGTCATCCTCCAAGGAAAAAAACGTGCCACTGCCACCGAATTGGTAAGTGAATCGCCATTCCACACCGTGAAAATCAACATCATGGACGAGGTAGAACCTGCTACTGACGACCGTGTATTCACTGCTCTCGTCGAGGCTCTCAAGGAGTTAGCTATCCGCATAATCAAGAATTCTAACTCTATTCCCGACGAGGCAACTTTCGCTATTCGCAATATCGAAAAGCCTATCAGCCTCATCAATTTCATCTGCTCTAATTTCAGTATCTCGTTGAGCGACAAGGTGAAGCTCCTCGAACTCAACGACCTCACCGAGCGTGGCTATCTCCTCCTTGATATTCTCACCAAAGAATCTCAACTTCTTGAAATCAAGGCTTCTATCCAAAACAAAGCTCGTCTCGACATCGACCAACAACAACGCGAATACTATCTTCAACAACAAATGAAGACTATCCAAGAGGAGTTGGGTGGCGACACTGCGAGTCAAGACGTACAAGCTCTTAAAGAGAAGGCAAAATCTAAAAAATGGAGCGACAAAGTGCGTGAAACTTTCGAGCGCGAAGTGCGCAAACTCGAGCGTATGCACCCCAACTCTCCTGACTTCTCGGTGCAACTCACCTATGTCGAAACTATCGTCAATCTCCCTTGGAACGAGTTCACTAAAGACAATTTTGACCTCAAAAAAGCACAAAAAGTGCTCGACCGCGACCACTTTGGCATGGAAAAAGTCAAAGACCGCATCATCGAACACCTCGCTGTGCTCAAACTCAAAGGCGACCTCAAATCGCCTATCATCTGCCTCTATGGCCCTCCTGGTGTGGGTAAAACTTCTCTCGGCAAATCTATTGCCGAAACTCTTGGTCGCAAATACGTTCGCGTATCACTCGGCGGTCTTCACGATGAAGCCGAAATCCGTGGTCACCGTCGCACTTACATTGGTGCTATGCCGGGTCGCATAATCCAGAACCTCAACAAATGTGGCTCATCTAACCCAGTATTTGTGCTTGACGAAATCGACAAAGTAAACTCCGATTTCAAAGGCGACCCTGCATCTGCTCTCCTTGAAGTACTTGACCCTGAGCAAAACAATGCGTTCCACGACAATTTCCTCGATATCGACTACGACTTGTCTAACGTACTCTTCATCGCTACTGCCAACGACCTCAATACTATCTCCAAACCGCTTCTCGACCGTATGGAGCTAATCGAGGTTAGTGGCTATATCACAGAAGAGAAAATCGAAATTGCAACTCGCCATCTCATACCAAAACAACTTGAAATTCACGGTATCAAAAAGAACCAACTCAAGTTCTCTAAACCTGCCGTACGTGCAATTATCGACAACTATACTCGCGAGAGTGGTGTTCGTTCGCTCGACCGCACTATTGCCAAAATAATGCGCAAAGTGGCAAAAAACATTGCCATCGACCCATCATTCACTACAACTATCAAACCCGAAAACCTTCAAGAGTACCTCGGCGTGTCACACATCGACCACGACATGTACGACATCAGCGAATATTGTGGCGTAGTTACAGGTCTTGCTTGGACTCAAGTAGGTGGCGAAATACTCTATATCGAGTCGTCAATCAACACTCAAAAAGGTGGTAAACTCTCACTCACAGGCAATCTCGGCGATGTAATGAAAGAGTCGGCTCAATTAGCTCTCGAATACATCAAATCTCACAACAAACAATTAGGTATCAGCGATGAAGACCTCGAAAATCACAGCATACACATCCACGTACCTGAGGGTGCAACACCAAAAGACGGACCATCAGCAGGTATCGCAATCCTCACCGCTTTGGTATCGAGCTTCACAGGTCGTAAGGTTAAAAACCGCCTTGCCATGACTGGCGAAATCACCCTTCGAGGCAAACTTCTCCCTGTAGGAGGTATCAAAGAGAAAATACTCGCAGCCAAACGTGCTGGCATCAAAGAGATTATCCTCTGCGTCGACAACCAAAAAGACGTAAACGAAATCCAACAAGAATACCTCGACGGCCTCCAATTCCACTTCGTCCGCAACATGGCAGACGCTCTCTCAATCGCCATCGAGAAGTAACACACAACAAAAAAAAGAGGCTGTGTCAAAATTCAGACACAGCCTTTTTTTATTTATCCCCATTTCTATACAGACAAAACACAACTAACCCTTCCCCTAAAAACATCTATTTCTCGACTCCCCACCCACTCATTCTGTACCAATTTTTCCACCTTACCTCAAGCAAACTTCAAGCAACATATACCAAAGAAAACTGCCAAAATATTTCCTTTTTTCTACAAAATATGACGATTTCTCGAAAAATCGCACTAAAAACAAGCCAATTTTAGCACTAAATTCGTGCTTTTGCAAGCAAAAACAGGCTAAAAAATCATCTTTATACACGATTTTTATCTTAAAATAAGTTAAAGTTTAGCAAACAAACGCTAAAGTTTTAGGTATATCGCACCACTACACTAATCCAATAAATCAAAATAAAAATCTAATAATCAATAAAATAATAAAATTACTAATGTTAAAAAATGTTTTCATCTGTTTATAATAATAAATAAAATTCTCCGAAATTAAAATCGATATTCGTATTATATATAGGGGGGCTTCCTTTTTTCAATCGATAAAATATCAAACCAATTAAAACTATAATCAGTATGAAAACAAAAAGAAACATCGTAATTAAAAAATCCGCCATTCTAACACCAGAAGAATGCAAACAACGACGAGGATTCCGACTCTTATGGAGTACAAAATGGGATCCTAATAAACCATCTGAACTAGATAACCTCGATCCACAAAATTCGACCGATTCGGAAAACGAAACAAATCCAGTTAACAACCTACAAACGAACGAAAATGATAAAATTATAAAAAAGTAGGACAATTATAGAAAATATATATTATCTTTGTAGCAAAATTTAATACTAACCTAAAAAAATATAAAATTATGGCTAAGACAGAAAAAACAGCAATGTATTGGATTTTAGATAGACAAAAATCTTGGGCAAAGGGCAAAGCACTAGTTAGTGGTACTATTAAAGATGGAAAAGAAAGTGAAGATGATAAAAATTATTTAGAAACAATTAAGGATAATCTATTCCAAGTTGACAACATAAAAGAAAAAGGTTTAAGACAAGAGAATATTAACGCTTATAATAAAGGTGGCGGTAATGAAATAATGGAAATTACAAGTAGACCCAAAATGTCCGCTCTTCACTCTTCTTCTGCTCTTGTAGTTAATCTTTTTCAATATTGGCAAGATCAAAAAGATATAACCCCACTTTTAAAAGCATTAAAATTAGAAATTGGGAATAATAACAATAAAATCGGAGGTAATGCTATCAGATTTGAAAAAATTCTTCAAATAAAATACATGGATGGTAATAAGGAAAAAAATGTACGAGGAGGGAAGCCTAATATTGATGTAGTAATTAAATTTGAAGATAAAATTATTGCCATAGAATCAAAATTTACAGAACCATACAATGATAATAGTAATAAAAATTCAGAAATGCAAGATTCTTATATAAAAAAAGAGTCTTTATGGAAAGGCATACCAAATATAGAAGAATTAGCACAAGCAATATATAACCAAAACTATAAAATTGAAAATGAAGAAATAAAAGAATTAATAGAAAAATTAAAAAAGACTAAGCATTTAGATGCATCTCAACTTATCAAACATATACTCGGACTAAGGACAGATGACGAAATAATATCTAAAAACAAAGACATTACATTGTTATATTTATGGTACAATGTCCCTGGTACAGAAGGATGTGAACACCGAAAAGAAATAGAAGCTTTTGCTTCAATTGCAAAAGCTGATGGAATTAATTTCCGTCATATCACCTACCAAAAAGTTATAGAATACTTAAAAAATTATAAGAATGAACATAAAGAATACATAGATTACCTTGATAAACGATATAATCAACAATAAAATCCCCCCTCTACCCTATGAGAAAAATAAAGAAAGAAATTTTGATTGATAATATCTGTTATATATTCAATAATAGACATAAGACTGCTACGATAGTCAATGCAGACCATTGTTGTAAGTCTACCGAAATAAACATTCCAGAAAAAGTAATCTATGAAGGTGTAGAGTACAAAGTTACTAAAATTGGTATTTATGCTTTTTCATATTGCAAGTTGCTTGAAACTATTGTAATTCCTGATTACATAAAAGAAATCACAATGTGTGCATTTTCCAATTGCGAGTCACTTAAATCAATAGTGCTACCTAAAAAAATCAAAACTATTCAGTTTGAGACATTCAAAGGTTGTACTTCGCTTGAATCAATTATAATTCCTAATGGTGTTAAAGAGATTGAGAGTTCGGCTTTTGAGGAATGTTCGTCGCTTCGATCAATTGTATTACCGAATAGCATTATAACTATAGATGATTATGCTTTTTCTAATTGCACGGCTCTTTCATCAATCAACATACCGAATAAAGTAACTGTAATTCAAGATTATACTTTTAATAATTGTTCGTCTCTTCCCGAGATTACGCTTCCTGATGGGATAACTTGCATAGGCGAAGCTGCTTTTGCAGAATGTGTTTCACTAACTAACATCGTCATTCCCAAAGGTGTTGCCAACATAGAATACGAAGCTTTTATGGGCTGCAAATCTCTTAGAAATATTATAATTCCTAAAAGCGTAACATCTTTAGATGGCAATATTTTTGATGGTACTCAATGGTTGGATGATCAGCAAGACGGACCTATTTATATAAATAATTGTTTTTATAAATACAAAGGCGAGATGCCTATTGATTTTCATATTGATATAAAAGAAGGTACAACTTGTATTTGCGATTACGCATTCTATCAGTGTAAGAACTTAAAAACGATTACTCTTCCTGATAGTTTAGAAATAGTTGGTTATTATGCGTTTTTAGATTGTTCTTCACTCCAGTCTATATCAATTCCCAATAGTGTAACCCATCTTTATAAAGGAGCCTTTGAAAATTGTACTTCGCTTACATCAGTTAAACTGCCAGAAAAAATAAATAGGATTGAGGGTGAAATATTCCGAAATTGTTCGTCTCTCAAAACAATTACAATACCCGATACTGTAGAAGAAATATGTTTCTATGCTTTCGAAAAATGTACTTCTCTCACTTCTATAATAATACCAAATAGTGTGAAATGTATTGAAGATGCTGCATTTAGCACTTGTGTAAAACTAGATAATGTTATTCTTTCTAGTAATTTAATTGACATTGAAAGTCATGCTTTTGATTATTGCGTGTCATTAAAATCTATTTGTATACCCGATGGTGTAACAACAATTAATGATAGCCTATTTGCAGGATGTACATCTCTAGAATCAGTCACTTTGCCTAATACTATTAACAAAATTATGGATTGGGCTTTTATGGGTTGCGAGGCTTTAAAATCAATAACTATTCCTAAACAAGTAACTAAAATAGGTAAATATGCATTCCATGGATGTTCATCAATCAAAGAAATTACTATCCCAGAAATGATAAGTCATATTGGTAAAGATGCATTTACGAATTGTTCATCACTAACATCTATAACCATTCTAAATCCAACTCCTCCACTCATAGAACCTGACTCATTCGATATAAAAGAAATTAAAGTACCCAAAGAGAGTCTAAATAAATACAAACGCTCGAAAATTTGGAAAACAATTGCTAAATATACACCTATTGAGACAACCGAACAATAAAAACAAAAAAATACAAGTTGCAAACTTGCGAAGTTGCAAAGTTCGGATGGACCAATACACACTCTCATTGTGTATTCCAGAACCTAACCCAACAGTAAGGTGCAAGCAAACTGCAAGCAAGAAAACCGCCAAAATTTATACCCACTCTCATTGTGTATCGGCAGGCAAAATAATTTCGAAAGTTTGAAAATTTGAAAGTTTGAAAATTCAAATATATCTATTTTTTCAGGAATGATATTTTTATAATTTGACACCTTGAACACAAAAAGCAAAAAAGCTGTACCACACAATCAAGTGATACAGCTTTTTTATAATATTAAACTAATTAGTTCAATAGATTAGTCTTGGTTGAGAGTTACGCGTTTGAATGCTGTTGGAGTAGCGTTGTTTGCTTTAGCGTAAGCACCTACAGTCATTTTGTTGTCTTTGATGAACTCTTGTTCTACGAGTGTAGATTCTTTGAAGAATTTATCCAAACGACCTTGAGCAATTCTGTCAAGGATAGCTTCTGGTTTGCCTTCTTCGCGAGCTTTTTCACGACCGATTTCCAATTCTTTAGCGATAACGTCAGCTGGAACTGAATCGCGGTTGAGAGCTACTGGGTTCATTGCTGCAGCTTGCATAGCTACATCGCGACCTACTTGGTGGTCAACGCCTGCTTCAGCGAAAGCAACGATAGTAGCGAGTTTGTTACCTGGGTGGATGTATTCAACTACAGTTGCGCCTTCAACGAATTCGTAGTAACCGATTTCCATTTTTTCACCAGTAACACCTGAACGGTCAGTTACGAGTTCAGCGATAGTACGACCTTCGATAGCGATAGCGTTGAGAGCTTCGAGGTTAGCTGGTTTATTAGCAAGAGTAGTATCGAGGATAAGTTGAGTAAGAGCAATGAAGTCAGCGTTTTTAGCAACGAAGTCTGTTTCGCATTTCAAAGCTACGATAGCTGCGAAACCATCTTTAACGCCTGCGAGAACGCAACCTTCAGATGCTTCACGGTCGCTACGTTTAGCTGCGATAGCTTGACCACGTTTGCGGATAAGTTCGATAGCTTGTTCCATATCGCCATTAGCTTCGGTAAGAGCATTTTTGCAGTCCATCATACCTGCGCCTGTCATAGTGCGGAGTTTAGAGATTTCCGCCATTGTTACTGCCATAGTAGTAAGTATTTAAAAGTTTATAAATTAGTTCAATTTTATAAAAAGCGTTAGAGAATCACGGCATGAAGCAGAGAATCTATAACGCTTTATATTTTAGTAGTTAGTAGTAAGATGATAAGTAGTAAGAGTCATTCGGCATTAACTGCCCGCATGAAGAAAAGTCTTACGACTTACGACTTTCTACTTTGTACTTTTAAAGAAAATTATTCTTTGTCTTCAGCTGGAGCTTCTGCTTTTTCAGCTTTAGCACCTTTTTTAGTGCGTGTGCGTTTTTCTTTTACTTCTGGTTGTTCAGCACCTTCTTCTTCAGCGCGTTCGATTTTGCGTTCTTGAGCGCCTTCTTTAAGAGCTTTAACCATTTCAGCAACGATTACTTCGATAGCTTTTGTAGCGTCGTCGTTAGCTGGGATAACGAAATCGATACCGTTAGGGTTAGAGTTAGTATCTACAATACCAAATACTGGAATACCAAGACGTTGAGCTTCAGCAACAGCGATGTGTTCTTTCATAACGTCAACTACAAAGATTGCAGCTGGGAGACGGCTAAGGTCAGCGATAGAACCAAGGTTCTTTTCGAGTTTAGCACGTTGACGAGTGATTTGAAGTTTTTCGCGTTTTGAAAGAGCATCAAAAGTACCATCATTAGCCATTTTGTCGATAGCACCCATTTTTTTGATAGCTTTACGGATTGTAGGGAAGTTTGTCAACATACCACCAGCCCAACGTTCAGTGATGTAAGGCATGCCAGCTTCTGTTGCAAGGTCAGCTACAACTTGTTTAGCTTGTTTTTTAGTAGCTACGAAAAGAACGCGTTTGCCAGATTTAGCAATTTGTTTCATTGCAGCAGCAGCTTCGTCAATTTTAGCTACAGTTTTGTGGAGGTCAATGATGTGGATGTCATTGCGTTCCATGAAGATATATGGAGCCATTGCTGGGTTCCATTTACGGCGGAGGTGACCAAAGTGTGCACCTGCATCAAGAAGTTCTTGAAATTGTACAGACATAATTGTTTGTTTTTTTAATAGTTTACTTTCTTTTTACTTTTTTTGTTTAAGCAATCATTCAAGTAGTCAATGACAGAGCATTGAGTCTAAATGATTTAGATACTAAACATATTCTTAAGTCGAAATTTGAAAATTGAAATTCGAAAACCAATATCGCTACTAATCCTCGACTTCAAATTGCAAATTTCAAGCTGTAAGCGAGATAATAGTCGTCCAAAAAAGATTAACGTTTTGAGAATTGGAAACGTTTACGAGCTTTTGGTTGACCTGGTTTTTTACGTTCAACAACGCGAGCGTCACGAGTAAGGAATCCAGCAGCTTTAAGAGCATGTTTGTCTTCAGCGTTGATTTTTACAAGAGCGCGAGCGATACCAAGACGAAGAGCCTCAGCTTGACCGTTGAAACCACCACCTTTAAGATTTACTTTGATATCGTATTTACCAAGAGCGTTAACAGTGTTAAGAGGTTGGTTAACTACGAATTGAAGCATTGAAGAAGGGAAATAATTAGCAAGTTCACGACCATTGATGACGATTGAACCATTACCTTCTTTTACGAAAACGCGTGCGATTGCAGCTTTTCTTCTACCGATAGCGTTGATTACTTCCATTTCTTCTATTATTTAATAAGGTTTAAATCAATTTGTTTAGGTTGTTGAGCAGCGTGTGGGTGTTCAGAACCTGCATATACATAAAGATTGTCAAGCAAAGCACCTGCAAGGATGTTTTTAGGGAGCATACCTTTAACAACTTTTTTGATAAGTTTTTCAGGGCTCTTAGCCATCAATTGAGCAGGAGTAATTTCACGTTGACCACCTGGGTAACCAGTGTGTGAAAGATAAACACGGTCATTCCATTTGTTACCAGTCAATTTCACTTTTTCAGCGTTGATGATGATTACGTTATCACCGCAATCTACGTGAGGAGTGAAACTTGGTTTGTATTTACCACGAAGAAGTTTCGCAACTTTTGATGCCATACGACCCAATACGAGGTCAGTTGCATCGATAAGAATCCACTCTTTTTGTGCAGTAGCTTTGTTTACTGAGAGTGTTTTAAAGCTTAAAGTATCCACAATTAATTAAGTTTTAAATGTTAATTGAATAATTTCAATATAAATTCTATCAGGATTCGGGCTATGCAGGAGCGGGCTAATTCACTCAAACACAATTAACTTCCTGAAATTTTTCGCCTATAAGGCATGGATAATATTTCGGACTGCAAAGATACAACATTATTTCCAAACAGCCAAACATTTACCACTATTTTTTCAAAAAAACTCTACAACCACCTCCTTACACTCAACACTACAAACCAACACCCCACCAAAACTAGCGCAAGTTCTGCATAAAAACACCACACCATCATCCTAACCAACAACATACCTCTTCAGAGGATAACCATACCCTCAAGATAGTGAAACCTACCTTCAAGCAACCCTCAAGCAACCTGCAAGCAAGAAAACAGACATTTCCCAATCCTCCGCAATCCATCCAAACCACCAAACCCGATTACCCCACCTCAACACAACCCAAATAACACACAACAAAAAAAAGAACCAACCGAAGTTGATTCTTTTTAGTGACTCCAACAGGATTCAAACCTGTAACCTTCGCATCCGTAGTGCGATGCTCTATTCAGTTGAGCTATGGAGCCGTTGTTTCTCTTTTGCGGTTGCAAAGTTACAACATTTTTCTATTTCCACCAAACATTTTACAAACTTTTTTCACTAAAATCCACCAACTACCTAATAACCAAAGAGAAAAATTTTCATTTCACCATCATTTTTATACCCTACAACACACTTTTCACCCCATTTCGCCCCAAAATCCCACCTAAAAACCACCCCACTCAACCCAAATTTTTCTCATTTTCCAACTTTTCCCTACAAAAACATCAATCCAACACCCCACTCCAAGCAAGTACATCCACCCACACAACACCACAAAACCACCCTCAACCACCCCACACTCCCACCTTTAGCACAAAAAAAAATCCGCTACCACAGCGGTAACGGATTTCTCATATTTAGTTGTAAGCAACAAATTACTCAGCAGCAGCTTCAGCAACTACATTCAAAGTGATTGTAGCAGCAACTTCTTTGTGAAGTTTCACTGTAGCAGTGTAAGTACCAACTTCTTTGATAGCGTCTTTGATAACGATAGTTTTACGATCGATTTCGTGACCAAGTTTAGCCAATTCTTCAGCAACTTGGATGCTGTTAACAGCACCAAAGATAGTACCAGTAGCAGAAGTTTTAGTAACGATAGTGATTTCAAGACCGTTGATTTTTTCAGCCATAGCCTCAGCATCAGCTTTGATTTGAGCCAATTTATGAGCACGTTGACGGAGGTTTTCAGCCAACACTTTACGAGCTGATTCAGTAGCGATTACCGCTTTACCTGTAGGAATAAGGTAGTTACGACCGTAACCACGTTTTACGTTTACGATATCGTCTTTGTAGCCCAAGTTAGCTACGTCTTCTTTCAAAATAAGTTCCATATATATTCCTCCA
>JAZOUT010000019.1:0-25779 GCA_045658305.1 Candidatus Aphodosoma sp. | reverse complement strand
GAAATTTAAGCTGAAAGGAGTGTACTGAAGTACATGACTGAAGCTTAATATTGAGAACAACGCAGCAATTTGGGCATTATGACACATCGTCATAAAGATATTTCTAATTCAAACAATTACTCTTTCCCAAAATAGTATTGTAAAGAGATTCTACAACCCACATTTTCAGTACCATAAAGGAGAGCATTGCTACCTGGGCTAATAAGCGAATTATAATTTACAACAGCCCCACTATTAGTATTGAAACCTTCATATACAGTCCATGTTTGAGGTTGTATAGCTAGCATAATAGGAGTAAAATTTAAAGCGATCCCAAGAGATAGGCGTTCAGCAACAAAACATTCAAGACCTAAATCACAAGCCAACCCGATACCATGTATATATCCGTGATGATAGCTTTTTATAGGGCGAGCATAACTTAACCCATTTTGAGGCTCGAAGTCATTAACACCACCAACAATTTCCAATCCCATCATTGGCATAGTTGAAGGCACAGGATTGAATTCTGTCAATTTATTGCCATACTCATAATTGAGCATACCTCCTGCAATGGTGTACATAAAATCAACACCAAACACAAATTTAACAGCCTTATTGCCTTTTTTCCATTCACTACCAAGCATAAGAGTAACGCTATTATATGACGAAGTAGCCATATCAATGACCTTATTTTGCGTATTAGGGTCAAGAGCGAAAGCATAATCATCGCGCACATATTCACGATAATTAACTAAACTACCATTTATGCCCAAAGTAGTTCTAAAAGCCGCACACTCATTCAAGTGATATTTGAATCGTATAGCAGCCAAAGGGTCTTGAGAGAGAATAAACATTTGCTTTGGATTTAAAGCCAAGCCAGCAACATAATCACCTGCAAAGTCCCCAGCATCAGGTTGCATTGATAAACGTTGCGAATATAATGTAGCAGGATTAAATGTAATACCCACTGCCCAATCGCCTTTTTTAGGTATATAGTAGTCTTTCAATTGTGTTTGAGCAACTACCATCATTGCCAACACAACCAAAGTTACTGTTAATAATATCTTTTTCATAATAAAACGAATTAAAATTTAGTTACACATGTTGATTTCAGCATTATGGATTTACTAAACCAGGATCGCTAAAGTGCGATACAGGCAAAAGCATAAGATCAAAATATGCAGCAGATCCACAAGTGATATCTTTTTTCACTTCGCCAAAGAGATAACAATCACTCAATACAGCATCGCCTTTTTCGTTTACAGTGTAACTTTCGCCTTCGATTTTAGCATTCACTTTCACTGACATAGTTTTTCCAACAGGACAACCAATTTCCAATTCAAAGAAACCATCTATATCAGTTTTCACAGTTTTATAGGCAAAAGCAACTTCACCATTTTTGTCAGGCACACCATAATATACATTAATAACCGTATTTTTATCAACGATATCAGGCTCAGATTGAGTACCATCTTTTTCTAATATCGAAAAACGAGCATGACCAGACACAGTCACCTTAGTTTCCAATGTGTCGCCACTAAGTTCTGTCTCAATTTTTGTACAACCAGTAGCAAACACCATTGCTACAAGTCCGATAATTGCAAATAATTTTTTCATAGTTTTTTAGTTTTAAAGTTTAATAATAAATTTATCTCTTTTCAATGAACAAGACTATCATAGAACAAATTTAATATAGAAACATTTGCCAGGCAAATCGTCGCACACCATTTTGTATTCATTTCCTGCATATATAGTTCCATTGAATACTACATCTCCTCCAGCCATTGTACAATCTATTACTGGCTTCCCTGATGAAGTTTTGATTTCAGAATACCATATACAATCTGCGTAGTCAGTAGGATATGGACAATCAGTATTTTCTCCATAAATTGGAGCTATTCTAAATCTCATATCATCATATTTTCCACTCAAATAATCGCTATAACTCAATCTCATAACAACAACTTCGTCCGACGACGATTGAACTATACTTGCAATATCTTTTGAATACTCCCCTCCAAAGTATGCTACCATTCCCAATTGTCTGTATGTGATAGGAACAACATAGGTTTTATTGATGTTGTAATAATCATATTTATAATTAACCTTCAGATTAGTAATAAATTCTTTGTGTGTTTTTGCATAATTTTTAGCAAAATTTTCTTCTAAATCATAAAGGTACCAAGCTTTATTATATTCAACATAATCCTGTTCTTTTGTCCAATCTGTATCATAATGAGTTGAATTTTGCGGGAATATCGTAGCATGAGTTTTCATGCTATTAAATACTTCGTCATAGCAATACACTGTAGTATAATGTCTTCCATTGGTTTTGGTTTTTGCATAAATTGCGCCTTTATCATACACATATACAAATTTACTATTATAAGCACACAATGGTGCTAATAGGTTTATTTTTGTATTATATTCTTCACTTGATATTTCACCCTCCCATGGTATCCTTCCTTTAAATGCAATGGCTAACTCCATTTTGTCTAACGAATACGAACGTGCCAACACGGTGTCACTAAACCCATAAGCCGTAGCTATAATCATCGTAACTCCATGTCCCACTGCTTTCACCACTCCTTTTTCATCTATTGTTGCCACATTTGAATTTGATGATTTCCAACTAATTTTCAAATTATCTATTTCTGGAGTCGATTTATATTCAACTGTTCTTTGCTGTCTAAGCTCATACGAACTATCTGGAGACACATGATAAGGTTCTATAATTTCAAATGCAGTCAACTCTGGTTTTATTACGTTCACCTCACATGTTGCCTCCCCTCCACTCATTGTGGTCACACTTACAGTCACTGTGCCAACACTATAGGCATATAACGTAGCACTTCGTCCATCTTCCGAAGGGGTAATTGTTGTTTTTCCGTAATCGGTAGTTGATGTGGTCTTAACGCTCCAAGTTATATTTTCATCTGCAAATATATCTGGAAACAAATTCGCTTTTATTGTTGTCGACTGATTCTCATACAACTCTTTTTGCTCAGCAACTAATACTACATTCGGAACTTCACGTGAATATACTTCAAAACTACACTCGCCATATACGTCATTCTCTGCTGTTGCTGTCACTGTCATAGTACCTTTTTTTGTTACAATAAGTGTTGCGCTAGAGGTGTCGTCCGAAGGATTTATTGTAGCAACACCTTCGCCTGAATTCACTTTCCATGTGAGTTTTTTCCCTGCGTCGAAATAATACGATGGCGAAACTGTCGAGTTTATTTCAATAGTGTCCCCTTCATAATATTCTATACTCGCATCATATGCCAATTTTACTTCGCTAGCTACAACTGGATCTATCGAAATCTCCACTTCATCACTAAAACCATTATAGGTCGTCGCTTTGATAGTTACACTTCCCTCTTTCAGAGCTTTCACTTCATACGTATTTTCATCAAACCTTATACATTCTGCTCCCGAAACCACCTCCCACGTAAGCGATTTATTAGAAACATTTTGTGGTGTGAAAGTCGGAATCAATCTAACGACTCCACCCACATAAGTAATATCACTTTCTGCCTTAAGCGTAAAACCTTCTACCTCAAAGTATTCAACTGTAATGTTACACACGCGTTCTATTGTGTCGCATTTACCTATTATTTTGGTTGAACCCTCTTTCAAGCCACTGATAAGCAAATAGTCATTTTCGATGCTATATGATGCTATTTCTGGGTTTTCTATTTCCCATTCAATAGTATTGATATCAGCATTTGTAGGTTTTATATCGGTTACTTTCAGCGTATCCACATTGTCGCGAGGTATGACTATTGATTCTTGAATCATGAAGTTCTCAATAGGCACAGACAACACGATTACCGATATCGAAGCCGACACGGTGTCACATTTGGCCCACACCTTAGTGCGACCTTCCGCCACACCAGTCACACGACCACGCTCATCTACCGTAGCAATAGATTCGTTATCGCTCGACCATGTCAATACAGCGACATCTTGCAATTCTTCTGGTTCAACCACATACTTTATACGAGGAGATGTAGAACCCACGTTCACCTCAATGCTCCTATCTCGTAACGTTATTTGCGTTACTTTAACATCCTCTTTAGGCTTTTCACAGCCCATATATGCCAATGCTACCAACGCCACTAAAAATATTAAAATCTTTTTCATAAGGCTTATATTTTTTGTTATTTTTTACACGAAACGAGCAAAGTGAATTTTACAAGACCACTTTCTCAATCGCATTGCCATAGCGAACAACATAGATGCCTCGAGGCAATGCCACTTCTGCATCAGTGCCACGGTAGAGCAATGAGCCTGTAGTGCTATAAATTTGATATTCTTTTTCAGCACCTTCAACGTGAAGCACTGTGCCATCACTATAAATAGTCACTCCCTCAATACCTACATTCTCAACATCTGTGCCTACCTTTTGGAATATAGCAGTAAGCGTGATATCCTCATCTTCTACAGCAACTACACGTGGATTTTCGGTACTCTCATCGCTCCATTTCACAAATTCATACCCCGAACGTGGCATTGCCTCTATCTCTGCTGTAGGATTTTCACATGTCGTTTGACGATCCAAAATCACTAAACCCATCTTTTCGTCATTCGACAACACTGTAACCTCAGGCACCCAATCTTCATAGTTTGCAAAATCTTTCCATCCCTCAACTCGCTCATATAAAGATGATGCTCCACAAGGCACCTGAATCAACACATCTGATGGTGTATCTTTAAATACATCATACTCTAATATTGGAGGCGTAGCAGCGGTTATTCTAAATGTATCAAGGCTTGTACATTTTCTAAAAGCTTCACTTTTAATACTATCCACATTGCCTAACACAACTTTTTGCAAATCAGAACAATAACCAAATGCGCGATTCCCAATCTTTGTAACGTTCGGAATATTAATTGATCGTAAACTTTCACAGTCAAAAAAAGTAGATGGCTCAAGTATTGTAACATTCGGAATATCAATCGAATCAATCCACAGACATTCATAAAAAGCAGTCGGTCCTATTGTAGTAACTTTTGGCATATTAACTGACCTTAAACTAAAACATCCTTCAAAAGCTGATGCTTCAATAATTTTCACATTCGGCATATCAACTCTCTCCACGAAACTGCACGAAGCAAAAGCTGAGTTAGCAATAGTCGTAACTGTGTTTAGCACTGATATCAATTTAGCTTCTTGCCCAACAGGATATTGTATCAATTTTGTAAAATCTTTGTCATACAATACATTGTCCTTTACCACAAAATTTTCATTGGCTTCATCTATAGTTATATATTTTAATCCTGAATTACAAGATAAAGCATATTCCCCAATTGAATCAAGCGTAGCTGGTAAATTTAATGATGTAAAAGCACAGTTATATAAGGCAGCTGATTCAATGATTCTAACTTTTGGCATATTGATTGATTTTAAATTTGTACAAGAAATGAAAGCACTTATCCCAATTGCTTCTACTTTAGGTAAATCAATTGTATCAAATGCACAAGCAGTAAATGCCCTCTCTCCAATAGTTATAACATTCGGGATATTAATCGATTTTAAAGAAACACAACGATAAAATGCTTCTCTCGGTATCTCTTTTACATTAGATAAGTCGCTAATCGATTTTAAAGAATCACAACTATAAAAAGCATATTCATCAATAGTTGTAACATTCGATATATCAACCGATTCCAACTCGTTACAATCAACAAAAGCACTATAAGGTACATTAGTAATATTAGGCAATTCAATCGATTTCAACAATCTACAACCACAAAAAGATTCCTTTCCTATAACAGAAATAGATGTTGGCAAATCGATAGACGTTAATTCTTTACAGTAATAAAATGCACTATCTGCTATGCTGGTTACTGTAAAATCAATAGTTCCTCGTTTCACTGTGTAAGGAATTGTTATATCACCAGAATATTTTGTCCCATCTGGATTAGCTATCACCGACACCGTTGTTGACGACGTTGGTTTGTAATATATACCATTGTAATCAAACACCGGTTGTGCAAAAACCGAAATACTAAACAGCGTAACAACTGCAAAAACTAAAATCTTTTTCATAATTATGTAGGTTTAAATGTTAATAAATCAAAAAAATACATATAACAAAACAAGCCCACCGCACGAGCGATGAGCTTGTTTTAGTTATATAAATATTAGATTAAAAAAAGACACGACAACACACAACGCGTTGCAAATCAACGAATTACTCCCCCCCCGATTAGGAATCCACCTAATATGCGATAATATGTGCTATTATAAGTCATGAAACAATCATTAATGTTTACAATTGCAAAGGTAATATATTTTTTAACAAAAAGCAAGTATTTTCCACCTTTTTTACATCAGTTCGATATAAAAATTCACATGGCATCCGTATCTTCCGTGCATTCCGTGAGAAATAATAACTCCGTGAGAGATAAAAAACGAGCAAAGCGAGTCCGACTGTTGACCGTTGACTGTAAACAAAAAAAGACATAATAACCCGTTGGCGGAATTAAAATTATTATTAGCTTACTTAAAAGTCCTCGAAGAGGGCTAATGTGCTTAACCGCATGCGACTGAGCGAAGCGAAGGAACTTGCGGAAAGCAAATACCCTCTTTATCCCCTCGTCCCCAAAGGGGGCGAACAAATATATCTTTAAACAATAAAATATTAACCTTTAAGTATTTATGTTATTTGAAGCATTTTATTGCACTCTAATTTAATTCCGCCAACGGGTACATAATAACATAATAACAAAAAACGATATAATTTTTAACGCAAATTGCCATTAATTATCCATTAAAAATTTTATTTACGATTAATTTACGATAACCAACGGTCCTTGAGCCTTTGGCGATAGAATTTACGTTTAAAAGAAAAAAATTATGTTCTTCTGTCATTCTGTCTAAAAATACAACGAGCAAAGCGAGTAACTTCCGTGCATTCCATGTGAAACAAAAACCTCCGTGAGAAACAAAAAAAACACACACTCTCATTGTGTACTCCTCCTCAAAAATTCCAAATTTTAAATATACTATAGAGATAACTGCAAGCAAGGTGCTCCTTACCCTAAAAATACACACTCTCATTATGTATCACCCTCTCAACTTTCTCTCCAAGCACACCCTTCTCGCCTCTTTTTTACCCCAAATTTTTTCATAAAAAACCAACTTATCATACACCAATAACTTTTTTAACCATTTTTCTTGGAAATTACTAAAATTAGTTTTAACTTTGCAAGTTAATGAACAAATGATGCTTCGTCGCTTAAAAATATGGTGTCTAACAATAGCCCTTACTATAGGAGCTACAGCATGGACCGATGCCGTAGGAAATACGTCATCGGATTGGGACGTTGTGATATATAGATATGCCGGAAGCACATTGACGTACAATATTTTGGATGAGATAAACGTAGAGGTTGCGTCGGCCATCGAAGTGGGTAAAAATGGTAGAATTTATATCCCAAGCGAAATTCAACGCAACGATACGACATACTATGTGTTAGGCGTAGGCGACAATGCCTTCAGCGGAAATACAGAGATTAAACAGGTGGATTTCGAAGAGAATATCGACTTGCAATATATAGGCGAGGGGGCTTTTTCGGGCTGTAGCAATCTGAAAGACGTTGAGTTGCCATCGTCGATCACTGAAATTGCGCCATACACGTTTGCTATGTGTGGATTGGAGTATATTGAAATACACGACTTTATAACCAAAATAGGCGAACGCGCATTCTCGAATTGCAAGGATTTAAAGAATATCGAAATGGGCGAAAATGTTGAGGAAATTGGGAATTATGCTTTCGCATGGTGTACTAAATTGACTACATTCACTATACCTGAAAAAACTAAACATTTAGGCTACGAAATTCTACAAGCCAATAACACATTTGACACCCTATATTTCAATGCTATAGATTGTAAAACATCTGGGGCATACTACGACAATCGTGTTGAACGCACCATTGGTGCTTTCGAATATAATAAAAATTTCACTGAAATCGTATTCGGAGAACGTGTAGAACGCATACCAGAATATTTGTTATACAACTGCCACGGCATAGACTCTATAGAGTTTCCTAAATCTATTAAAGAAATTGACCGTTTCGCCTTACATAACACTGATTGGTATGACAGGGCTACAACAGACATGCTATATGTGAACAACATACTCTATTCATACAAAGGAAATAATGATTCTATTTTCGAATCTAATTTCAAAGAAAACACAATATCAATCGCATCTCATTGCTTCAAAGATAATTCAAAACTCAAATACATAGAATTACCATCAAACATACAGAATATATACAACTCAGCGTTTGAAAATTGCACCAATCTACAAGAGATAAATCTCCCATACGACCTTGATATATTAGACGATTATTCATTTAGAAATTGTAAAAACCTAATCTACATAAGATTCAACAACCTATTAAATCACATTGGTAAATATTGCTTTGCTAATTGCACATCATTATTGAATGTAAAACTACCTTCTTCACTGAAGTCAATGAAAGAAGGCGTATTCTATAATTGCCACAGCATAAGCCACGCAAATATACCAAATTCAATAAAAAACATTCCAGCAGGCACATTCTCTAAATGTCCAAACCTCGAACGAGTAATTCTACATGGTCAAATAACATCAATACAAGAATATGCATTCGCTGGTTGCACGCTACTTGATTCTATTATAATACCAATCAACTGTACACGAATAGGCAATCGAGCATTCGCTTATTGTGAATCACTATCACAAATTGACATCAATGCTAAAACACTACAAATAGGACCTTTTGCTTTTTACAAATGTGAAAATATATACTACATAGACTTAAAAAGTGCTATACACGTGGGCAATAAAGCATTTGCATATTGCACAAACCTAAGCGACATTACAATAGGGAAAAATTTGATAGTGATTGAGGATTATGCGTTTGAACATTGCAAATCACTATATGCAATAGAACTGCCAGAAACAGTAACACAAATTGGAAAACGTGCCTTTTATGGATGCTCATACCTAACAAATCTAAAAATAGATAACGCCCAAACGAATATTGGTTCATTCGCATTTGCGAATTGTTATATGTTAACACGTGCAGATCTCGGAGAAAATATAACAGAAATAGGAACTGCAGCATTTTTCAATTGCCAAAATCTCACAAAAATAGCACTTAAACACCCTCTTGATAAAATAGAGGAGAAATGTTTTGCTAACTGCGAAAATCTAACCTCAGTTAGCCTACCTCAAGGAATAGAAATAATAGAAGACAAAGCATTCACAGGATGTAAAAGTCTAAAATCCATATCTATACCTAACACTACAACCCATATAGGAGAGCATGCTTTTTATGATTGTAACACTCTAACTTCTATTGAAATTCCTAATAAAGTAAAAAAAATAGAACCCCATGCTTTTGGAAAATGCAATAATCTAACCAAAGTAATATTCAACGCTGAAAATTGCACTACACATAAACCTATATTCGACTATACAACCAAAACGACATCACTAACTATCGGTAATACAGTACAAAACATAGATGATTATGTTTTCTATGGAATGAATATAGAAGAAATAACTATCCCTTCAAGCGTAAATTCGATAGAGAAATTTGCTTTTGCCAATTCTACTCCACTTAAAAACATTGATATACAATCAAACTCAAATATAAAAATTGACAATTCAGCATTCAACAACACAACGTGGTTTAACTCACAGAACAACAATATTATTTATATCGACAACATAGCATTCAAATACATAGGTAAAGAAAATCCCAAAAGCATAACAATAAAAGAAGGAACTACAGCAATTGCATCCAATTTTATGCTCAACAACACTAACCTACAACAAATAGAACTACCACAATCTCTATCATCTATTGGACCAAATGCATTCGCTGGGTGTTCAAATTTAAAAACTATAAAATTTCCAAACTCACTGAATAGTATATATGAATCAGCTTTTGCTAATTGCTCATCACTAAAATCAATAGACATACCTGCATCAATATCTCTAATAGACAATTCTGCATTCGAAAATTGTACAAGCATAGACTCTATTAACCTAAACAATGCTTATTGCTCAATTGGCGTAGCTGCATTTCGCAATTGTAACAATATGCAGAAAGCACAATTAGGAAATAACATAACACAAATTGATGATATGGCTTTTGCTTACTGCTCTTCTCTCCAATATATAAACTCAGACAAGCACATCATACTACCACCTGAAATAAACACTATAAACACCGCTACGTTTTACAATTGTACAAGTTTCAATGGCAAAATTATAATACCAAAAAACGTAGAATCTATCAAAGAAATGGCTTTTGAAGGATGTAATTCTATACACTCTGTTGAATTATCATCCAAACTAAGACATATAGATATGTCAGCTTTTGATAAAAATATCAATTTCACTCGCTATCTTGACACATCTAATGACTTTTTTAGCACATATAATGGGGTGCTATATTCAAGTAATATGAATGTATTATTTCATTGTCCACAAGGATACAATGGCACATGCGTAGTACACAATAAAGCAAAAATAATCGACACTTACGCATTCAATAAATGCACAAAAATCCAACACATAATACTATCTAATACAGAAGAAATAAAAGACTATGCATTCAATGGATGTATAAACCTAAGAAAAATATACTTAGGCAAAAATATACAATCACTAACTTATAAAGCATTTAATGGTTGCCTAAATCTTGAATCTATCAACATAAAAAAAGATAATGCATACTATAAATCCGAAGATGGCATAATATACTCGTCAGATATGACAACACTCATTTTCTGCCCACGCGCAAAAAAAGGCAAATTAAGAATTCCTAAATCAGTACAAAATATTGCTGATTATGCATTCTACGGATGTAATCAACTAACAGAAATAATCGCACACAAAAACATTAAAAATATAGGTCAAAATACTTTTACAGACTGTAATGCACAAATACTTAAATTATAAATATCTATGAAACAACTAATTTTTGCTACCCACAATGCACACAAAGCCGAGGAAGTAAAAAAAATCGTGGGAAATTCGCTTGAAATCAAAAATCTTTCAGATATAAACTTCTTCGATGATATTCCCGAAACTGGCTCTACTTTCAAAGAAAATGCCCTACAAAAAGTACAATACCTTCACAACAAACTAAACTGCAACTGTTTTGCTGATGACTCAGGATTATCTGTAGATGCTTTAAATGGAGCACCTGGTGTGTTTTCTGCCCGATATGCAGGCGAGCCATCAAACTCACAACGCAACACAGAGAAACTACTAAATGCCCTTAAAAACGAAACTAATCGTAAAGCACAATTTACTTGTGTTATTGCCGTTATATTAGACGGACAAACTCACTTTTTCGAAGGAATTATACGTGGTACTATTACAAAATCACCACAAGGTGAAGGCGGATTCGGTTACGACCCTATATTTATTCCAGATGGCTACGATAAAACATTTGCCGAATTGCCTGCTGAAATAAAAAACAAAATATCTCACCGCGCAATCGCTCTCGAAAAATTCAAACAATTCTTAAACTCTAAATAATATGAAAAAATTATTGCTCATACTAAATTGTGCATTGTGCATTGTGCATTGTGCATTATCTCAATCTGCTATCGGGTCATGGAAAACTCATATATCTTACACTAATATTAGCCAAATAACTCAATCTCAAGATAAAATATATGGCATTAGTACTGGAGCATTATTTTCTGTCGATAAAAATGACAACATAATAGAAACATATTCAAAAACTTATGGTCTCAACGATAACAATATACATATAATCGAATATTCAGACTTTAATAATCTACTATTCATAGCATACAATAACTCCAATATTGACCTCATGACTGAATATGGAGACATAGTAAATATATCTGATATTTACAGAAAAAACATGAGCGGAAGCAAACAAATTAACCATATCTATTTCTATAATAATTATGCTTATCTCGCATGCGATTTTGGTATTACAATTTTAGATTTAGATAAACAAGAATTTACTGAAACATATATTATAGGAGAGGCTGGTAGTACAGAAAAAGTAATAAAAACATGCATACAAAATTCTGACATATATGCTCTTACAGAAAATAATATACTCATTGGAAATACATCTAATAATCTCATAAACTATCAAAATTGGAATAAATTACAGCTCCCTGAACCAACCCAAAAAAACATTGATATGTATCTAATTCAAAATGATATATATCTTCTTAAAACAAACAATATCTTGTATAAATACACTAATAATTCATGGACAAAATACAAATCCGCAATCAAAAACATAACCGTCAGCAATGATGCTATTTTCCTTACGGACACAACAAATCAAATATCAATGATAGACAATCAAACCGAAAATATCATTGCCGAAAATTCTATTGATGCCTTATTTGATAAATCAAAAAACATAGTATGGTTTTTCTCCAATTATGTTCTATCATCAAAAAATCTAACAGATGAAACATACAATTACTTTGTACCAAATGGACCAGAATCAAACACATCATGGCGTTTAAAATATTCAAATGGTCGCATATTTAGCATTCCAGGTGGCAGATGGGCTACCAATTATTACACTCCAGCATCACTATCCATATATGAAAACAATTCGTGGAAGAAATACGACACCTACTATTTCGTTTCTCGTACCGAAACTACCTACGACAGTTACGACCTTGTCGACATTGCCATCAATCCTAACGACAACACTAACTTCTGGGTTGCAAGTTATGGCGTTGGCATCTACGAATTCCGCAACGACGAACTCTACAAGTTCCACCACTGCGACAATAGTGGCTTGAACACTATTTTTCCTCAAGGTTCTCAAAAAGAGATATATAACTATATCCGTACCGACGGTATGACATACGATGATAAAGGAAATCTTTGGATACTAAACAATGCAGGTATTCTCATCAAATACATCGATCCTAATGGTGTATATCATGAAATACCTAATAATACTATTGTTTCTCACAAAGATTTAACTCCTCAAGATATCATCATATCCAATAAAAATCCAAATCAAAAAATATTTTTAATGCCTCGATACCGAGATACTAATACTTCTATTTTCTATACTCTTGATGATAATGGCACTTTAGATTATACAGGGGATGACAAAACTGCTGCATTCACTAAAGTTTATGACCAAGACAATAAAGAATTATCATTTAATGCTTCTCCACTACTCCGCTCTATCGCACAAGATAAAAATGGTGTGATTTGGATTGGAACGACAAGAGGTGTTTTTCTCATCAACGACCCTGCAAAATTGTTTGAGAATAACTTCCGCGTATATCGCATAAAAATTCCACGCAACGATGGCACAGGTCTTGCCGACTATCTACTTGATACCGAAGAAATAAAAGCTATTGCTATAGATGGAGCAAACCGCAAATGGATAGGTACTGCCTCTTCTGGTATATATCTCGTATCTGAAGATGGTCAAGAAACTATCCATCACTTCACAACAGAAAATAGCCCTCTACTATCTAACGCTATTCAATCTATTGCCATTAATGAAAAAACGGGTGAAGTTTTTATCGGCACTGGCAATGGTCTAATATCATACCAATCAGATGCAATTGAAGGAGGCACTACATTTGAAAACGTACGCGCATACCCTAATCCTGTTCGACCTGAATATATAGGCCCTATAACTATCACAGGATTAGTTGAAAATACTCAAATCAGAATAACTGACGTAAATGGAAATATCATATATGAAACACTATCTAATGGAGGAGTTGCTACTTGGAATGGTTGTAACCAATCGGGGTCTCGCGTTGCTACTGGTGTATATTTTGCTCATTGCGTATCTGCCAATGGAAAACAAAAACATATAACAAAGATACTAATTGTAAAATAATTTTTGTATCTTTGCATCCATATATAAATTGCTAATAAATACTCAAAAATATGAAAAAAATCTTCATCTCTCTAATCTGCACATTGTGCATTGCTTATTCTGCATTTGCTCAAACATCTGAGCAATATCTTCGTGATTTCACTTCTGGTGCATTTCGTCCTCAAACTATGGCTGCCCTCTACTCTATGAATGACGGCACAAGCTATACTATGCTCTCTGAAGATGGCACTAAAATTATTAAATATGACTATCTATCAGGCAAAGCTATCGAAACTATTTTTGACGTTGCTACTGCTCAAAATTGTACATTAAAGAAAATCTCGGATTATGAATTCGACCCACAAGAGAAACGTATTCTTATTCTCACTGACAAAACTCCTATCTACCGCCACTCGTTCTCAACTACTTACTATGTATATAACATTGCTCGCAACGAATTAGAACCTTTAAGCCAAAATCCTGGCCTTCAAAACTTGGCTCAATTCTCGCCTAATGGCCGTATGATTGCGTTTGCTCGTGGCAATAACTTGTTTATCAAAAAACTTGATTTCAACACCGAACTCCAAATCACCAAAGATGGCGAATTTAATAAAATCATCAATGGTACTGCCGATTGGGTATATGAAGAAGAATTTGGTCGTACTCGCTACTTCGAATGGAGCCCTGATAGCAAACTCCTTGCATGGGTGCGTTTCGATGAAAGCGAAATCAAACAATTCTCTTTCGATGTATATAATCACCCTTACGATGATGCCTATACTTACAAATATCCAAAAGCAGGTGAAACTAACTCTACTGTATCTGTACACGTATATGACACTGAAAATCGTACAACAAAACAGATGAATTGTGGTACAGGCAACGACATCTATTTCCCTATTATTCAATGGACAAACGACAACGAATCACTTGCCATCGTACGCTTAAATCGCAACCAAACAACACTCGACTTATTAAGCGTAAATCCTCGTTCTGGTGTTGCAAAAACTTTGCTTTCTGAAACAGACAAAGTATATATTGACTACACTAATTATACTCATCTCAAATTCAATTCTGACAATTCATTCGTGGCTATGAGCGAACGTGATGGATGGCGTCATATCTACCACTACAACGCAAACGGAACATTAATTCGCCAAATCACTAAAGGCACATGGGATGTTACTGCTTATTATGGCTATGATGAAAAGACTAAAACTGCCTATTTCCAAGCAGCAAAAGAACACCCTGCTCAACGCCACATCTACAAAGCTGATAAAAAAGGCAATATCATAAACCTCGACCCTCGTCCTGGTACTCACTCAGCCTCTTTCTCTAAAGGCATGAAATATATCGTGTCGCAATTCCACAATACCACTACTGCCAACACATTCACACTCTGTGATACAAAAGGAAAGGTTTTGCGTACTATCATTGATAACAAAGAGTTACAAGCAAAATTTGATGCTTACAAACTTCCTGTCAAAGAGTTTATCAACTTTGATGCTGTGAATGGTACTAACCTTTACGCTTGGATTATCAAACCTGCTGATTTTGATGCAAACAAAGAATACCCACTTGTAATGGTACAATACTCAGGTCCTAATAGTCAAGAGGCACTCAACCGCTTCAAACCTGATTGGGAATACTACCTCGTACAAGAAGGCTATATCGTTGCTTGCGTTGATAGCCGTGGTACAGGCGCGCGTGGTCACGAATTCCGCACTTGTACTTATTGGAATTTAGGAAAATACGAAACTGAAGACCAAGTAGCTGCTGCTCAATATTTCGGTAAATTACCTTATATTGACGAAGATAGAATAGCTATTTGGGGTTGGTCGTATGGTGGATTTATGGCTCTCAACTGCCTCACATACGGCAACGAAACTTTCAAAGCAGGTATCTCTATTGCACCTGTAACCGATTGGAGATTATACAACACTGCTTATACTGAACGTTTTATGTCAACACCGCAAGAAAACGACCGCGGCTACGAACAATCTGACCTCATCACAAAAGCTCACTTATTGAAAGGTAAATTATTGTTATGCCATGGTACTGCCGATGATAACGTACACTTCCAACATGCAATGCTATATTGCGATGCACTTGTCGAAGCTGGCATCCAATTCGAAATGCAAATCTATCCTAACAAAAATCATAGTATCCTCGGAGCTAAAACTCGTTATCACCTCTACACTCGTTTCAATACATTCTTGAAAAATAATCTATAATATCTCGCTACTCTCTGCTAAAATATGAAAAACAAAAACATATTGCCTATCATAATGATGATTGCACTCTTCTTCATGATTGCATTCGTCACTGGACTTCAAAATCCATTTGGTGTTATTGTGAAGTCTCAATTCAACGCATCGAATTTCATGTCGCAATTAGGCAATTTCGCCAACTTTATTGCATACGCATGTATGGGTATTCCTGCAGGATTGATATTAGAGCGCAAAGGTTATAAGATCACATCGCTTATCGCTGTTGGAGTTGGATTTTTAGGCGTTACAATCACCTATCTTTCTGGCTTTATGGGTTCTGCTACTTATGCAATATATCTTTGCGGTGCCCTCGTTTCTGGATTTTCAATGTGTATATTGAATACAGTATGCAACCCTATGCTCAACACTCTCGCTGGTGGTGGCAAAAAAGGCAATCAACTCATACAAATTGGTGGTGTATTTGGCTCTACAGGTGCCACTTTAGCTCCAGTATTAGTTGGTATGTTGATGGGCAATGTAGCCAATCGCACTATCCAAGATGCCAATCCTGTACTTTGGATTGCTATGGCTATTTTCGCTCTTGCATTCTTGGTACTTTTCTTTATGGAAATGCCCGAACCCCATCTTGCCAATAAAAAAGAGGCAAATCAAGAAGAAAAAACAGGTTCACCTTTCTCTTTCCGCCATTTCAATCTCGGAATCATTGCTATATTTATATATGTTGGTGTAGAAGTTGGTATTCCTAATATAGCCAATCTCTATATGACTACCGACCTAAATATGGACTCTGCTGTTGCTGGTACTATTGTTGGAACTTATTGGTTTCTAATGCTTATTGGTCGTTTTATTGGTGCTGCTGTTGGTGGACAAATTTCAAGCAAATCAATGCTTACAGCCACAACATCAATAGCTGCTATTTTAGTTCTTTGCGCAATATTACTACCTCAAACTATGGTGAATATGCCTGTTTTCAAGTCTGATATTTCGTTTGGCATTGCTGAAGTTCCCGTAAATATACTTCTCTTAATACTTTGTGGACTTTGCACATCGGTTATGTGGGGAGCAATTTTCAATCTCGCAGTCGAAAGTCTTGGTAAACACACTGCCGCAGCATCGGGCATTTTTATGATGATGGTTTGCGGTGGTGGTGTACTCCCTCTAATACAAGGCTGGGTGGCCGACAATTTCGGTTTTATCAATAGCTACTTCGTAGTATTTGCTGGTATAATATATATGCTAATCTACGCTATCGCTGGTAGTAAAATAAAAAGATAACCACTATTGCCTCTATAATAGCTAAAACAACGCAATATCGTCCCCTGTTTTTTGGGAAGCGCACAAAAATATAATAATGCGATATTGTCCCCCGGTTTTAGGGGGACGAGCCAAAGGCGGAGGGGGTTAAAATAACTAACAACTAATAATTTATAATCATGGACAAACCTTATGTAATTGGTATCGACCTCGGCGGACAAACTGCTAAATTTGGTATTGTTGACGCTCGTGGTAATGTGTTGAAACAAACAGCCATTCGCAGCAACACACAAAACAATCCTGAAGAATTCATTAACGACCTTGCAGAAGGTATCAAAAAACTTATAGACAAAGAATACGACATCAAAGATATTCGAGGCATCGGTGTTGGTGCTCCTAATGGCAACTACTATACTGGCTGTATCGAAAGTGCAGCCAATCTCACTTGGGCTAAAAACCAAGTAGTTCACTTTGCTGATATGCTTAGCGAACGCGTTGGTATACCTGTAGCCCTCACTAACGATGCTAACGCTGCTGCAGTAGGCGAAATGACATACGGAGCAGCTCGTGGTATGAAAAACTTTATCATGATTACCCTCGGCACAGGTGTTGGCTCTGGTATAGTAATCAATGGTAGCGTAGTTTATGGTCACGATGGTTTTGCTGGCGAACTTGGTCACACTTGTGCTGTGCGCAACAATGGTCGTATCTGTGGTTGTGGTAAGACTGGCTGTCTCGAAACTTACGCATCAGCTATGGGCGTAGCTCGCACTGCTCGCGAAATTATCGAACTCACCGACCGCAAAACTCTCCTTCGCAATATTCCTGCCGAAAACATCACTTCTAAAGATGTATTCGATGCAGCTATCGAAGGTGATGAAGTTGCTAAAGACATCTTTGCATTCACAGGTCGCATGCTTGGCGAAAAATTTGCCGATTTCGTAGCATTCTCTGCCCCTGAAGCTATCATCCTTTTTGGTGGTCTCACAAAAGCTGGCGACCTTATCTACAAACCTATCGTCGAAAGCATGAACCTCAACCTCATGCCTATCTGGAAAGGCAAAATCAAAGTCCTATTCTCTACCCTCAAAGAGAGCGATGCCGCTATCCTCGGTGCAAGTGCTCTCGCTTGGGAAATCTAAATAAGATTTGAAAGTTGAAATGTGAAATTTGAGAATTATATTTTACAATCAACTTTCAAATTTCAACTCTTAAATTTCAACTTTATTATGAAACTCACAGACAATTGGTTTAGCACAATGGCTGAGGCCGACAACGAAATGCCTATTTTCGTTTCTGGTCGCGACAATATCGATGAATTTCGCCTATCGGGCAAATTCAAAGAACGCGTAGAAATATATTGGAAATACGATTCCAACCACAATGGTATGCCATCCGATGCCGAAGGCGAATTGATGGAGCAAGTCATTGACGCGCTACGCAAAGCTGTCGAAAAAGACAAACTCGCAATTCTCACAGGCATCTACACTGGCAATAACGAGCGCACATTGGTTTTCTATGCTCGTACATCTCGCGTATTTGGCGAACGCCTCAACGAAGCCCTTGCTCCATTCCCGCAACTCCCAATCACCCTCTACGTCGAAAACGACCCCGATTGGAACGAATACCAAGAACTATGCGAAATCAAACCTTTTGCCGAAAGTGATACTGACAATTAAAAATAAAAGAGGCTGTTCAACAAAAATATTGAACAGCCTCTTAATCTATCTCTTATTCCTATATCAACTCCAACCCTAATTCATTTTTAAGGTGTTTAAAGTCTGCGTTTATCTCTTGCATTCGCTTGAAATTTTCATCTTTAGTCAAGAATATTGGCTGTTCGGTTTGTTCTTCAACTACAAACTGTATCGTAATAGCACTATTACCTAACTCAGTTGCAAGGAACTGCTCTAACGTACGCTTATGGCGAGTTAATGCTTCTAATTGCATTGTATTAATCAACTTCACGATAACCGAAGTGGCATCTACTTTGGCTGGAAGGAAATTTTGCATTGTATTCGATGTATGCAACTCCCCTTCTATCTTCTTAGCATATAATCGCCATGCACGCACTAAATCGTCGTTGGAGAAATCGTTTTGCTTTACCTCCTGAACAATAGGCGTAGATGAAACTGCCTCTGTGGTTACCTCTTGCTTTTGTGGCAATTGGGTTGCCTCGTTCACAACCGTAGGTTTCAACGAAACGCTAACTACTTTCGGTCTTTGCACCACTATAGGCGCACCCACAACTACAGGTTTCTCAGCTTGTGCAACATTCGATTGTGGATTAGCAATAGTTGGTTGACTATTGACTATCGACTGTTGACTGTTGACTGTTGACTGTTGACTATTATTTTGTCCTCCCGGAGTTGGTGCAACAGCTATTAACGGCAACTCCGGTTCAACTTTTTTTGATTGTACCCCCCCCGATATAAGTCCAGCAACTCGAATCAACATCACCTCTACCAACAATCTCTTATTACGACTTGCTCGATATGCCAAATCGCAATCATTAGCATATTCCAATGCTTTATACAGCCACCACAATTCGCAACGCTTAGATTGTTCTTTGTATCTTTCGGCAATCGACTCGCCTACTTCCAACAAAGGCAATGTCATCTCGTCACGGCTAACCATCAAATCGCGCAAATGCGACGATAATCCACCCACGAAATGTTGTCCTTCGAACCCTTTGCTCAACACCTCATCAAATATCATCAATGCCTCTGGCACTCGATTTTGCAACAACGCATCAACTAATCTGAAATAGTAGTCATAGTCCAATACATTCAAATTAGATATAACACCTTGATACGTAATCTTATTACCACAAAAACTCACCACTTGATCGAATATCGACAAGGCATCACGCATCGCACCATCTGCCTTTTGAGCGATTACATTCAGAGCCATATCTTCCGCTTCAACACCCTCATTTTTCGCCACATACTGCAAGTGAGCCACTGTGTCGTTTATCGTAATACGATTGAAATCATATATCTGACAACGCGACAAAATAGTAGGTATAATCTTATGTTTTTCGGTTGTAGCAAGAATAAATATTGCGTGAGCAGGTGGCTCTTCCAATGTCTTCAAAAAAGCATTGAATGCCGCAGCCGACAACATATGAACCTCATCGACAATATAAACGCTATATTTACCGATTTGAGGCGGAATTCTCACTTGGTCAACCAAATTACGAATATCATCTACCGAGTTATTTGATGCAGCATCTAATTCGTGAATATTGAACGAACGTTGCTCATTGAATGCCTTACACGATTCACACTCGTTGCATGCTTCACCATTTGCGGTAGGATTCAAGCAGTTGATTGTCTTTGCAAATATACGCGCACAAGTGGTTTTACCCACACCACGCGGACCACAAAACAGATAGGCATGCGCCAAATGATTATTGGCTATTGCATTTTTTAGTGTTGCAGTCAACGCAGCCTGACCTACCACCGACATAAACGTCTGCGGACGATACTTTCGCGCTGATACAATATATTGTTCCATTAAACAAAAATTTAAAGTAGGGACGCACGGCTCGTGCGTCCACTAATATATAGTCAATAAGAATTATAAGTTATCTCTTTTACCTTGCAAAGTTACTAAAAAAATTTGGAACGAATATCTAAAATCAAAAAATTGTGCATTGTGCATTGTACATTGTGCTTTTTTTATTACCTTTGTAGTCTCGAACTACTAACTATTAACTGAATTATGTTCTCTCTACTCCGTCGCTTTCTCTCTCCATATAAGTGGTATGTGATTGCCAATATATTCCTAAATCTCATCACTGCCATATTCAACCTATTCTCATTCGCCTCAATCATACCGATTCTACAAATCCTTTTCGGTATGGACACTAACACGCACACACACATCCCTTTTTCGCAAATCACATCACTAAACTCTCTACTCGAAATCAGTAAAAACAACATATACGCCTACATCGAATCACTTATAAACCAACACGGTGCGTCTACTGCACTAATGCTTTTAGGCGTATATCTTATCGTGATGACACTACTCAAAACTCTCTCTGCATTCCTCGCTTCGGCATCCTTAGTGCCAATCCGCACAGGTATTCTCCGCGACATACGCAATACAGTTTACAGCAAAATCACATCTCTTCATCTCGGCTACTTCTCTAACGAGAAGAAAGGCGACATCATAAGCCGTATGACCAACGATGTAGTTGAAATAGAAGCATCTATAATTGCTTCGCTCGAAACTATCTTCAAAAATCCGATTATGATACTCCTCTACCTCATAGTGCTCTTCACTATGAGTTGGCGACTCACTATATTCGTACTTATCCTACTACCCATCAGCGGTTTACTTATTGGTCGTATAGGCAAATCACTCAAACGAAAATCTCTACTTGGACAACAACTCTCAGGCGAACTCATTGCTCAAATAGAAGAGACTCTTGGCGGACTGCGAATAATCAAAGCCTTCAATGCAGAAGAGAAACTCAACCAACGCTTTCAAGCTCTCAACGAAACTATTCGCCACACATTCAATCGCATACACACTCGCTATTTCCTTGCCCACCCAGTCAGCGAATTTCTCGGTACTGCCGTAATCGCCATCCTACTTTGGTATGGTGGCTACCTTATTCTCTCGGGCAATGGAGGCATCACTGCACCCGAATTTATCTACTATCTCGTCATTTTCTATAGCATCATCAATCCGTTCAAAGAGCTCTCACGAGCTGGCTATAGCATCCAAAAGGGATTAGCATCGCTCCAACGCATCGATGCCATTCTCGACACCGAAAACAATATCAAAGAGATACCATCACCACAAACCATCGACTCTTTCAACCACGAAATCTGTTTCAACAACGTATCTTTCAAGTACCAAGACGAGTGGGTGCTAAAAAACATCAACTTAACCATCTCCAAGGGGCAAACCATTGCTCTAGTCGGACAATCTGGCTCTGGCAAATCCACTCTCGTCGACCTCATCCCTCGCTTCTATGATACCATTGAGGGCTCTATCTCAATCGACGGCATCGACATTCGCCATCTCTCTACACACAACCTTCGCCACCTCATGGGAAATGTCAACCAAGAGGCTATCCTCTTCAACGACACCATATATAACAATATTGCCTTTGGTGTAGAATCTGCTACACAAGCCGAAGTCGAACAGGCGGCTCGCATTGCCAACGCCCACGATTTCATTATAGCAACGCCTGATGGATATCAAACCAACATTGGCGACCGTGGCTCTCGCCTCTCTGGCGGTCAACGTCAGCGCATCTCTATAGCACGTGCAATACTCAAAAATCCACCTATTCTCATTCTCGACGAGGCAACATCTGCGCTCGACACCGAATCCGAACGCCTTGTACAAAACGCAATCGAACACCTCATGCAAAACCGCACTGCTATCGTCATTGCCCACCGCCTATCTACAATCAAATCTGCCGACCTCATCTGCGTACTCCACGAAGGCCGCATCATCGAACAAGGCACTCACAACCAACTCATTGCCCTCAACGGACAATACACCAAACTCTACAATATGCAAAAATAAATAATCTCCAACAGTTGACCGTTGACTGTTGACTAAAACTTTAATACTATGCTAAACTTCGAATTCCAAAACCCAACCAAACTCATCTTTGGTAAAGGCTCAATTGCCAAAATCGAAAAACAATTCTCTCGCCCTACTAAAATAATGCTCACTTTTGGTGGTGGTAGCGTTAAACGCAATGGCGTATATGACCAAGTAATTGCAGCTCTCAAAGGCCACGAAATCGTCGAATTTTGGGGCATCGAACCTAATCCTAAAGTAGAAACTCTTCGCAAAGCAGTCGAACTCGGCAAAGCTGAAAATGTCGAATTCATCATCGCCGTAGGTGGTGGTTCTACTGTCGATGGCACAAAACTCATCGCCTGCGCTATCTGCTACGATGGCGACGCTTGGGACCTCGTCCTCGACCCTAAAAAAGTAAATGGTGCTATTCCATTTGCCTCTGTAATGACTATGCCTGCCACTGGTTCGGAGATGAACAATGGCGCCGTTATCTCTAATCTCGCCACTAAAGAGAAATATGGTTTCTACTCTTTCTACCCTCAATGGTCTATCCTCGACCCAGAGGTAACCTACTCTATCCCTCCTTACCAAGTAGCTTGTGGTATTGCCGACACATTCGTACACGTCATGGAACAATACCTCACAGCACCAAACATCAATCCTCTAATGGACCGTTGGGCTGAAGGTATCCTTCTTAACCTCATCGAGATTGCACCACAAATTCAAGAAAACCCACAAGACTACGACCTTATGTCGCAATATATGCTCTCTGCCACTATGGGTCTTAACCGCTTCATCGCTATGGGCGTACCTCAAGACTGGGCAACTCACAACATCGGCCACGAGCTCACTGCCCTTCACGGTGTCACTCACGGTGAATCTCTCGCCATCGTTCTCCCTGGCACTATGACTGTCCTCAGCGAACAAAAACACGACAAAATCCTCCAATATGGCGAACGTGTTTGGGGCATCACAGAAGGCACAGATGGTCTCCGTATAGCCGAAGCAATCGGTCGCACCGAGCAATTCTTCTCACAACTCGGCCTCGCAACTCGCCTCTCGCAACTCAATATTGGCGAAGAAACCATTGCCGAAATCGAACGTCGTTTCAATGAGCGTGGCACACTCCTCGGCGAATGTAAAAACGTAAACGGAGCTGTAGCCCGCGCCATCCTCGAATGCCAACTATAACTCACTAAATAACACAAAAAAGAGCAACTCACCTCCGAGTTGCTCTTTTTTTATATCAATAACAAATATCTGTTATCTATAATCTGTACTCTGTAATCTATTATTCGCGTACACGTTCTACATACGAACCATCGCGAGTGTCGATTTTGATTTTGTCACCAGCATTGATGAACAAAGGCACGCGCACTTCAGCACCGTTTTCAACAGTTGCAGGTTTCAATGTGTTAGTAGCTGTATCGCCTTTCAAACCTGGTTCTGTATAAGTGATTTCCATAACAACGTGAGTTGGCATATCAGCATAGAGGATAGTTTCGCTTTCTGCGTGAACCACAACTTCAAGTTGGTCTCCCTCTTTCATGAATTTAACACCATTGATAAGTTCTTCGTTAACCGACACTTGCTCGAATGTTTCGTTGTTCATCAAGTTGCAACCCATATCATCACGATACAAGAATTGATAAGGACGACGTTCGATACGAACTTCTTGTACTTTTACACCTGAGTTCCAAGTTTTATCCAAGATACGACCAGTTGTAACGTTTTTCAATTTTGTACGTACGAAAGCAGGACCTTTACCTGGTTTAACGTGCAAGAACTCAACAATAAAGAAATATTGACCATCGATATCGAGGCACATTCCATTTTTAAAATCAGCAGTAGTAGCCATAAATCTGTTTATATTAAATAGTTTATAAATTACGCATATTTTTCAGCCCGCAAAATTACAAAAAAAAATCCATATACACAATACCCAATAAAAATTGAAAGTTAAAAGTCGAAAGTTAAAAAAAATCGTGCATTGTGCATTGTGTATTGTGTATTTTTCACTATCTTTGCAAATTATTAATACTACTAACTACCTTGTCTCTACTATTCAACATAAAATCTCGTCTACAATATGCCCTTCGCGCCCACTACCGCAAAGGGCATTGGGTGCATTCCCCATTCACATTCCACACCCTTAACTACGTAATCTTCGAACGCACACCTTATTATAGTTTCAATCCCATCGAATCACTCCGCAAACAACTACTCCACGACAACACCCCACTCTCACTACAACCACTAGGCACCTCGCAAGCCAAAACTACCACTATTGCTCGCGAACTAAAACGTAGCGCAAAATCTCCTCGATTAGCACAACTACTCCAACGCCTTTGTGCATCCAACAAATCACATTATATAATAGAGCTCGGCACTAATCTCGGCATCTCTACTGCATACCTCGCATCAAACAACTCAAAATCACAGGTCTACACACTCGAAGGTCAACCCGAACTCTGTCGCATAGCCCACAACAATTTCAACAAACTCAACCTACACAATATTAATATAATAGAAGGCAACATCGACAATACCCTACCTCAGTTAATCCAACAAATTCCACAAATCGACCTCCTATTCATCGATGCCAACCACCAATACCAAGCCACTATCAACTACTACAACCTCGCTAAATCCAAAGTTCACAAAAACACAATAATCGTCTTCGACGACATCCATTGGTCCGAAGGTATGCAACAAGCCTGGAACGAAATCCGACAAGACCCCAACATTCGTCTCGCTATCGACATCTTCCACATGGGCATCGTCTGGTTCAACACCGACATCCCAAAACAACACTACATCGTTGCGTTCTAATCTCTAAAAAACATGAATATAAATCTAAAAACAACACTATTTTACC
>JAZOUT010000018.1:0-7764 GCA_045658305.1 Candidatus Aphodosoma sp. | reverse complement strand
CTCTATGGGGCAGGCGAATCATTTTCTAATCACTGCCCTTATTGGTCTTGATTACATCGACAATAATGATGTTGAATGTCCTACAAGTTTCTCAACATCTTGGAATCCCAAAAACAAAAAATCATCTATTGATAGGACTAGACAATACATTCTAAATTCATCTCTTGCATGGGCTGTAGATTGCCTAGATTCGTATATGTCGATGTGTAATCAAGTTCCCAAATTAGTGGATAATGAGGACTTGATTAAAGATTTTGAGAAAGCTAATAGATCCGTTAACGAAAAATTTTTAGCTTTAGTCAGATTTATTAATTCTTCTAAGGATTTTGACATATATAAGTCAATGGTAGGATTGGCTATTCAGTGGAGAAATAATACTACACATTCAGCCGGAGAAAACAAAATTGGGGCTGAACATAGAAAGATATTGTTAAATTCTGCAGAAAGAATAAAAGAGTTATTTTGTAACCTTGATATAAATACAACATTGTGTAACTTTGATTCTAGGGGGAATCCTACATTTAAAGAAGTAACATCAATTATTCGCAGTGTACAAAAGTTTGTTGAGATTGTAGACTCTTATTTAATTTCAATAATAGATATGACGGAGTATGCATGTTCTATTCTGAATCATCATTGTAAAATTTATAAGATATCTTCCGAGTCAATTATGGCTCTATCAAAAGAGCGACAAAACTTAAAAGTAGTAAATATACTAAAGAATTATTCATTTTCTGAAACTTCAACAACTGATAATGCTGCTAAAATAGAAATTAATAACATTATATATTCATGGGTAAAACAGTAACAACATACTTAATTGACGGAGATCCGAAAGGAACACAATATGCATTTATCAGCAACAAGATTTGTTAGATGTTTGTTGTGCCACGCTCGAATCTCTCTTATCTAAATACGCAGGAGAAGTTGCAGAAATCTGCATTTTATATCTTATGAGGTGAGGACAAAGCAACAAAGCCACAAGCGTATATTGGGTAAACAGAGAATTTTTGCGAGAGAGTGAAAGGACATGATAGCAATAAATCTTTTTAGAAATTTATCAAAAATCTCTTGATGCTAATATTGACTCAATGGCAGAAATATTCTGTAAATTAAGGATGGAGTTTGATAAATATTCAAAATAAATAACAAAACTAATAGCTACTTTATATGACAGAAACCAATCGCATAGAATATAAAAGAGAATTGACCTCGGAACTTGACATTGAGAAGGAGGTTGTGGCGTTCCTTAACTATAAGGAGGGTGGGTACATTTATATCGGTATTGATAAAGATGGATCGATTGTGGGCGTGAATGATGTGGATGATTGTATGCTTAGGTTGAAAGACCGCATCAAGCACAATATTTCACCTTCGGCTATGGGACTATTCGATATCGCAGAGGAGCAGATGGATGGGCACAGTATTATTAAGGTTACTGTGGCAAGTGGTATTGAGAAACCGTATTTCAAAACGAAGTATGGAATGACTCCACGAGGTGCATTTATGCGTGTAGGAACATCGGCTGAGCCAATGCCACAAGAGCAGATTGACCGTTTGTTTGCTATGCGTACACGCAACTCAATTGGGCGTATTGTGTCTAACCGTCAGGATTTGAGCTTTGAACAGTTGCGTATCTACTATGATGAGCGAGGTAAAAGACTCAATGATAATTTTAAGCGAACATTGGAGTTATTGACAGATGAGGGTAAATATAATTATGTAGCGTATCTGTTAGCAGATGAAAATGGTAATTCAATTAAAGTAGCGAAGTATTCAAGTCTTGATCGTTGTGATTTGGTTGAGAATAATGAGTATGGATATTGCTCTCTAATCAAAGCAACAAAAAGTGTTTTGTCAAAATTAGATATTGAGAATAAAACGGCTGCAACCATAACACCAATGGAACGTATTGAAACCCCTTTATGGAATAAAGTCGCTTTGCGTGAGGCAGTTATCAATGCTATTGTGCATAATGATTATTCGTTTGAAGTACCACCTAAGTTTGAGATATTCCCAGATAGACTTGAAATTACATCGGCAGGTCGTTTGCCTGAATCGCTTACAAGAGAGGAGTTCTTTAATGGTATTTCTATTCCACGCAATAAGGAGTTGATGCGTATTTATCGTGATGTGGAATTGGTTGAGTCGTTAGGTTCTGGTATTCCTCGTATTTTGCGAGCATACGGAGAAGATTGTTTTAAGTTTACCGATAACTTTATCCGTATTATTTTGCCTATAAGTGTGCAAGATGGTACCCAGTTGGCACCCAGTCGGCACTCAGACGGCACTCAGTTAGTACCCAATGTTGAAAACATCGAAAAACTGATTATTTTCTGTGCTGAAGCACGTTCTTTTGGTGAGATGTTGGCTTATATGGGATTTTCAGATAGAACTAAATTTAGGAGAAAATATATTCATCCGCTATTGGAATTTGAAATATTAGAACAGACTATGCCAGATAAACCTAATAGTCGGAATCAAAAATATCGTCTTACAGCAAAGGGGCTTACTTTAAAAAATAGTCAAACAAACAATAAGTAATTTTCTCAATATTTCATATGATATATAAAAACTATATGTTTTCTTTATTTTATGATGGGTTTATTTGTGGTTTAATTTGTTAATTAGATCGATATGAATAATACAGTGATAGATGTTGCCTTTATTGCAGCAAAGTTAGCTGCTATAAAAAACGAGAAAGCACGAATGATTGTTGGTGGTGCTTCATTGGTATATAATGTGGTGCAAATAGCCCGTTTTCGCTCTATGATTGTAGAGTTATCCCAGATATGCAATTATATTGTATCTAAAGCTCAGATTATAGGCTCATATACACAAGAAGAATATAATCTTGCTGTTGATTGTCAACGGCAAATTGAAGAGTGCTATCAGCAGATAACTAAGCATGGAACAATGACTGTTATAGATGGTATATCTTTGCTGATTGATGCGTTTAGCAATCTTAATAGAAGATAGAGTTTAGAATTATTTTATAAATTCACTTTATTGTTAATGATTAAATGTACTTCAACGGAGTGATTAATAAGAGATAGTTTGAGAAAGTAGATTAGTTTTATATTTTTGTTTACAGTTGATTTTTTGTATTGCAATATTAAAATATTTTTTGTAATTTTGCACCTCATTTTGTGGGAGGTTCTTTTTGTAGATTCGTCCGCTTGTATGGAGGGGTCGGGAGCCACCTTTAATTAATGAGGAATGAGGAGTTAGGAGTGAGGAATTGCTTTTGAAACTTCGTTTCTTGTTTTTTACAACACATTAAATTTTTTATGATTAAAGTAACATTTCCTGACGGTTCGGTACGTGAGTACGCCGCTGGTAGCACTGCTTTTCAGATTGCTGAGTCGATTTCGCCTCGTTTGGCGGGTGATATTTTGGCTGCGTCGGTGAATGGTGAGATTGTTGAAATCAATCGTCCTATCACAGAAGATTGTAGCATTAAATTGCACAAATGGGATGATGCTGAGGCAAAACATGCGTTTTGGCACACATCGGCTCACTTGATGGCTGAAGCGTTGCAAGAGTTGTATCCAGGCATTCAATTTGGTATTGGCCCTGCTATTGAAAATGGCTTTTACTATGATGTTATGCCTGCCGCTGGCACTGTCATTAAAGAATCTGACCTTGCTGCCATTGAGAAGAAAATGGCAGAGCTTGTAGCTAAAAAAGAACCTGTGGTTCGTCAAGACATCTCGAAAGCTGATGCCTTGAAAATGTTTGAAGAACGTGGCGAAACGTTCAAATGTGAGTTGATATCTGACCTCGAAGATGGTACTATCACTCTTTATACTCAAGGTGCGTTTACTGACCTTTGTCGTGGTCCGCATTTGGTGAATACGGCTGAAATTAAGGCTGTGAAGTTGTTGAGCGTTGCTGGTGCTTACTGGCGTGGCGACGAAAAACGTCCTCAAATGACACGTATTTATGGTATTTCGTTCCCTAAAAAGAAAATGTTGGACGAATATCTTGTGTTGATGGAAGAGGCTAAGAAACGCGACCACCGTAAAATCGGTAAAGAATTGGAGTTGTTCGCATTCTCAGAAGCAGTAGGTAAAGGTTTGCCATTGTGGTTGCCAAAAGGTACAGCATTGCGTTTGCGCTTGGAAGATTTCTTGAAACGCATCCAAAAACGCTTTGGTTACCAACAAGTGATGACACCACATATTGGTCAAAAAGAGTTGTGGGTAACATCAGGTCACTATGCTAAATATGGTAAAGACTCGTTCCAACCAATTCACACACCAGAAGAGGGCGAAGAATATTTGTTGAAACCAATGAACTGTCCTCACCACTGTGAGATATATAAGGTGACTCCTCACTCGTACAAAGACCTTCCATTGCGTTATGCTGAATTCGGTACTGTATATCGCTATGAGCAAAGCGGTGAGTTGCATGGTCTCACACGTGTGCGTTCGTTCACACAAGACGATGCTCACATCTTCTGCCGTCCTGACCAATTGAAAGAAGAGTTTATGAAAGTGATGGATATCATCTTCATCATCTTCAAAGCATTGAATTTTGAAAACTTTGAGGCTCAAATCTCGCTTCGCGACCCTAATAACAAAGAAAAATATATTGGTTCGGACGATGTATGGGAAAAAGCAGAGTCGGCTATCATCGAAGCTTGTGAATATAAAGGTTTGAAAGCAAAAGTAGAGCTTGGCGAGGCTGCATTCTATGGTCCTAAACTCGACTTCATGGTGAAAGACGCAATCGGTCGTCGTTGGCAATTGGGTACAATCCAAGTAGACTACAACTTGCCAGAGCGTTTTGACCTTGTATATACAGGTGCCGACAACCAAAAACATCGCCCAGTGATGATTCACCGTGCACCATTCGGTTCAATGGAACGCTTCGTGGCAGTACTTATCGAGCATACAGGTGGTAAATTCCCATTGTGGTTGACGCCAGACCAAGCCGTAGTACTTCCAATTTCAGAAAAATACAACGACTACGCAAAAGAGGTAGCAGACAAATTGGCTCAATTCGACGTTCGTGCAATCGTTGACGACCGTAACGAAAAAATCGGACGTAAGATTCGCGACAACGAGTTGAAACGTATCCCTTACCTCTTGATTGTAGGCGAAAACGAAATGAACGAAGGCAAGATTTCGGTTCGTAAACAAGGCGAAGGCGACCAAGGTGTGATGACACCAGATGAGTTTGCAACACTTGTAAACGACAAAATCCGAGAAATGATGAGTGAGTTCTAATTATTTGTTTATTTATAATGAAAAGAGGCTGTGTAAAATTTATTTTACGCAGTCTTTTTTTTGTTTATATGAATTTATTTGCATGATATTTGTAGTATGATTGCTGTAAATACTAATCTTTAACATTAAAAAAAAGGAGAAACAAATTATGGAAAAGTATGAATGTACAGTATGTCATTGGATTTATGACCCACAAGTAGGTGACCCAGATAATGGTATTGAGCCAGGCACGCCATTTGAGCAAATTCCAGATGATTGGAGTTGTCCGCTTTGTGGAGTTTCAAAAGAAGAGTTTGAGCCAATTGAATAATAGCTAATAAGTTATAAAAAACATCTTATTATGAAACGAAACTTTATATTGATTGTCTTAGTTGAAATGTGTATGTTAGCTAAGGCGCAAATAAATCAGTTGGTGTGGGATGATAGTCGGTTGATGTATGCTACACCTATTGAAGCAATCGATAGTCTTACATATGGTGAAATAGAAGAGCATGATACGCTTCATCTTCTTTTGCCTCAAACGTTTACTATTGTTAAGCAAGATACTGTTTATCTTTATGATACAATTTATGTGAAAGTTCCGAGTACGGGAACTCCTGATGGAATTCATGAATATGTCGATCTCGGTTTGTCGGTTAAATGGGCAACTTGTAATGTTGGAGCCACTAATCCAGAGGATTATGGAGATTATTTTGCTTGGGGAGAAGTAGAGCCGAAAGAGACGTATGATTGGAGTACGTATGTATATTGTGTGGATAGCACTAATAATCTTACAAAATATTGTTCGCAAAGTGATTCTGGTAAAGATGGGTTTACTGATGTCAAGATCATACTTGAGCGGGAAGATGATGCTGCGACAGTCAATTGGGGCAATACTTGGCGTATACCTACGCACGAGGAATTTCTTGAACTAAAAGAAAATTGTACATGGAAATGGGTGCACCAAAATGGAGTTAATGGTTATGAGGTGACAGGGACTAATGGTAATTCAATTTTCTTGCCAGCAGGAGGTTATTTTATAGACGAAGAAAATAGAAGAGTTAGGACGCATGGTTATTATTGGGCTAATGGGCTTGATACGGATGGTCCGAGTCGAGCATATAGTTTCTATTTTTTCTCGAATGCAATGGACTATTTCGATTGGAATACAAGTAGCCGTTGCGAGGGACACTCTATTCGTCCAGTTCATAGACAAACAGTTCCTGCATTTAAGAAATAAAATAACAACATAAACAATAGAATTATGAAAAAGTCATTATTATTTTTACTATTTGTCTCAATGATTGGTTGGCGGGTACGTGCTGAAATGTCGTTGGTTGTCCGTCCGATTGCAAATACAGACCAAATCACAGCATTGTATTCGATAGGTAAATTGGTCTATTCAGCTGATTCTCTTTATTTATATGATAAGGAACAGATGTTTATTTATGGAGAACAACTTGCTAAAGTGCAACACGTGCGTTATAGCGATGAAATGATACCCATTGAGGTTGGCTCAGAAAATACAAAAAACACTATGCAAATCACAGTTTATCCAAATCCAACATCTGATAAATTGTATATAAACAATCTGGGAATAGGCGCAGTTCGCCTTTATACAACCAATGGGCAATTATTGCAAATTATTGAAACAAAAGATTCTACGACAGAGGTCGATATGTCGGCATACCCCATTGGTACTTATGTCTTATTTTGCTCAAACAAAGCATTTAGCATAATAAAAAGATAATTATTTGTTGATTTATAAAGGTTTAAAGTAGCTTGTAATTTAGCCTGCAGATAGAGTATTTAATTCGGCAGGCTAAATTATTTTATATTACAGAATTATACCCATTTCAATAAGCAAAAACGCAAAAAAACAAAACTCTTGATGAACGCTACAAAATTTTGTATATTTGTAAAATAAAAATCATACTTTATCAATACCCAAATTTCTATACTCATACAACTGTTTTTCAATGTTAAAGCTCGTATATATTCTACACTTCGTGGCTGCACAATAGTATCTTTAAACTAAATAATTATTAAGATACAAAAAATAGTTGAAAAAAAAACGTAAATAACTTTGTTTATTCAAAAAAAAGGTGTAAATTTGCACAACTAAAAGTTTAGAGTTTAGAGTTTAGAGTTTAGAGAGCCTTTGGTTTTATTTTCTATTCACTATTCGCTATTCGCTATGCATTATAAATCAACTTTTTACACTAAAAATTTATATACTATGGCAAAATTCAAAGGTGCAGTCGTTGTGGATACAGAACGCTGCAAAGGATGTGGCTTGTGCGTAGCAGCATGCCCATCTAAAGTTTTGGGATTAGCATCTCAGGTAAATGCCAAAGGTTACAACTATGCTGAAATGGTCACTGAAGACTGTGTTGGCTGTTGTTCTTGTGGTTATGTATGTCCTGATGCTTGTATTTCTGTTTATAAAGTAACCCTCTAAAAAGTTGTCCAAAGGCTATGGAAGAAATTAAATTAATGAAAGGTAATGAGGCTTTCGCTCACGCTGCAGTACGTAGCGGTTGCGACGGCT
>JAZOUT010000017.1:0-6179 GCA_045658305.1 Candidatus Aphodosoma sp. | reverse complement strand
TCTCCTTTTTCAAATTGTGCCATATCAAAGTTTACCGATACTCCATCTTGTTCAAAGAAAGCATAAATACCATTGTTAGTGTCTACATTAACGAATGTGGAATCAACAAAATTCAATAAATCAGTCATATAGGCATGAACTGACCCAATAGGGACTACTAGCGAAGGATTGAGCGTAATATCGCTATCCATATTATTTAAATCAATTTTCTCAACACAACTTGTTAATGCTATTGTTATAGCAAATAATGTTGCAAATACCTTTCTTAAACTTTTAATTTTCATAACACTATATTTTATTTTACTTTGCAAAATTACACATATATTTTGATATTTACAATTATTTTAAGAAGTATTTTGAAAAATTCACCAAAAACACTTTTTCTCTTGCACGCGTTATCGCTGTATAGAGCCATTGATAGTATTCTCTTGTTATCATTTCCTCTGTGATATATCCTTGATCTATGTAAACGTGATCCCACGATCCACCTTGTGATTTATGACCCGTTATAGCATATGCAAATTTCACCTGCAAAGCATTGTAAAACTCATTTTTTTGCATCTCTTGCCAAAACTGCTTCTTACTTGTTATATCGGCATAATCTTCTGCAATAGTATTTACGATTCTTTCATTCAAAGCATTTTGAGCCGAAGGGGTTTCTGTGTATAACGAATCAATCAATATTCTTGCTGTTATTTCAATATCATAATCTAATAATCGCAAAGTCAAATCCGCAAATCTCGCCCCATACAATTCATAATGTTTTCCAACTCTTATAATCTCTGCAATATCGCCATTTGCAATAAAGTCAAGATTATCATACTGCTTCGACCAATAATAATTATTTTTTGTAACTATCAAATAATCACCCGTAGACAATTCATCATCTTTCATCATCACCTGACCCCTCACACCTTTGTTGTATAGCACTGCCCGTTTGTTCGAGTAAGAAAGGATAATCGTATTTTCTTCTCCAACAGTTGCATACGAGTGCTCCAACTCCTCAACCAAATTCTCGCCACTCACCAATTTTATATCTTCAAAATTCGGATTAAGTTTTATTGGCGCAAAAGGCTCTTTCTCTATAGCTTGACGTATTTTTGTCGCATTAAATAGTATTCCACTCTCCCCAGCCTGACGTATTACTTGTGTCAACTGATATTCCATCACCTCCAATCCATATTCCTCCACTATATTTTTGTCCAATGCCGGCGACGAACTCTGTCCTATTGGCAGCAACTGTGCAGTATCTCCTACCAAAATCATCGAACAATTATCGCCCGAATAAACATATTCCATCAAATCATCCAACACTCGTCCCGACCCAAATTCCACCCCCGACGTATTCTGATTTGATATCATCGAAGCCTCATCCACAATGAATAATGTGTTCTTGAACGAATTATAATTCACATTGAACGTAAAATCCCCTGCCGATTTCTGCCTATATATCACTTTATGAATACTGTATGCCGCATGGTTTGAGTAGTTGCTCAACACTTTTGCTGCACGTCCCGTAGGTGCTAACAAAACCGTATTTTGCCCCAATACCTTCATCGCCATAATCAGTCCACTGACAATAGAAGTCTTTCCCGTACCCGCAAATCCTTTCAAGATAAAAGCCTTTGTCTCGGTCGGCATGCAACAAAACTGAGCCAACAAATCTATCAATTCACCTTGTTGTCTCGTTGGTTCAAATGCCAATTCCTTTTTTATCGCATCCGCTAGTGCTGTATAAATCATATATCGCGCGAAAATTTATTATTGTCAATCTTACGATAAGCAATACCCATAAAATACAATAAGCCCCACCCTACTTTAAATATAGGATAGAGCAACCTTCAAGCAACCCTCACCCTACCTGCAAAATACCCACTAAAATACAATAAGTATATATAAAAACAATGCACCTTATCCTTAAGATGCATTGTTTTTTTTATAATCAATCTCAAATTATTAACGCAATTTTGCATCCAATTTCTCTGTCAAATTCTTGATGAGCTTTTGCATAATTCCGTCAATTTGTTTGTCTGTGAGAGTCTTTTCTTTATCTTGCAAAGTGAAATTTACTGCATATGATTTTTTGCCTGCTTCCAAGTTTTTACCTTCATAAACGTCAAACAATGTCACGTTCTTCAACAATTTCTTGTCTGTGTCAAAGGCAATTTTTTCAATTTCAGCAAAACGCACCGATTTGTCAACCAACAATGCCAAATCACGTTTCACTTCTGGGAATTTCGAAATCTCAGTGTAACTAATCTTGCGTTTATTCAACTCTTTCAAGCAAGCTTTCCATTGGATGTCGGCATAATAAACTGCATTTTCAATGTCGAACGCCTTCAATTGTTTAGGAGCTACAACACCGATTGTTGCCAACAATTTGCCGCTCACTGTCTTGATTTCCAATGCTTCGCTGAGCAAGTCATTGCTTGTCTCTGCAATTTGAGTTTTGCGTAAATCAATACCCATTCTCACAAGCACATTTTGTACATATGCTTTCAATTGATAGAAACTTACTTTATCATTCGAAGCTGCCCAGTTCAATCCATTTTTGCGACCAGTAATCCACAATGCCAAGTGATACTCTTCTGAATAACCATCCAATGAAGCCTCAGCATTTTTGCGTTTTTCGGCATCAAAATGGTAACAGTTACCGAATTCATAGAATTTCAAGTCTGCATTTTGGCGGTTAGCATTGCGAGCAATACTTTCTAAACCACCGAATAACATAGTTTGACGCATTACATTTAAGTCTTGGCTGAGACTATTTAAAATGCGTACACAAGTTTCGGCTGTATAGCTAGTAAGTCCTTCGTAATAAGCTAATTTAGTGAGCGAATTGTTCAATATTTCGTTGAAACCATTGGCTGTTAATTGTTCTGAAATTAAGTTTTCCCATTTTGTAGAGTCAACACCTTTCGAGAAACTGAGGTTCGATGTTAATCTATCGCTCAATTCTACATTGTTGTAGCCATAGATACGGAGAATATCTTCTATTACGTCCACATCGCGTTGAACATCAACACGATAAGCTGGTACTTCCAATTTATATCCCTCTGCATCTTTTTCCAACACTTTCATTTCAAGACCTTCGAAAATGCGTTCGATTTGTTCAGTTTCGATAACTTTACCAATCAAAGAGTGAATTTTTTGAAGTTTAATATCAACGATGAAGTTGTTGAGTGGAGCAGGGTAGATGTCAGTAACATCTGATGCAATTGTACCGCCAGTTAATTCTTTAATTAACATGGCAGCATATTTCAAAATATAGATAGTGTTGTGTGGGTCGATACCACGTTCGAAGCGGAAACTTGCGTCTGTATTCAAACCATGGCGACGAGCTGTCTTACGGATAGATACAGGGTTGAAATAAGCCGATTCGATGAAGATATTTGTAGTATTTTCAGTCACGCCTGAATCCAAACCGCCAAACACACCACCAATACACATTGGCTCTTCGGCATTGCAGATCATCAAATCTTCTGCCGAAAGTGTACGTTCTACGCCATCCAATGTAGTGAATTTGCTTCCTTCTTTAGCTGTGCGTACTACCACTTTACCGCCTTTAATCTTGTCGGCATCAAAGGCATGTAATGGTTGTCCAAATGCATGAAGAATATAATTAGTAGCATCTACCACATTGTTGATAGGGCGTAGTCCAATCACTTGTAACGCATCTTTTAACCATTTTGGCGACTCTTCTACTTTTGCATCCTTCACAGTTACACCAGTATAGCGAGGGCAACGCTCTGCATTTTGCAATTCAATTGCGATAGGTAATTCGTTGTTATCTGCTTTAAAGTCGTCAACTGATGGTTTGCTCAATTCGTAAGGAATATTATGAGCCTTGAAGTATGCTGCCAAGTCGCGAGCTACACCATAGTGTGATGTTGCATCAGCGCGGTTAGGAGTGATATCTACTTCAATCAAAGTATCATCTTCGATGCCAAAATATTCACGTGCAGTCATACCGACAGGAGTGTCAGCTGGTAATACCATGATACCATCGTGACTTGTACCTACGCCAATTTCATCTTCGGCACAGATCATACCAAATGATTCTTCACCGCGAATTTTTGATTTTTTGATGGTAAAACTATCTTCTCCGTCATAGAGCACAGTACCTACAGTTGCAACAATAACTTTTTGACCAGCAGCAACGTTTGGTGCACCACATACTACTTGTATTGGATCTCCTCCTACAGTTAACGTTGTAACGTGCAAGTGGTCTGAGTTTTCGTGGTTGCGACAAGTGAGCACCTCGCCCACAACCAATCCTTCAAGACCTCCTTTTATAGTTTGTACTGTTTCTACACATCCAACCTCAAGTCCGATTGAAGTCAATATCTTAGCCAACTCTTCAGCAGGCAATTCAGTTTTAAGATAGCGTTTAAGCCAATTGTACGAAATATTCATATTTTTCTTTCTTGTCAATAGTCAACGGTTTATTGTCAACCGTCGATAGCCTCTCCAACCCCTCCTTTAAATTTAGGGAATGGGATTAATTGATGGAGAGGTATGTAATTTTCAATTTTAATTCTTATTATTTCATCAAAGAATGCATTGCATCGCCAAGAATTTTCACGCCTTTTTCGATAATTTCTTCATTCACATTACAGAATGAAATACGAATATGGCGATTATCTCTTCCGTCAGGTGTAAAAGCTGAACCTTTTACGAATACAACACCATTTTTGCTACATTCGTCGAATAAAGCATCAGTGTCAACGCCATCAGGCAATCTGAGCCATACGAAGAAACCACCTTTAGGTTCTACGAATGTTGCTTCTGCAGGGCAATATTTTCTGATTGCTGCCACCATTGCATCACGGCGAAGTTTGTATGTATCACGAAGATAAACCACATATTTGTCCATACGTCCAGAGCGGATGAATTCGTATGCCAAAATTTGTGAGAATACTGGTGTACATGCGTCCATTGATTGTTTTGCAATTTCAGCCACATCATATAATTCGTTTGGAACAATCATCCAACCAATGCGAAGACCAGGACCAAAGATTTTTGAGAACGAGCTACAATAGATAAATTGTTGTTCGTTTGGTGCGTATGCTTTCATTGGTTTGATAAGTTTCGCTGTCTCTTCATCGAAATAGAGGCGGCCATAAGCGTCATCCTCAAGAACCATTGTATCTGGATATTTAGCCATCATTTCAATGAATTGTTTGCGACGTTCTTCGCTGTATGTCAAACCTGCAGGGTTGTGGAATGTTGGAGTGATATAGATGAATTTTGGGTGGAGTTTCAATGCTCTTTCCAATTCTTCAATCACGATACCTTCGTTGTCCAATGGAATACCGATTACTTGTGCGTTGTATGAACAGAATGCACCAAGACTACCTACGAACACAGGGTCTTCTGTCAACATAATGTCGTTAGGGTCGAGCATCAATTTAGCCACGATATTCATTACTTGTGTTGAACCAGTAGTGATGATGACTTTGTTTTTAGTCATATCAAAACCTTGTGCTTCTGATACTTTTTTAATCTCTTCAATGAGCAAACCAAGACCATCAGTAGTACCATATTGCAAACCGATTTCCATCATTTTGCGTGGCACTACTTGCACCATTTCGCGTACATCGTCGATTGGGAACAAATCTTCGCCTGGCATACCACCAGCAAATGAAATGATATTAGGGTTAGCAACTACGCGCAACATAGCACGGATTGGACTTGGGCGAAACGCCTCAACATTCTTTGAAAGTCTCATAATAGATTGTGTTTTATGTATTAGTTATTAATGATTAGTTTCTATAGTTTAGTGTTTTTTGAATTATAGAGCCGTTAGAATTGTTAAATGTCTCCATTCTCCATTCTCAATTCAATATTATCCTTTGAGTGATACTGTGCGGTTGAATACCAATTGACCATCTTTAGTGTCGAGGTCGGTATTAAAGTAACCGATTTTCAAGAATTGGTATTTATCGCCAGGTTTAGCATCTGCCAACGATTTTTCAACGCGTGCGCCTGTGATAACTTTCATTGATTCTGGGTTCAACAAGTCGCGGAAGTCGCCTTCTTCAGCCGATGGATTTTCTACGGCAAACAAGCGGTCGTAAAGACGAATTTCAGCTTCAACACTTGTGTTTACATCAACCCAGTTGATTGTACTCTTCACTTTTTTGTTACCACCCTCTGTTCCCGATTTAGTGTTAGGG
>JAZOUT010000016.1:0-63865 GCA_045658305.1 Candidatus Aphodosoma sp. | reverse complement strand
AATTTTTAATAATTTTATAATATATTTTTTTTATGATTGAACGTTATAGTCGTCCAGTGATGCGTAATGTCTGGACAGAAGAAAACAAATTTGCGGCTTACTTGAAAGTGGAGCTTTTTGCTTCGGAGGCTTGGAGTAAGTTGGGTGTTGTGCCTGAAGAGGATATTAAAAAGCTTTGGGATAATGCGTCGTTTTCTATTCCTCGTATCTATGAGATTGAACAACAAACTCGTCATGATGTGGTGGCTTTCACACGTGCAGTGAGCGAAACACTTGGTGAAGAACGTAAATGGGTTCACTATGGTTTGACATCGACTGACGTGGTGGATACTGCTAATGGTTATTTGATTAAACAGGCGAATGATATTTTGCGCCAAGATTTGACTGAGTTCCTTGAGGTGTTGCGCAAACAGGCTATTCGTTTCAAATCGCAACCTTGTATTGGTCGTACTCACGGTATTCACGCCGACATCACTTCGTTTGGTTTGAAATGGGTGTTGTGGTATGCTGAAATGAAACGTAATATTGAGCGTTTTGAGCGTGCTGCGGCAGATGTTGAGTGTGGCAAGATGAGTGGTGCAGTGGGTAACTTTGCAAACATTCCTCCTTTCATCGAAGAGTATGTGTGCGAGCACCTTGGTATTAACCATGCGTTGGTTTCTACTCAAGTGTTGCAACGCGACCGTCATGCTTATTATATGGCTACGTTAGCAGTGATTGCTTCGTCGCTCGAACAAATGGCCCTCGAAATCCGTAACTTGCAACGTACTGAGGTGCACGAAGTGGAAGAGGCATTTGGTAAAGGTCAAAAAGGTTCGTCGGCTATGCCTCACAAACGTAATCCTATCTCTTCGGAAAATATTTGTGGTTGTGCGCGCGTGATGCGTGGTTATATGGCTACATTTGCTGAAAACGTGGCTTTGTGGCACGAACGTGATATTTCGCACTCGGCTACTGAACGTATCATTTTGCCTGATGCAACTATGTTGCTCGACTATATGCTCAACCGTTTCAAAGGTATCTTGGAAAATATTGTTATCTTCCCTGACCAAATGTTGGCTAATATCTATCGCACTAAGAAAGTTATCTTTGCTCAACGTGTGATGAATGCGTTGATTGAGAGAGGTTTTGTGCGTGAAGAGGCATACGATACAGTTCAACCTATCGCTATGCGTGCATGGGGCGAAGGTTTGGATTATCAAGAGTTGCTTGCTGAGAATGAAAAAGTTATGAGCTACTTGACTCGCGAAGAGTTGGATGCTTGCTTCACTTTGGATTATTATTTCTCACAAGTGGATTATATTTACAAACGCAACGGAATTGAAGAATAAATAAGTAATAAGTAATAAGTCGAAAGTCGTAAGACTTTGAATGCTGTTGTCTTGTTACTTACGACTTTTTACTAAATATCTAAAATATGAAATTCGATAACATTAGAACAGGTTTGACTTTTGATGATGTGTTGCTCGTTCCACAAAAATCGAACGTATTGCCATCACAAATTAGTCTTAAAACACATTTGACTCGTAATATTGAGTTGAATATTCCGCTTGTGAGTGCGGCTATGGATACTGTTACAGAATCGACTTTGGCGATTGCAATTGCTCGCGAAGGTGGTCTTGGTTTTATCCATAAAAACATGAGCATCGAGGAACAAGCAGCAAAAGTGGATTTGGTGAAACGCTATGAAAGTGGTATGATCACTAATCCTGTGACTTTGAGAGCAGATAGCACATTGCTCGACTGCGAGGCTTTGCTTCATAAATATCGTATCAGCGGATTGCCTGTGGTGGATGACGACAATCGTCTTGTTGGTATCATCACAAACCGCGACTTGAAATATCTTACTCCAGACGAAACAAAAGTGAGCGAGGTGATGACTAAAGAAAACCTCGTGACTGCTAAAATCGGTACTTCGCTTTTGGAGGCCAAAGAGATTTTGTGGAAAAATCGTATTGAGAAATTGCCTATCGTTGACGACGAAGGTCGTTTGGTAGGTTTGATTACATCGAAAGATATCGACAACGTGGGTAACTATCCTAACGCATGTAAAGATGCTAGCGGTCGCCTTCGTTGTGGTGCTGCAGTAGGTGTGGCGGCTGATATGATGAAACGTGTTGATGCACTTGTAAAAGCTGGTGTTGACGTTATTACAGTTGACTCGGCTCACGGTCATTCACACAACATCATCGAGGCTGTGCGCTCAATTCGTCAAGCTTATCCTAACCTCGACATCGTGGCAGGTAATATAGTAACAAAAGAGGCTGCTGCCGACTTGATTGAGGCAGGTGCTAACTGCGTGAAAGTGGGTATTGGTCCTGGTTCTATCTGTACAACACGTGTTGTGGCAGGTGTGGGTGTACCTCAAATTTCGGCAGTAGCAGAGGTGGCTGAGTTCTGTAAAGACAAAGGCGTATGCGTGATTGCCGATGGTGGTATCAAATTCTCGGGCGATATCGTGAAAGCTCTTGCAGCAGGTGCTGACGTGGTTATGTTGGGTTCGTTGTTTGCTGGTTGCTCAGAGAGTCCTGGCGATGAAATCGTATTCCAAGGCCGTAAATATAAAGTGTATGTAGGTATGGGTTCGTTGGCTGCGATGAAACGTGGTTCGGCCGACCGCTACTTCCAAGCTAAAGACGTGAATGCTAAGAAACTTGTGCCAGAAGGCATCGAGGGTCGTGTAGCATTCAAAGGTGCGTTGGCTGACACTATCTATCAACTTTGTGGCGGTATCCGTTCGGGTATGGGCTATTGCGGTACTCCTGATATCGAATCGCTCAAACGTGATAGCGTATTTGTGCGTATCACAAATGCAGGTCTTCGCGAATCACATCCACATGATGTAGATATCACGGTAGAAGCTCCTAATTATACAAAATAATTAAAAATTAATAATTAAAAATTAGTGACGGTTGACTTTCGATTGTTGACTTTCGAATTTAAATAATATGACTTACGACAAAATATTAGTGCTCGACTTTGGTTCGCAATACAACCAACTCATTGCACGCCGTATCCGTGAGATGGGCGTGTTCAGCGAGTTGCGTTCGCACGACCTCACAGCAGAGCAAATACGCGCAATACCTGGCGTGAAAGGTATCGTCTTCAGTGGCGGCCCTAAGTCGGTATACGAAGCAGATGCATTCAATTGTGACCCTGAGATTTTCTCTATGGGATTGCCTATTCTTGGCATCTGCTATGGTATGCAATTGACAAGTAAATTCTATGGCGGTGTAATCGAAAAAGGTACTACAAAAGAGTATGGCAAAATGCCTATTCATGTAGAAGATGATTGCCTTTTGTTTGATGGACTACCAAAAACACAAGACGTGTGGATGTCGCACGGCGACCACGTAGCTCGTCATCCTGAAAACTTTCGCATGGCAGCTAAGAGTGATAACGGACTTGCAGCTGCTATCTATAATCCAGAATTGAAAACATATCTCGTGCAATTCCACCCAGAAGTGCGCGGTTCGGTATATGGCACAGATATCATTGCTAACTTCGTGTTCAAAGTGTGTGAAGCACAAAAGAATTGGACAATGGAGAGCTATATCGATATGCAAATTGCTAAAATCCGCGAACAAGTGGGCGACCGCAAAGTGTTGTGTGGATTGAGTGGCGGTGTCGATTCTACAGTAGTGGCAGTGCTTATTCATAAAGCAATTGGCGACCAACTCACATGTATGTTCATCGACCACGGTATGCTTCGCAAAAACGAGGGCGACCAAGTGATGGATATGTGTAAAGATTTGTTTGGTATCAACGTGGTGCGCATCGATGCACGTGATCGTTTCTTGGGTAAATTGGCAGGCGTAGCCGATCCTGAACGTAAACGTAAAATCATTGGTAATGAGTTTGTTTACTGCTTCGATGAAGAGAGTGCAAAACTTGGTAACTTCGATTTCTTGGCACAAGGTACACTCTATACAGATGTGATTGAGTCGGGTACTAAAACAGCTCAAACTATCAAATCGCACCACAACGTAGGAGGTCTTCCAAAAGATATGAAATTCAAATTGGTAGAGCCATTGAACGTATTGTTTAAAGACGAAGTGCGCGTGTTGGGCGAAGCATTAGGTATCCCTTCAGCTATGGTATGGCGTCAACCATTCCCAGGTCCAGGTCTTGCAATTCGTATTATTGGTGATATAACAGAGGCAAAACTTCATATCGTACGCGAAAGTGATGCAATCCTTCGCGAAGAGATTGCCAAAGCAGGTCTTGACCGCGAAATATGGCAATACTTTACAGTGTTGACTAACTTACAAAGCGTAGGTGTGATGGGCGACGAGCGTACATACGACTATGCACTTGGTATTCGTGCCGTTACATCAATAGATGGTATGACTGCCGATTGGGCACGCATCCCTTACGATGTGCTTGATATCATTTCTCGTCGTATTGTGAATGAAGTGAAAGGCGTTAATCGCATTATTTATGATATCACTTCAAAACCACCTGCAACAATCGAGTGGGAGTAATTTTAATGCACAATGCACAGTGCATAATGCACAATTATTGAATCTATAAGATTTGTAAAAGCTATAGAATTTATATAATTTTTAATAAAACAATGCAAGAAATAAATAATACATTAGTCGTTGTTGGTGTGCAATGGGGCGATGAAGGCAAAGGCAAAATGACTGATTATCTTGGTCAGAAAGCCGATGTTGTAGTGCGCTACCAAGGCGGTAATAATGCAGGTCACACCATCACATTTGGAGGTAATAAATATGCCCTCCAATCAATTCCATCTGGTGTTTTCAATCCACATATCAAAAACGTGATGGCAAACGGTATGGTCATCAATCCGAAAGCTGCTATTGGCGAATTGGAAGGTTTGAAGCAACGAGGAATTACAGATTTCCAACTTTTTATCTCTGACCGTGCTGCGGTTATTATGCCTTATCATATTGCTCTTGATGGTGCATACGAAGCATTGAAAGGAGGAAAACAAATCGGTACAACTAAAAAAGGTATTGGCCCTGCTTATTGCGACAAATATAGCCGTGTAGGTATTCGTATTGGCGACCTTATTGACCCTGAATATTTTGCAGAACGTCTTCGTGATGCGCTCACACAAAAGAATGTAGAGCTTCGTGCTTTGGGTCTTGAAGAGATGGATTTTGATACTCTTTACAAAGAATTCCTTGCTTATGGTGAAGTGCTTCGTCCTTATATTTGTGATACTTCAATTCTTTTGAATAAAGAAATAGAAGAGGGCAAAAAAGTGTTGTTTGAAGGTGCTCAAGGTGTGATGCTTTGTATCGAAAATGGCACATATCCATTCGTGACATCATCATCTCCAACTGCTGCAAGTGTGCCACTTGGTGCTGGTGTTGCTCCTCGTTATATCAATCGTGCGTTAGGTATCTGCAAAGCCTATACAACACGCGTAGGTGCAGGTCCTTTCCCTACTGAATTGGAAGGCGAATTGGCTGACTATATTCGCGAACGTGGTCATGAGTATGGCACAGTGACAGGTCGTCCACGCCGTGTAGGTTATCTTGATGCCGTAGGTCTTCGTCACGCATGCCGTATTTCTGGTATCAACTATCTCAGCATTATGTTGTTCGATGTGCTTACAGGTGTTGAAATACTCAAAATCTGTACAGGCTATGAACTCGATGGTAAAGTAATTGACTATGTGCCTGCAACATTGAGCGCATTGGAACGTTGCAAACCTATCTATATTGAAATGGAAGGTTGGAAAGAAGAGATTGAAGACGTTCGTGATTTCGATGCTCTTCCTGCAGCAGCTAAAGCATACCTTCGTAAAATCGAAGAACTTACAAATACTGAGATTGCCGTTGTTAGCGTAGGTCCTGACCGTACACAGACAATTATGATAAAAGATATATTCTGATAATAGTGAGTATATAATAAAAAAAAGGTGGCTGATTAGCCACCTTTTTTATTATGTATTTTTTTGATTACAAGCTAATCTTTTTAGTGATAGCTTGGTTGCCGTTGATGATACGAACTACATATACACCTTTATTTATATTAGCAAGGCTGATTTCGTTAGTGTTGTAAGTGCCAACTAATGCGCCAAGTACAGAATAGATTTCAACTGATGTAAATTCGCCTTCCATGAAAAGAGTTTGATTATTGATATACATGTTGATATCCAAATCTTTTACGTTTTCGATAGCTGTTTCGAATGGGAAATAGAGCATAGGAACATTTAATTGACCTAATCCATCAATTCCTATTGTTACAGTACCACATTGTACTTTTTTGTCATCAGATGAGCTCATAACTCCAGTAGTTGTGTATATCATTTCGCCATCGTCGAATACTACAGTTGGGCAACCTGCGAATAGAGTGTCTTCGAGGACTTCTGTTTTCGTATTGTAGCGGAAACCTACAGCAGTAGAGATTTCTACGTCGTTGTAGCCTGTGCCATTGAATGTGTGGTAGCCAACAACCCACTCGCCATTCGGAGAGATAGAAGAAACTGTACCTGTCCACCAGTATTGGATAGGGTCTGAAATTGGAGCATCTAAATCGTCGCCTTCTCTATCAATTTGTCCGTTTCCATTAGAGTCTTCGCGGTCCCAATCGTATTTACCGATAAGAATTGTACGTTGTAGGGTGTCAGTAAAGTTGTTTTCCCAAATAGCAACGTTGTAACATCCAGCTTGGTTGTTGTTATTACCACCTAACCAACGACCATCGTTAGACATGTGCCATACATAGTCGCCATTAGTTGTAATTTTTGTGTGGTCTTTATCAATTGGTTTTTGAAGTTCGTATGTAGGGTTAAGTTCGTCATCGTTAGTGCGAACCCATACGCAAGCTATATCGCGGCGCACTTGTTTAGCGCGTGTACTGTTGTCCATTTGAGCAATTACATAGCCACCGATATATTTACCGTCAGCGGAAATACTTGTAGCTTCGCCATATAGTCCACCAGCTGAAGTAACTTTTCCAATTACTTCTGATGGACGTTCCAATTCTGTCCATTTGCCTGTAGAAATATTGTAGAAAGCAGGACGAACTTGTTGGTCTTCAAATGCGTATTGTCCTACAACAATACCTGCGTCTGAAACGTCCATAGCTGTTGCTTTTACTAAGTGGCTTTTTTCGATGTTGTCTTCCCATTCTGGGTTTAGTACTAACATTGAATCTTCTTCTACGAGATAAACAAAACCGATGTCGCTACCACCTAAGTCGGCACTTGCGTAGCCTGCAACGTATTTACCATTGTTTGATACTTTGTTAAATATTGCACCTGTACAATATTCAACGTCTTCGAATGTGACACGTTTTTGTGAATTTGCAGATGCGAAAATGCCCATGATTAGAGCAAAAATGAGAGTAATTTTCTTCATAAAAGAGTTTAATTTTGAGTTATTATTTTGATATTGTTTTTCGATAAATAATATTTTGCAAAGTTATAAAAAAAAATCCACATAACGGCTATGTTATGTGGATTAAATTTTGTTAAATTTGAATGTCATTTTTCGTTTTTGACGGCGAACCAGAGGATGCCTGAGATGGCTAAGCATACGGCGCAGATGACGAAGATGATAGATTTGTCGGCTGCGTTGTTGACTACTTCGCCCATTTTGAAGCTGGCAACTAATTGTGGAAGTACAACTGAAAGGTTGAAGATGCCCATGTAGAGTCCCATTTTAGTTTGGTCGACTTTTTCGCTCATGATGGCGAATGGGAGGGATACTAATGATGCCCAACCGATGCCTACAATGGCAAGTGCTAAGAAGAAAATGACGATGTTAGAGCCAAACATTGCGATGATGGCGTAGCCTAATGCCATTAATAGGATTGACCATGTGTGAGTGCGAGTTGCACCGATTTTGTTGGCTACTACATTTAGTACTAATACTGGGAGTATTGCACCGATTAAGTCGCGGGTGAGGAATGCCATTGAGTTGGTTTGTTCCATTGGTTTGCCTGCAGTAAGACCGATGATTTGAGTTGAAACGTAGAAGAACATGTAGATGTTCATGGTTTGAACACCCCACCAAGTGAATGAGTGTGCGAGCAATATTTTTTGGAATTCGTGAGTGTTTTCTTTTACTCTAAATACATTGAAAAGAACAAGGGCAATAGCTATTAATTCAATGATAACGCAGCAGAGTTCTACTGTGCTGAGGGTGCATAATCCAAAGATATTGATGCTTGAGTTGTCTTCGAAGCCTAATAGTTTAGCGACGATTACGTAAATGCCATATACTAAAAAGCCATAGAGGGGAAGGATGGCATTGTTCATGTCTTTGAACGAGGTTTTAGATTCGGCGCTTTTTGATTCTTCTGAAGCCTCTAATTGGCGAGGTTCTTCAATCATGAATGAAGGTATGAGTGTGAATATTAGGGCGATAACTACGCCTACGTAGATGAGTACTTCGTTGCCTAAGAATGTTGCTATGAGATATGCTAATACGCCGAATGTGCCTGATACGGTTTGCATCCAAGTGTATGCTTTAGAGCGTTCTGCCATTGGAGAACAGTCGGATACTAAAGAACGAGTAGGGTTGAAGCTTACGTTGATGCTGAGGTCGAGAGTTAGAGCTACGGCTACTGCGATAGCTAAAAGGCCTTCGGCTCCTTCGCCGCCTGTGATCATTTTTTGGATGATGCCGAGGTTAGGTAAGGCTAAAAGCATTAAACCGGTTAATATGCCGCCTAATAAAATCCAGGGGCGACGGCGACCGCCCATAAACCACATTTTGTCGCTTACGAGACCTACGATGGGTTGTGCGATGATGCCCGCAATCGGACCCGCAGCCCAAACAATACCAATTTCATGAATATCAAGACCATATTTGGTCGAAAGAATCCAGCTTAATGCTGAAATTTGCACCGACAAGGCAAAGCCCATAGCGGTTGCCGGCAAGCTGAGAAGAGCATAGAATGAGTTGCTCATCTTTTTTTGAATTTCTAACATAGTTTTGTTATTTGTTATTAGTTGTGATAATGTTACTTATAAGGTACAAAGTTACGAAAAAATATTGAAATATGAAAATTGGTGTTTTTTGTTGGTGTGTTATTTTTGTAAGGGAGGTATTGTGTAGATTAGGTTATAGTATGTTTATAGTATATTTATTCTATATTTATAGTATATTTATCTTATATTTATGGTATATTATGGGTTGCTGTTAGTGTGTGTTATTTTTTAGTTTGGTTGAGAGGTTGTATTGTGCGACCTCGTTGAGGTCGTTGGATGGGGAGTTTGTTTTTTCCGCAGGTGGCTCGCTGAAGCTCGACCACGCAGCGGTTACTACATGTGTGTCCCCGTTGGGGACTATTGGAGCGGATAGTCCGGATTGTCTGGAACGCTTTGCTTTTCTGGGAGACTGATTTTTTGGGGGAGTCAGCTTTGTGGCTGATTGGGACTAGTGGATATAGATGTTATAGACGCTTCGCTTTTCTAGATTTTTGGTCTGGCGACCGATCGGACACGGCGTGCCGTGTCCCTACGATAGGGGGTGTGGGATGATTAAGTTTTTTGTGCTTACAGAATGAAATTTTGGATTTTTTGGGGTGGGGTGTTTTGGGGTGAAAAATCGATTTTTTTGAAAAAATAGGGTTTAAGGAGATGTGAATAGTGTTTGTTTTTTTATGTTTTTTTACATTTTTTAGTTGTTTGGTTTTAATTTATAATGTATTTATTTTGTTGATTTATAGTGTGTTTATGTGTTGGTTTGGGGTGTGTGGTGAGATTGAAGTTTTAATTTGAAATGTGTTATGGTAAAATATGTTTTATAATATGTTTTTTTTTGTTTGGTATTTGAAAAAAATGTTGTTATTTTGCAGTGTAAAAATTTATGATGAAACTTGCTCAATCTTTTTACCTTAAAAAAACTAATACTAAGAAACGATGCAAAAGGAGACTTTGAGAAAAGTCTCCTTTTTATTTGCGTATTATGTAAATATTTATTATATTTGCAAAAAAAATAGGATTTGTGTTTTATGGAAGAGAGAAAAATAGTTACGAGTGTGATGGTTTATTCGTATGATGAGTTGCCGGAGCAGTATAAGCAGTTGGTTGATGAGGCTAAACGGGTAACTGGAGATGCATACGCACCGTATTCGAAATTTCATGTTGGAGCGGCTGTGTTGTTGGAGAATGGAGAGATTGTGAGTGGTACTAATCAGGAGAATGCGGCTTATCCGTCGGGTTTGTGTGCTGAGAGGGTTACGATGTTTTATGCTAATTCGAGGTATCCGAATGTTGCGCCTAAGGCGTTGGCTATTGCGACGTTTTCGGATGGTGATTTTTTGGAAGAGCCAATAACTCCGTGTGGGGCATGTAGGCAAGTGTTGTTGGAAACAGAGGTGCGTTATGGGGTTGATATGGATGTGTTGTTGTATGGTAAGAGGGGAGTTTATAAACTTTCGAGTGTTAAGGCGTTGTTGCCTTTGTCGTTTGATAAAACGGTGCTTAAATAGGGAATGTTTTTTTAATTTTGATGGATATATGGGAAAAGAGAAATTTGTAATGGAGTTTGTGTTGAATTCGTGTTCACATTCGGTATTGTGGAAGGCGATTAGTATGCCTTCGGAGTTGGGTAATTGGTTTGCTGATGATGTGAAATTGAAGGGTGATAAATGGGTATTTGTGTGGGATGAAGTGGAGCAAGAGGCAACGAGATTGTCGTGTAGGGATATGAAGTTGGTGAAATTTAGATGGGATGGAGATGCGACGGATTGTTATTTTGAGTTGAAAATCAATGAGGATGCATTGACAGGGAATGTTACGTTGGTTATTACTGACTTTGCTGAGGTCGGAGAGGTTGAAGATGCGAGGATGTTGTGGGAGGAGCAGGTAAGAATGTTGGGTCTTCATTTGGGGGTAAGAATATAGTGATGAATTAGGCGTGAGGAGTTAGGTAGTGTGGATTATTTTTTGTAACTTTGCAGATTGAATGTGGGATGAGGGTTTTGTGGTGTGGAGTGAAAGAAGACTTCTGAATGAATTATAAAATTGTATAGATGAAACGAATAGATATATATGTTTTGAAGAATTTTTTGTTGCTGTTTTTTGCGACGTTTTTTATTTGTTCGTTTATTCTGATAATGCAATTTTTGTGGTTGTATATCGGAGAGATGGTGGGTAAGGGTTTGCCTATTAAGGTGTTGATGGAGTTTTTGTTGTATTCGTGGTTGTCGTTGGTGCCGTTGGCGTTGCCGTTGGCGATATTGTTGGCTTCGCTGATGTCGTTTGGTGATATGGGAGAGAAGTTGGAGTTGTTGGCGATGAAGTCGGCGGGTGTGTCGTTGTTTAGGATAATGCGTTCGTTGATGGTTTTTATTGTGTTGATTTGTTTTGGGGCGTTTTGGTTTTCGAATAATGTGATACCGATAGCCCAGAAGAAGCAATGGGCTTTGTTGCATAGTTTTAGGAATAAATCGCCAGAATTGAATATACCGGTTGGGGAGTTTTATTCGGAGATAAATAATTTGAGATTGTATGTAAGAGCTAAAGATTATGATACTGGAGCTTTGTTGGATGTGATGGTTTATGATTTTTCGAATGGGTTTGATAATGCGGCTGTGACTACGGCGGATACGGTGTATGTGAAGATGACGGAGGATAAGTTGAATTTGAAGTTGTTGTTTAAGAATGGAGAGTCGTTTGAGAATTTGAAGAAGGGGGAGGGTTTTGATTTTAAGAATGTTCCGTATAGGAGAGAGGTTTTTAGGCAGAAGGAGATGTTGGTTAATTTCGATGCTAATTTCAATGAGTTGGATGCGTCGTATTTGGATAATCAACATGTGTCGAAGGATATAGTAAGATTGACACATGATATAGATTCGGTTAATGTGGTGCGAGATTCTTTACGTACGAATTTGTCGATTCAGATGCGAGAAGAGAAATTGTATGCAAATAGTTTTGCGGAGGTAGATACGGTGAATGAGTTGAAGGTGGATAAAGTGTATGATATTGATACATTGTTTGCTGGGACGACCTATCGACAAGCGAAGAATATAATGAATAATGCAGTGTCGCGAATAAATACGGTGAGTAATGATATTCAATATAGCAAGACGGTTATATCGGATTCGGATTGGTATTTTACTAAACACTCGTTGGAGTGGCATAGAAAGTTTACTTTGTCGTTTGCTTGTTTGATATTCTTTTTTATTGGGGCGCCGCTTGGTGCGATTATCAGAAAAGGAGGTTTGGGTATGCCAGCAGTGGTTGCGGTATTGATGTTTATTGTATATTATATTATTGATACTATGGGGGTAAAGATGGCGCGTGAGGCAGTGTGGGAAGTGTGGCAAGGTATGTGGTTGAGTTCAGCGGTGTTGTTGCCGATAGGTATATTTTTGACGTACAAAGCGGCTACGGATTCGACATTGTTTAATGTAGATGGGTGGAAGTTGTTTATTAAAAGATTAAAAATAGGTAAGAAAAGGATATAGAATTTTGTTAAATAATATATTATTGTATAAAAATTTTGAACTTTAAAAGATATGGAATTTAGAATTAACACAATTGAAGAGGCATTGGAGGATTTTCGTGAAGGAAAATTCTTGATTGTTGTCGATGATGAAGACCGTGAGAATGAGGGTGATTTCATTATTGCAGCAGAAAAAATTACTCCAGAGGCAGTGAATTTTATGTTGAAAAATGGACGTGGTGTTTTGTGTACTCCACTACCAATAAGTAGATGTAAAGAGTTGGAACTTGAACGTCAAGTGAGCAATAATACTTCGATGTTGGGTACACCATTTACTGTTACAGTGGATTATCTTGAAGGTTGTTCGACAGGTGTTTCTATTCACGACCGTGCTGCTACGATTAGAGCATTGGCAGACCCAAATGTGAAACCAGAGGCGTTTGGTCGTCCTGGACATATCAATCCGTTGTATGCACAAGAACGTGGAGTGTTGCGTCGTGCGGGACATACAGAGGCATCAGTGGATTTGGCTCGTTTGGCAGGATTGTATCCAGCTGCGGCATTGATTGAGATTATGAATGAAGATGGTACAATGGCTCGTATGCCAGACTTGCAATTGGTAGCTCAAAAGTATGGAATTAAACTTATAACAATTAAGGATTTGATTGCTTATCGTTTGAAAAATGAATCGATTGTAGAAAAAGGAGAAGAGGCAATGTTGCCAACTCATTATGGTACATTCAAAATTATTCCATTCCGTCAAAAATCAAATGGTTTGGAGCATGTTGCTCTCGTAAAAGGTGAGTGGGATAAAGATGAGCCAGTGTTGGTGCGTGTACACTCGTCATGTATGACAGGTGATATTTTCGGTTCTTGTCGTTGTGAATGTGGTGAGCAATTGCATAAAGCGATGGAGTTGGTAGAAAAAGAGGGTAAAGGTGCAATTGTATATCTCAATCAAGAGGGTCGTGGTATTGGTTTGATGGACAAAATTAGAGCATACAAATTGCAAGAAGAGGGTTTAGATACTGTTGATGCAAACCTCCATCTCGGATATAAAGCTGATGAGCGTGACTATGGTGTAGGTGCAAGCATTCTTCGTGAAATCGGTATTACGAAGATGCGTTTGATGTCGAATAATCCAGTAAAACGTATTGGTCTTGAGGGTTATGGTCTTGAAATTGTGGAGAATGTGCCTATTGAAATTGAGATGAATGAGCATAACGAGCACTATTTGAAAACTAAAAAAGAGAGAATGGGGCATACGCTTCATCTTTAAGCAATGCACAATTCATAATGCATAATTCACAATTAGCTATTCGGCTTTTGGATTTATAATTTTGTTTATAGCATCTGTAGTGTTCTATGGGTGCTATAATTTTCGGTTTATATGAGTTTTAGAGATTATTTGCCATATTATAAGCGGAATTTGAAGGTGGCAGGGCCGATTGTGTTGTCGCAAGTGGGAGTTGCGTTGACGCAGTTGGTAGATACATTTATGGTCAGTAGATTGGGTACGGTGGAGTTGGCGGCAGTGTCGTTTGCTTCGTCGGTGGCATTGTTGGGTTTTCTGTTTGTGAATGGATTGCTGATGGGCGTGACACCAATTGTAGGTCAGACATATACGTCGAATGAATTAGGTAGTGCAGAGGTTAAGGTGGGACGTATAGGGCAGATATTCCAGAATCAGATGTTGTTGGCAGTTGTGGCGTCGGTGTTGATGTTGGGCGTATTGCTTTTAGTGACGAGCTTTTTGTCGTATATGGGGCAAGATGTGGCAGTGGTGGAGTGTGCTATGCCTTATTACATAGTGTTGGCAATTAGTGTGTTACCAAATACGCTATTTATGGCAGGTAAGCAGTTTTTGGAAGGATTAGGTAATACGTCGGTGGCGATGATTATAACCATAATATCTAATTTAGTGAATATTTTGTTTAATTACTTTTTGATATTTGGTAAGTGTGGATTCCCTGAAATGGGAGTGTTGGGAGCAGGTGTGGCAACATTGATTTCGCGTGTAGTGATGCCATTTATGCTTTTTGCGGTAATGTATTGGCGAAAAGAGTGGTGGTCTTATTGTAAAGAATTTAGGATGAGTTGGTTTGCTTGGAAAGAGGTGAGAGGTATTTGTATGGTAGGACTTCCGATAGCAGCTCATATATTGATGGAGATGTCGGCATTCACCTTCTCGGGTATAATGATGGGATGGCTTGGGGCTGCAGCATTGGCAAGTCATCAGATAGCATCGCAGATGAGTAACTTGTTGTTTATGGTGGTGTTGGGTATATCAGCAGCGACAACGATAAGGGTGAGCCATCAGTATGGAGCGAAAGATTATAAGGCAATGAGAATGGCGGCGAATGCGTCGATACATTTGTGCTTGTGTGCCAACTTTGTGATGGGGTCGTTGTTGGTATTCTTTAGGGAGAATATAGCGATGTTGTTTTCGGCAGACCCAGAGGTGATTAGGCTTGGGTCGCAGGTGTTGGTTATGGCAGGTATATTCCAATTGTCTGATGGCATGCAAGCAGTTGGGGCTGGTATTTTACGTGGATTGAAAGATGTGAAGATAACTATGTATGTGGCATTTTTGGCATACATAGTGATTAATTTGCCGTTGGGGTATGTGATGGCATTTGTGGTAGGATTGGGAGCACCTGGAGTGTGGATAGGATTTATAGGTGGATTGACGGTGGCGGCGATACTGTTTAGAATTAGGTATTTGAGAGATTTTAATAAGATAATGAAAATTGGAGAGTTCGGGTTGAGGAATTAGCTATTGTGAATTGATTTTTAATTTTATTTATATTAACCATTAAATTTTATTATTATGAAGTTTGTAAAATTATTTGTAGTGATTGCTTGTATGATGTCGATGGTGGCATGTTGCAATCAAAAAGAGCAAGAGTCTAAAAATGAAACCATTGAAACTATTATGGCTCGTCGCAGTATTCGTAAGTATAAAGCGGATGTTGTGGAACGTGGTAAATTGAAAGCTATTATGGAGTGTGGTATTAATGCACCTAATGGTCAGAATAAACAGTCGTGGGAAGTTCGAGTTGTTGATAGTCCTGAAGTGATGAATGAAATTAAGCAAATTATGATTGATGCGTATGATGAAAAAGTTGTTGGTTGTTTCCGTGGTGCGCCTGTTATGGTGTTTATTGCTCGTGATTTGTCATATGATTTTTCGGCATACGATTGTGGTTTGATGGCTGAAAATATGATGTTGGCAGCGCAGGCATTAGGTATTGGCTCTATTTGTTTGGGTAGTCCAGTACGATTGATAAATGATAATCCTGCATGTGCTCCAATTCTTGAACGTTTGGGATTTAGTGAAGGTTATGAGTTGTCGTTATGTGTTGGTTTAGGTTATGCAGATGAGACTCCTGAAGCAAAACCACGCGATAAAGGTAAGGTGTTGTTTGTGAAGTGATAAAGACTTATATAAAAAGACGCTCTCTATTTCTTATAGAGAGCGTCTTTTATTATTGGAGTTTGATTTTCGAACTTTCGAATTTTCGAAGTGCACAGTTACTACTGCGCACAATGACAGTGGGTGTTGTTTACTCGCTTTTAGCTCGTGAACCGCCTAACGCTCAACAAAATAAATAAAATTTCTTTTGTTTTCACTAAAACGGCGGTTTACTCCCTTCAGTCGTGAACCGCTATGGCACTCGGCAAAAACACACACTCTCGTTGTGTATTTTTGCTCTCATTTTTTGGCGGTTTTCTTGCTTGTAGGTTGCTTGAAGGTTGCTTGAGGGTAGGGGGATGAAATACACACTCACATTGTGTATTTACATTCAAAAGAACTTTGCAACTTCGCAACTTTGCAACTTCGCAAGTTCGCAAGTTCGTGACTTGCGTTATTAAATATTGATGCTTGTTTTTTTGAGTTGATAGCAATATTTTTATGCTATTAGATTTCGTCGTCTTCGACTATGAGGTTTTCGACGATGAAATTTTGACGTTCTGGAGTATTGTCGCCCATATAGAATGAGAGGAGTTCGGATACAGCATCTTCTTTGCGGAGCATTACTTGGTCGAGGCGCATGTCGGGACCGATGAAGTGTTTGAACTCGTCGGGCGATATTTCACCGAGACCTTTGAATCGAGTGATTTCTGGATTGGCTCCTAACTCTTCGAGAGCTGCAAGGCGTTCTTCTTCGGTGTAGCAGTAGCGGGTTTCTTTTTTGTTACGTACGCGGAAGAGTGGCGTTTGCAATATATATACGTGCCCTTTCTTGATTAGGTCGGGGAAGAACTGTAAGAAGAAAGTCATTAGCAATAAGCGTATGTGCATACCATCGACATCGGCATCGGTTGCGATAATTACCTTATTGTAGCGTAGCCCTTCAAGTCCATCTTCGATGTTAAGTGCAGCTTGCAGGTAGTTGAACTCTTCGTTTTCATATACTACCTTTTTGGTTTGTCCATAAGAGTTGTAAGGTTTTCCGCGAAGTGAGAATACGGCTTGAGTATCTACATCACGAGTTTTGGTGATAGAACCCGAAGCAGAGTCACCCTCGGTGATGAATATGCATGATTGGTCACGGAGGTCTCCTTTAGTGTCGTTGAGGTGGATGCGGCAATCGCGAAGTTTTTTGTTGTGGAGATTAGCTTTTTTAGCACGTTCGCGAGCGAGTTTCGTAACACCAGCAATTGCTTTACGCTCTTTTTCAGATTCTTGAATCTTTTTGAGCATTATATCTGCTACTTCGAGATTCTTGTGGAGATAATTGTCAACCTCTTTTTTTACGAAATCACCTACAAATTTTGCAATTGTGGGGCCTTCTGGTCCCATGTCTTTAGAGCCAAGTTTAACTTTGGTTTGCGATTCAAAAACAGGGTCTTGTACTGATACTGCTACAGCAGCCACAAGTCCAGAACGGATGTCGCTGAGTTCCATACCGTTTTTGTTATAGTACTCTTTGATAGTTTTACCAAATGCTTCACGAAAAGCTGATTGGTGTGTACCGCCTTGGATAGTGTGCTGACCATTGACGAACGAATAGTACTCTTCGCCGTATTGGTCAATATGAGTGAAAGCAATCTCTATATCTTCGTCTTTGAGGTGGACGATAGGGTAGAGAGGGTCGGAAGTTGTTGCTTCATTGAGCAAGTCGAGAAGACCATTTTTCGATGCAAAACGTTTGCCGTTATATACAATTGTTAGCCCCGTATTAAGGTAGCTATAGTTGCGGAGCATGGTCTCTACAAACTCATCGCGGAAGGCAAAGTGTGGGTCGAAAAGTCGCTCTTGTGGGTGTTGCGGATCGCAGTCTGGAGAGAAACAAATCATTGTGCCGTTTTTCTCATCGGTAGCGGTTAAGTCGTACTCTTTTACCAATTTACCACGTTCGAAGTCGGCTTGTTTTACCATTCCGTCGCGGAATGATTTCACGGTGAAGTGAGATGAAAGAGCATTGACAGCTTTTGTACCTACACCATTGAGACCAACTGATTTTTTGAATGCTTTGTCGTCGTACTTACCGCCTGTGTTGAGTTTCGAAACAGCGTCAATCATTTTGCCTTGTGGAATGCCTCGCCCATAGTCGCGCACAGTGACCATACGATCTTTGATGGTGATTTCTACGCGGTTACCAAAATGCATACGAAACTCGTCGATTGAGTTGTCAATTACTTCTTTGATAAGTACATAGATACCATCATCGGCACTTGAACCATCGCCCAATTTTCCGATATACATACCTGCACGACGGCGGATGTGGGTTAAGCCTTCAAGTGTGATGATGTTGTCATCACCATAATCTGCACCTGCAAATTGATTGTCTAACGATGTTATTTGTTCTTCCGACATAGTTTACTTAATTCATAATCTATAATATACTACACACAAACACAATCCATAATTATAAAATAATTATGAATTATGAATTATGCATTATGAATTATAAAAATTATCTGATGCGTTTGTTGAGGATAATGTGTGCGAAAAGTCCACCCAATACGCAGATAAGACCAGCGTAGAGGTAACCATTGCCACCTCCGATAACACAAAAGTGATAGTAAACAAAAATTGCTACGCCGATGAGCATGAGCACGATACCAAGATAATTGATAAATTCTTTCATATTTATTTATTTTTTTTGAAGACAAAATAGCATAAGAACATAAATTTTGTTATTTCGTCTTTTTATATTATTTGCAAAATTACTAAAAAATTATGAATTATGCATTATGAATTATGCATTATTTTTTAGTTTTTATTCGCGCGTTTGCGTTCTGTTTCGTCGAGGATAATTTTGCGGATACGAATGTGATTTGGTGTAATCTCTGCATATTCGTCCTCTTTGATGTATTCAAGTGTCTCTTCGAGCGACATAACTACAGGAGGAATGAGTTTCACTTTGTCGTCAGAACCCGAAGCACGCATATTGGTCAATTTCTTCGATTTAGTTACATTCACTACCAAGTCCCCCTCTTTGCTATGTTCGCCAACTACCTGTCCTGCATACACATTTTCCTGAGGGAAGATGAAGAATCGACCTCTGTCTTGCAATTTATCAATAGCGTATGCAAACGCAGTGCCCGATTCCATTGCGATGATTGAACCATTATTGCGACGTTCAATATCGCCCTTCCATGGTTGATATTCGAGGAAGCGGTGAGCCATGATAGCCTCGCCAGCCGATGCAGTCAACACATTGTTACGTAAGCCTATAATGCCACGCGATGGAATAGCAAATTCCATGTGGATGCGGTCTTTTTGTGTCTCCATCGAGAGCAATTCACCTTTACGGCGAGTTACCATGTCGATGATACGGCTCGAATATTCTTCAGGAAGATTAACAGTGAGTTGTTCAATAGGTTCGCAAAGCACATCATCAATTTCTTTAGTAATAACTTGTGGCTGACCTACTTGCAATTCATAGCCTTCGCGACGCATAGTTTCAATCAATACCGACAAGTGCAATACGCCACGACCAGATACGCGCCATACGTCAGATTCTGGATTTTTCTCAACTCTCAACGCTAAGTTTTTATCCAATTCGCGAATCAAGCGGTCATGAATATGACGCGAAGTGACGAATTTACCATCTTTACCAAAGAATGGCGAGTCGTTGTTTGTGAACGACATTGACATCGTAGGCTCATCGATAGCAATTGGGTCGAGAGGTTCTGGATTTTCGAGGTCGCAGATAGAGTCACCGATTTCGAAATTCTCCAAACCAATAATAGCACAAATATCACCCGAATGTACCTCTTGTGCCGCAGTGCGTCCCAAACCTGTGAATGTTTGCAACTGCTTAATGCGTTGTTTTACAACAGTTCTGTCGCGTTTTACCAACGCAATGTCTTGACCTTCACGCAAAACACCACGATGCACACGACCCACAGCAATACGACCTACATAGCTCGAGAAGTCAAGCGAAGTAATCAACATCTGAGGCGTACCCTCCAATGCCGGAGGCGCCGGTATATGTTCAATAATGGTGTCGAGAAGGGGGAAGATATTTTCAGTTTGATTTTTCCAATCTGTCGACATCCAATTGTTTTTCGCTGAACCATAGATAGTTGGGAAATCCAATTGTTCTTCTGTAGCATCGAGGTTGAACATCAATTCAAATACAGCCTCCTGCACCTCATCAGGGCGACAATTAGGTTTATCCACCTTATTTATAACAACAATAGGTTTCAACCCAATTTGCAAAGCCTTTTGAAGCACAAAACGTGTTTGAGGCATAGGACCTTCAAAGGCATCAACGAGTAGAAGACATCCGTCAGCCATGTTGAGTACGCGCTCAACCTCGCCACCAAAGTCGGCGTGGCCTGGGGTGTCGATGATATTTATTTTAGTGTCTTTGTAGTTGATTGATACGTTTTTCGACAAAATAGTGATACCACGTTCGCGTTCGAGGTCATTATTGTCGAGCATGAGTTCACCGGTTTGCTGATTCTCACGAAATAGTTGTCCGGCAAGTAACATCTTGTCAACCAAAGTAGTTTTACCATGGTCAACGTGTGCAATAATAGCGATGTTTCTGATATTTTGCATTCTTTTTACTTTAAAAAATTTCAACTTGCAAAGATACGAAAAAAAAGTGAGAAATCATTTCTCTCGTGGTCGTTTTTTTTGAAAATTCTTGAGGCATTGTTTATGATAGACAATACACAATGAGAGTGTGTATTTTTTTCTCCCTACCCTCAAGCAACCTTCAAGCAACCTTCAAGCAAGAAAACCGCCAGAAGCGAGAGCAAAAAAATACACATCAACAGTGTGTATTTGGCACTTTGCAACTTTGCAACTTTGCAAGTAGCCTTTTTTGTGCGTGTAACCCTAAAAAACGCACCATGCCCCTCTGTAGAGACGTAGCCTGCTACGTCTCTTTTTTGCCTGCTACGTCTCTTTTTTATAGTCTGTCACGTCTCTATGTCGGAAATAGGTATAACAAATGAGACGTAGCGGGCTACGTCTCTACTATTGGGTGGGTGCTAAGTTATTTTTTTAATTCTTTTAGGGCTTCTAAATTAGGATTAATTTTCCAGTATGCTATAGTGTCAATTAACGTGTGAGTTTTGAAGAAAGTATCACAAGAATCACAAAGTAAACGTGATGATAAGTTTTTATTAGGAGTTCTTTTGGGTCTATCAAAATCGTTATTATTAGTAGAAAAATATCCATGATTAATTATTGTTCCATCGCAACGATAAAGTGTAATTCCATACCAATTAGGTTCTTCTAAATAGCGACAAGTAACAACAAAATCTTCTTGCGTTTCATTATTTCGGTATAAATATATATATTCTGAGTAATACTCGTAACAATATTCATAATTGTTGTTTAAGTCATCAAATGCAGGTTGGAAATCATTTTTAAACCATTCTAAACTATCTATGGGAGCAGTTACTCCACAATATTCGATATTGGGATTTATCCAAATTTTAGATTTGAATTTTTCTTCGCATCCTACTAATATTAGTGCGGATAGCGAAAAGATAAAAATTAGCTTTTTCATAATTTTTTATTAATATTATTTTTGGTTATCTGTTATATTATAAGGGGAGATTTAAAGGGAGATTTTTTATTTCCCTATCTAATGACTCAAAATATTTTTCATTGTAAATATAGTAAGAACGTTTTACTTTAGAGAGTTTTCCAACAGCCTCTCTTTGCCAAGGATAAGCTGCCATGAGGTATAATACTGATGTATTATTTGGAGAATAATAAAGATTATTATTGTTAGTAAAAGTGTAAATAATAGAATTATATGCTACTGTTGCACTATCAAAACTGAGCAAATAGTTTGTTCGGTCTGTATCTGGCGGAAAATGATAATTGTTTTTTTCTATTCCAAAATCACCATAGCAGGAATGAATAGTAGTAAAATAAATAGTCTCATTAGGTTCTATTTTATATTCGAAAACTTCATCGCCTTTGAATAGGTTGAGATTAACTTCATTAGGTAATTTGTTGCAAAAATAAATCTTTGCAACAGTTTTTGTGTATCCTGTGTTATTTTGTTCACATGCAACGCATCCTAATGCTATTAATAAAAGTAAAGATAAGTTTTTCATAATTAGTTATTGTTTAGAGGTTAGTATTATGTTTTTGCTTTCACGATGCAAAGGTAATGAAAATTTTTGTTGATTCTCTTATTTTTGGTGTTTTTAATATTTGTGGGGTGTTCGCAGGGGGAAGGTGGGGTTTGGGTGAGGGTAGGGTTATAGTATGTTTATAGTATATTTATTATATATTTATCCTATATTTATGGTATATTTATAGTATGTTGTAGTATGGGTAAGGGTTGGGTTTTGTTTTATTTGATAGTAATGGTTGATTTTATTTGTTTTTAAGCAAATGCAAAGCAACAAGAATGTAACTGTGTTGCGACTACAGGATAGATTTTTTTCCTCGTAGTTAGAAAAATTCAGTGTTGATGTTTAAGATTTTGGGGCAAATTTAGTGTTTTTATATTGAGTCTCCAAATTTTCGATATTCGAAAATGACGTTTTTGAGGCGTAGGGAAAATGGGGTGTAATGTGTTGTTATATAGATTGTTGGTGTGGGGGATGGTAGATTTCGATATATTCGAAATTTTTGGGGTCTCAAAAAAACGTGATTTTTTTGCACTTTTTTAGCTAAATTTGCATAGTAAATAGGTGAAAACTATAAAAGGTATGAAAAGAAAAAATTATTGGATAATTGCAATTGTAGGATTACTATTTTTTGTGGCGTGTGGCAAAAAAGAGACATTAGACCCCAAAGCAGATTTTGCGTTGATAAATGCAATGGAGTCAGCACGACATCAGAGCGATAAAGACATTGATATTGAGTCTTTGAAGACTTGCGTTGCACTATATGAAAAGAGTAGGGAGATGGGAAAGGTCTGTCTGTGTGATGCTTTGATAGGGTATAAATTGTTTGCCGATGGTGATTTTGATAAATCGTTGATATATTTGAAGCGTGCAGAGAAAAATTTGCAATATTGTGATTCTGTAGCATCATTTGTATATTCTATGATAGTTAGTAATACAATGACGACAGATACAATTCTTGCTTTGAATTATGCGAAAAAGGGATTAGAAAAGAATTTGGAATATAATAATTTGAGGCGGCTGCTTTATTCGTATATGGACTTGAGCCTGTTGACAAAAGGGGATTCGGCTCGGTACTATTTAGAGAAGAGCCTCGAATATTTTGATGATTGGGGTGATGAGGTGGCAAAAAGTAAATACGCTTGGTGGCATATTGATGAGTTGCACCCCGACACGATAATAGCATACGCTAAGCCATGTTATGATAGAGTGCCTTATGCTGGGCGTGCACGTATATTAGCAGAGGCATACTTGAGAAAAGGGGAGCCTGATAGCGCACAGAGGTATATAGAGCATGTAGAGAGCCATCCGAGTTTTAAGGCTGATGGTAGTTTTTATGATTCGCGAAGATTGTCTTTGCAGGGGAAATATAAAGAGGCGAGTGAGAGTTGGGAGAGGGCGTATTATCATCAAAAAGAGGAATTTTCTTTTTTGTTCAGTCAGCGACTTAGTGCTATAAATGGGGAGTATGATTTGCTGAATAAGGAGTTGGAAAATAAGAAAGAGATGTTGAGATTGAGGGGAATATATAATGTGGTGTTGCTGGTGATGATGACTGTGCTGGTGGTGGCATTTGTGGCGATAGAACGATATAGGAAAAATGTTTACAGCCTGAAACAGAATGTGGATAGTTTGGAGCAGAATGTGGTGGTTTTGGAACAGGAGGTGAGTGGGTTGGAATCAGAAGTGAGTGGATTGACGCAAGAGGTGAACGATTTGGAACTCGAAGTGAAGAAACGCAAAGAGCGATTCTCGGCACTATTCGATGAGTATAAAAAGGGATATAATGCGAGTCGAGAGAATATGGTGGCTGATGCGTTAGTGAATTTAGATGAGTTGCATAAGGCATACCCCGAACTGAAAAAGACCGACTTGACTATAATCTGGTTGACGTTTATGGATTGTTCGAGGGATTCGCTTTGCGAGTTGTTGAATATCACGACAAAATATTACTATCAACGCAAGTCGATAATACAGCGAGTATTAGGACTTTCGGTCGAAGAGGGCGACACATGGCATAAGCCATTAGATAAGCTCGTGAGAAAGTATATAAATTTTTTTAGAGATTGATTTTAGGCATGTTGATGGAGCAGAAAAAATACTGTGCAGTACATATCAATTACAACACAGTATTTTTTAGTGGTGTCTGGTAAAAATAAATTAATTGCACAAAGGGATAATAAACAGAGAGAATAATGATATATTTGTCGTGGTTAGTTTTTGCTTATTGGGTCAAATCCTCGACCATATACTCCGATTGCGGCAGATTGAGATATAAAGGCGTTGGGGTCGATTTCGTTTATAATGCTGAATATTTGGGTGGATTCGTTTTTGCGAGTGACTACGATTACAATTTTTACGTTCTCTTTCGTGTACCATCCCTGCCCATTTAATACGGTGACACCACGATGTGCTTTTTGTGTGATTGCGTCGGCAATTTCTGTATATTTTGGTGAGAAGATAAAGAATTGTACTGATTGACGAATACCATTGATGTACATGTCAAGCGTAAGGCTTGTTATGGTCATGGCAATTAGACCATATATGACTTTGTCTATGCCAGAATCGGGTAGTAATCCTGATGAACAGATTATGAGTACATCGGTAAATAGTAGCGCTCGACCAAGTGTAATAGTGCGGTATTTGTTGATTATTTTGGCTATGATGTCGGTGCCACCTGATGAGCCATTATTTGTAAATGCTAATCCCATGCCTATTCCCAGAATCAAACCAGCCATTATTGATGACATGAATGGGTCAAATAGCGGAAATGGTTCGCCTGTGAATTGTTGGTATAGGTCGCGAAATGGAATCCACAACCATATTGTTAAGCATAGCACTCCAAATATAGATCGTATGCTAAATTGAAATCCTAACGCTTTGATTGAAGCAATCAGTAGCACTGCATTGATAGCAAAAAATGTTACAGTAATAGGAATACCCCCACCGACTGACTCCATGCCCAGCATAGAAAAAAAGGCTTGTACCTCAGCGGGTAACAAGCCTTTTGTCGCATACATTACGATTGCAGCAATACCCGTAGCACCACCTCCTGCCACTTCGTGGGGAATGAGGAATAGATTCCATGCTAAAGTATTTATTAATAGCCCGAAGGCTATCATAATATACTCGCGTATTGCTTTAAAATAATTCATAATTTATTATTTTTGCATGGTAAAAAAAACTTAATTATTTTTTGCCTATTGGGTCAAAACCACGACCATAGACACCGATTGCTGCCGATTGAGAAATGAACGCATCAGGGTCAATGTCTTTGATTAGTTTGAATATTTGAGTTGATTCGTTGCGACGTGCCATAACTGTGATTACTTTTACAGGCTCTTTTGAATACCAACCTTGTCCGTCCATAACAGTTACACCACGGTGTGCTTTGAATGTGATAGCATCAGCAATTTCGGCATATTTTTTAGAGAATATGAAGAATTGTACTGATTGGCGTACACCATTGATATACATATCGATAGTTGTAGTCATTACTACCATTACGATAAGACCATATACGATGTTCTTGATACTTCCATCTGGCAAGAAACCTGTAGAGCAGATGATGATTACGTCGCAAAGTAGCAGAGCACGACCAAGTGAAATTGTGCGGTATTTGTTGATTACTTTTGCAATAATATCTGTACCTCCTGATGACCCATTGTTTACGAATGTAAGAGCAAGACCGAAACCTGCTATAAGACCAGCAAGAATAGATGACATGAATGGGTCGAATTCAGGGAATGGGTTCCCTGTGAAATTTTCGTAAATATCGCGGTAAGGAATCCATAACCATGCTGTAAGCATAAATACGCCATAAATAGAGCGAAGACTAAAAGAAAGTCCTAATTCTTTTACTGATAAAAGTAATAAAGCGCCATTCATGATGAAGAATGTAACAGACACTGGAATACCCCCTCCAATTGAAGCCATACCGAGGCTGTTGAAAAATTCTTGTACTCCTTCGGGCAATAGTCCTTGAGTTGCATACATCACAAGTGCAGCGATACCTGTAGCGCCACCACCTGCCACTTGATGAGGAAAAAGGAAAAAGTTCCATGCCAATGCATAGAGCAATAAACCGAATGCAATAACCAAGTGCTCACGCACAGCTGTTGCTAATTTTTGATTTTTTGTCATATTAGAGATTTTTAGTAGCAAGTAGCGAGATTTACTCGCTTTGCTCGTTGTTAATTATTATAGATTTTTAGTATAGAGTTTATTTAATTCTCCATTCTCAACTCTCCATTTATTTTGTCCCAATCATTTCAAATCCACGACCATATACGCCGATAGTTTGGTTTTGTGAGATAAATGCGTCAGGGTCGATGCGTTTGATAATATTGAACAAATCTCCTGATTGGCTTTTGCGAGCTACCACGGTCATCACTTGGATAGGCTCTTTGCTATAGAATCCTTTGGCATCCAAGAGTGTTACGCCTCGGTTGAGTTCGGTGTTGATAGCGATACCGATTTCTTCATATTTCTTAGAGAATATAAAGAATTGTACCGATTGACGTAGGCTATTGATATACATATCAACCGTTTGTGTCGAAATAACCATTACAATAAGACCATAAATTACCTTTTCGAGTGTTGATTCTGGCAACAATATGGCAGAGAAAATGATTGCTACATCACTGAGCATCAATGCACGACCAAGCGATACATCTTTATATTTGTTGATGATCTTAGCCACAATATCAGTACCACCTGATGAGCCATTATTTACAAAGGTAAGTGCAAGTCCAAAACCTGTTAATATACCTGCCATAATTACTGATGGGAAGATGTCGAATTTTGGAAATGCTGTGCCAAATGCTTTGATATATAGCTCTGGAAATGGTATCCACAACCAAATTGTAAGCATAATTACCCCAAAAATTGAACGAAGACTGAATTGCCAACCAAATATGCGGATTGACATTACAAGCAATATTCCATTAATAAGGAAGAAAGTGAACGACACAGGGATACCACCGCCTTGTGATGCCATGCCGAGCATGTCAAAAAAGCCTTGAATTGATTCTGGTAATAAACCACGTGTGCCATACATGATTACTGTAGCAAGACCGGTAACGGCTCCACCTACTACTTCGTGAGGGTTAAGAAAAAATTGCCAACCCCAAGCATAACAGAGCAATCCGAATGCAATTGCAAGGTGCTCCCAAATAGTTTTGAAAACTACATTATTTTTCATTTTATAGACTATTAGTAGCGAGTAGCGAGTAGCAAGATATTTGCACTCGGCTGTTCGCCTTGTTTCTTTTTAGTTTATTAGTAGTAAGTCATGAGAAGTGCTTAATTCTCGTTACTCATGACTCGCTACTAGTTACTATTACATTACAATATTTACAATCTTATTTGGTACAACAATCACTTTTTTAGGTGCTTTGCCATCGAGATATTTAGCAGTTTGTTCGTTTGACAATACTGTTTTTTCTACCTCTTCTTTGCTCATATCTGCAGGCAATTCCATAGTGAAACGCACTTTGCCGTTGAACGAAATAGGGTATTTTGTATTGCTTTCTACCAAATATGCCTCGTTGCAAACAGGGAATTCTGCATCGCAAATTGATGTCTCATGGCCCATTGCTGCCCAAACTTCTTCTGCAATGTGTGGTGCGTATGGTGCAATCAATATTGCCAATGGCTCAAGTATTGCACGTTTACGACATTTTGTCGATGTCAATTCGTTCACACAAATCATGAATGCCGATACCGATGTATTGAATGAGAAGTTCTCTATATCGAATGTGATTTTCTTGATTGTTTTGTGCAATGTTTTCAATTCCTCTGCTGTTGGTTCATCTTCTGTGATACAGAATTCTTCACCCTCTGTATATAAGCCCCAGAATTTTTTCAAGAAACGGTGTACACCATCAATACCATTTGTATCCCAAGGTTTTGATTGTTCGAGTGGACCGAGGAACATTTCGTAAAGACGCAATGTGTCAGCACCATAACGTTCTACAATAGTATCAGGGTTTACAACATTGAACATCGATTTCGACATCTTTTCTACTGCCCAACCGCAAATGTATTGTTTGTCAGTCGCTTGTCCCAAATATGGATTGTCAATGTCGTTCGATCCATCAGAGTAGATAAATTGTGCGTTCTTGTATTCTGGCATCCAATTACGGAATGCTTCAATGTCCAAAATATCATTTTTCACAATATTCACATCCACATGGATAGGTTGTACTTTATCTTTATATTCTGGCGAGTCAATCAAATTATAGCTAACGTAGAGATTACCAGTAGCATCTTCGCCAATATAGCGATATACAAAGTTCGAGCGACCTTGAATCATACCTTGGTTAATCAATTTTTGGAATGGTTCCTCTTTGCATACAATGCCCAAGTCAAACAAGAATTTATTCCAGAAGCGGCTATAAATCAAGTGACCTGTAGCATGCTCTGTACCACCGATATAGAGGTCAACATTGCCCCAATAGTTATTTGCTAATTTACCGACCAATGCCTCTGTGTTGTGTGGGTCCATATAGCGGAGGTAGTAAGCCGATGAGCCTGCAAAACCTGGCATTGTGTTCAATTCCAACTTATATCCCTCTTCTGTTTCCCATTTCGTAGCACGACCAAGTGGTGGCTCACCTGTTTCTGTAGGAAGATATTTATCAATTTCTGGCAATTGGAGTGGCAATTTGCTTTCATCCAACATATAAGGCATGCCATCTTTGTAATATACAGGGAATGGCTCGCCCCAATAGCGTTGACGGCTAAAGATTGCATCGCGTAAGCGGTAATTAACTTTCACTTGACCAAGACCTTGTTCCGAGATATACTCTTTCATCTTTGCAATAGCCTCTTTCACTTGCAATCCGTTCAAGAATCCTGAGTTGCAAACTATGCCCTCTTTTGCATCATAGCTCTCTTCGCTTACATCTGCACCCTCGATAAGTGGAATAATAGGCAAGTTGAAATGACGTGCAAATGCATAGTCGCGGCTATCGTGTGCAGGTACAGCCATAATCGCACCTGTACCATAACCAGCCAATACATAGTCCGAAATCCATACCGGAATTTTATCACCTGTCAATGGATTCACTGCGTATGAGCCTGAGAATACACCAGTCACGCGGCGGTCAGCTATACGCTCACGCTCTGTTCTGCGTTTCACTTGGTCGAGATATGCTTCTACATCAGCGCGTTGTTCATCGGTTGTTAATTGTGCAACATATTCGCTTTCAGGCGCAAGCACCATGAATGTTACACCGAATACGGTATCCGCACGAGTAGTAAATATTTCAAGTTCGATATCCGAATCAGCCACTTTGAATCGCATTTCTGCACCTTCTGAGCGACCAATCCAGTTCTTTTGTGTCTCTTTCAACGAGTCTGTCCAATCCACTTGGTCCAATCCATCCAACAAACGTTGTGCGTATGCACTCACGCGCAAACTCCATTGACGCATAACGCGTTGTTCTACTGGGTGACCACCGCGCACTGACAAACCTTCGCTCACTTCATCATTAGCCAACACTGTTCCTAACGCAGGACACCAATTCACTTTCAAGTCAGCCAAATAAGCAATGCGATAGTTCATCAACACCTCTTGTTGGCGTTTTTCATCCCATGAGTTCCATTCCTCAGCGGTAAATACAGCAGTTTCGTTACATGCCGCTTTTACTTTCGCATTACCTTGCTCTTTGAATATATCAACAAGCATCGAAATTGGTTTCGCTGCATTCGCACGATTGCAATACCAATGGTTAAACATTTGTACAAAAGCCCATTGTGTCCATTTGTAGTAGCCAGGCTCACAAGTGCGCACCTCGCGACTCCAGTCGTAGCAGAAACCTATTTTATCCAATTGCTCACGATAGCGAGCAATATTTTTTTCTGTAGTAATAGCAGGGTGTTGACCTGTTTGAATAGCATATTGCTCTGCAGGCAAACCGTATGCGTCATAACCCATTGGATGCAACACATTGAATCCCTTCAATCTTTTGTAGCGACTATAGATATCTGATGCGATATATCCAAGTGGGTGTCCCACGTGCAAACCTGCTCCCGATGGGTATGGGAACATATCAAGCACATAGAATTTAGGACGCGACTCATCAATTTCTACCTTGTAAGTGGCATGTTCATTCCAATATTGTTGCCACTTTTTCTCAATCTCTTGAAATTTGTATTCCATATTATTGTTATTTATTATACATTTCTCTAATGTAAATAGTTGTAAATTAGATCGTTTGGCGTAATGACGCAAAGTGATATAATTAACTAACAAAGGTAATAAAAAAAATACAATATATAGCTTATAATTTTTTATTTTTTTTTAGTAAAATTATTATTGATTATTTCAATTTTTTGCATTATCTTTGCACTATAAAATTAAAATGAGTATATGGTTACTAGAGCATCTAGATTTGTTATACTCTCTAAACTCAAACTACGAATTACTAACTACTAAACAATATTACAATTATGTCAAAATCTATTAAAGGTACACGTACCGAAAAAAACTTGATGTGTTCTTTCGCAGGTGAAAGCCAAGCGCGTATGCGTTACACTTATTTTGCTTCTGTAGCAAAAAAAGAAGGTTACGAACAAATCGCAGCTATCTTCACTGAAACTGCCGACCAAGAAAAAGAACACGCAAAACGCATGTTCAAACATCTCGAAGGTGGCATGTGCGAAATCACAGCTTCATTCCCTGCTGGTGTTATCGGTAAAACTCTCGATAACCTTAAAGCTGCTGCTGCAGGTGAACACGAAGAATGGTCGTTCGACTATCCAAAATTTGCTGATATTGCTGACGAAGAAGGTTTCCCAGAAATCGCTCGTATGTATCGTAATATCGCTGTAGCTGAGCGTGGTCACGAAGAACGCTATCAAGCATTCGTTCGCAACATCGAAGAAGGCAAAGTATTCATCAAAGATGAATCAGTTACATGGCAATGCCGCAACTGTGGCTACATCATGGAAGGCAAAGAAGCCCCAGTAGAATGCCCAGCATGCGCTCACCCACAAGCTCACTTCGAAGTAAAGAAAACTAACTATTAATTGGTTATAAACAAAAAATGCTGATTAACAACCTGGTTAATCAGCATTTTTTTATTTCTTCCAAAACGAAGGTAAGAATAATATCAATATCGTGAATAGCTCCAAACGTCCAATCAGCATCACTATCGAAAGTACCCATTTTGCTAAATCAGGCAACATCGCATATGTCCCCACTGGACCAAATTGCCCCAATGCAGGTCCCACGTTTGCTATTGATGCCAGCGAGCACCCAAAAGCCTCACTTGGCGATACCCCACATACCATAAGAATTATTGTAGATAATATTGTTATTATTAGGAATATAGATAAGAAAACGTATGTGTTCGATAGCGTATTTTCCGACACAATGCGGCGGTTAACTCTCACTGGGCGAATTGCTTTAGGGTGCATTACTCGCTTAAATTCATAGAAAATATTTTTTGCCATGATATGTAGGCGTATAGTCTTTATACCTCCCGATGTCGACCCCGCTGTGCCTCCCATTGGTATAGCCAATAATATTATCAACCATAAAATAGGGTGCCAAGTCATATAGTTCGAAGTCGTAAATCCAGTCGTAGTTATTGTTGCAACAGTCTGAAATATAGCATCTCTAAACGATTTTTCTATCGTAGAAAAACCATCGAATGTGCGAGTTAATAACAAACCTATACCTATAATCAATGATATGCCTACTATGCTATATGTATATGTGCGAAACTCTTCATCGTGAATCAATCTTTTTCCCTGACGGCGAATTAAAGCTCCATATAGCAACGAGAAGTTAGTCCCTGCCAATATCATGAAGAAAATAATAATATAATGTATAGCAGGTGAAGCCCAATAAGCTATTGAACTATTTTTTGTTGAGTATCCACCTGATGCTAATGTGGTTAATGAGTGGCATATAGCATCAAATACATTCATGCCTCCAAAGTAGAGTAGTATTGCACAAATTATAGTTAATAAAGTGTATAATTCCCAAAGCCTACGAGCGGTATCCGTAATTTTAGGTTGTAATTTGTCATACGTTATTCCAGGTACTTCGGCTGCAAATAACTGCATTCCCGCTCCAAACATAGGTAGTATAGCAAGTGATAACACCACAATTCCCATACCTCCAAGCCATTGCATCATACTGCGCCAAAACAACAATCCGTGAGGCAGTGCTTCTATATTCGTAAGTATAGTTGCCCCCGTAGTCGTAAATCCCGACATAGTCTCAAAAAATGCATCAGTTAAGCTTGGTATATAATGACTTAACCTAAATGGTAGCATACCAAACAATGAGAATACAACCCATACTAATCCCACAACTAAATAACCTTCGCGAGTACCTATATGTTTTGTATTTGAACCTCCTAACAATACTCCTCCAAGTCCAGCTCCAAATGTAATTATAGCAGACTCAACTATTGCAGTAAGGTCATCTCCTTCATAAATATATGCTACAACTGCGGCAATAATCATAAAGAGAGCCTCAGTCATCAAAAGCCCTCCCAATATCCTTATTACTTGTTGCCAGTTAAATGTCTTAGTCATTTTCTTAAAATTAAAATTCTTACTCCTTACTCCTTACTCTCTACTCCTTACTCCTTAATTAAAGAATTTAGCTAACTTAGGCACAGCCGTAGCTTTACAAAATATAACCACATGGTCTCCTGGCAATATTACGGTATTGCCATTAACTACATATCCTTTACCATTTCTTACAACACCACCAATATTCACATCTTCAGGCAAATTCAAGTTGCGCACACGGTCTTTGGTGATTTTATCACCTGGTTTTACTACAAACTCTACTACCTCTGCATCAGAGTAAGTTAAACACTGCACGTCATAAGCATCCTCATCTAATGTTTGTTGATAGATGTGCGATGCAGCAATCAATTTTTTGTTGATAAGTGTACCAATATCAAGATTATCTGCTAAGTCAATATAGTCTATATTCTCAACTTCGGCAATAGTTTTTCTAATACCAAATCTTTTTGCTGCAAGACATGCCAACACGTTTGTTTCCGAATTATCTGTCAATGCAATAAATGCATCTGCATCTTCAATCCCTTCGTCTTTTAATAAATCTATATTCCTACCATCTCCGTGGATAATAAGCGTATCTGTCTTATCTGCAAGTTTATAGCATTTTTCTCTATTGCTCTCTATTATTTTCACATTTATGTCATTCGGCAAATATTGCACTGTTTTCAATGCAATCTTTGAGCCGCCCATTATGATAATGTTTTTTATCTCGAAATTAGTTTTACCTGCTGCTGTTCTCACGTATTCCAAGTTCTCTTTCGAGCATATAAAATAAACGAGGTCATTGGCTAATATCTGGTCGTTACCGCTTGGTATAATGGTAGTTGTATGTCTTTTTACTGCCACTATACGATACATGCTATGGTTAAAAAATCCAGTGTTGAACAATTTATTTGTAATTTCAGCATTATCTCTCACTTTAACGCCCACCAAAACTAATGCTTCATTACTGAATGTGCGGTATTCGCGTATCCAACTACGTTTGAATGAGTGCACTATCTCTGTGGCAGCTAACACTTCTGGATAAATCAATTTATCAATCCCCAACGATTTAAACATCTCTTTGTTTTTAGGCAACAGGTATTCGTAGTTGTCAATACGGGCCAATGTTTTGCGTGCACCGAGCTTTGCTGCAATTATGCATGCGGTTGTATTTACACTTTCCGATGTGTTTACAGCGATAAACAAGTCGCAGTTTCTCACTCCACACATCTGCAAATCATTTACCGATGTTGGAGAACCCACTCGCGACATTATATCGTAATTAGTATCAAGATCTTGAAGTCTCTCTTCCGACTCATCCATTATCGTTATGTCATGGTTCTCATTCGACAACATCTTAGCCACATAACGACCAACTTCACCAGCTCCAACAATAACTATTTTCATATTTTAGGTTCTTTTAGATTTTTTAATGCACAATTTACATTCCCCATTTCTTACTCCTTACTCCCTACTCCTTACTCATCATTTTTTTATAAATCCCTTCAACGTCCAATCCCAACATCCCAAACAATTCTGCTTGCGACCCATGTTCCACAAACTCATCAGGCAATCCAAGTCTCACAATCTTAGGCTGATAACCATTGTCCATCATCCACTCTTCAACGGCAGACCCTACACCGCCTATTATTGTGCCGTCTTCTATTGTATAAATCAAAGAATAACGTTTACCTATTGCGTGTAGCAATGCGTTATCTATTGGCTTTAAGAATTTTAAGTCATAAAGACCTACTTTCAAATCGCTATTTTCTGCCTCAAGTCTTTCTATTGCCTTTTGTGCAGTGTAGAGTATTGGCCCCACACCAACAACGGCAATCTTTTTGCCCGAGCGCATCTCTTCTCCCTTGCCAATCTCCACCTCTTTCATCTCATTTTTCCAATCTGCAAGAATACCTTTCCCACGAGGGTAGCGTATCATGAACGGACCCTTTCCATCCAATTGTGCCGTATACATCAAGTTCCTCAATTCGTGTTCGTTACGTGGCACACCTATTGTCATATTCGGTATGCAACGGAACATTGTTAAGTCAAATTGTCCTTGGTGTGTAGCCCCATCATTTCCCACGATACCTGCTCTATCAAGGCAGAACACCACATTCAAGTTTTGCAACGCAACATCGTGTATTACATTATCATACGCCCTTTGCATAAAACTTGAATAAATATTACAAAACGGCATCAATCCCTCTTTTGCCAGCCCAGCCGAGAATGTAACAGCATGACCCTCAGCAATTCCAACGTCAAATGTCCTTTCTGGCATAGCATTCATCATAATATTCATTGAGCAACCCGAAGGCATCGCAGGCGTAATACCTACAATTTTCTCATTCTTCTGAGCCAATTCCAATAACGTATTACCAAAAACCTCCTGGAATAGTGGCGGCTCACCCTCAGCCCGCTTTTTAATTCTCTGTCCAGTCTTTATATCAAACACTCCTGGCGCATGCCATGTTGTAACCTCTTCTTCTGCAGGTTTATAGCCCTTACCTTTCTTAGTGATAATATGTAGCACCTTCGGACCATTATACGTCTTCAACTGATTCAATACCTGCACCAACGACACCACATCATGCCCATCTATCGGACCAAAGTATCTGATATTCAATCCCTCAAAGATATTATTTTGATTAGCATTCGCACGCAAACTCTTTAGCGAATTACTCAATCTCAAAATCCTATTCTTATTTGCCTCCGACATCAATCCAGCCTTCTTCATCGTGCGATAAACACCATAACGTATGTCATTATACGTTTTCGAAAAATGTATCGACGTCAAATAATGGCTCAATCCACCTTTAATCGGGTCAATAGCCATATTATTGTCATTCAATATGACGAGCAAATTATTCGGATTAGTCGAAGCATTATTCAACCCTTCAAAAGCCAATCCACCAGTCATCGAACCATCACCAATCACAGCCACCACCTGTCTATCTTCACCCTTCAATTTTGCAGCTATCGACATACCCAACGCCGCCGATATCGACGTCGATGAGTGCCCAACACCAAAAGCATCATATTCACTCTCTTTTGGGTTCGGAAAGCCACACAAACCCTTAAACATCCTATTAGTCTTGAATGCTTCACGTCTGCCTGTCAATATCTTATGACCGTATGCCTGATGCCCTACGTCCCACACAATCCTGTCGTAAGGCGTGTCAAATACATAATGTAGCGCAACAGTCAACTCCACAACACCCAACGACGAACCCAAATGACCAGGATTCGTAGCCAATTGTTCAATAATATATTGTCTCAATTCATCGCACACCAAAGGTAGGTCATCTATCGAAACACCCTTTAAATCCTTAGGACTGTCGATTTTATTCAATAACGAATACTCTCTTGTTTCCATCTTTTATAACAGATTAATCCAATTTGCAAAGATACAAAAAAAAGAATAAAACCAACCCAAAAACTAACCAAATTTACATCATACCAATACTACAACATACTATAAACATACTATAAATATATGATAAATATATGATAAATATAGGATAAATATACTATAAACATACTATAACCATACCCTCAGGCTTATTTTCCTATCCTTATCCCTATTGTATAATTAAAATTCGTTAATAATTGTTAATAGGGGGGTAAAATGTAAAATATAAGGCAATAATATAGCACTTGACCCAAAATCAATGTAAAATTACACATAAATAAAAGAGGCTGTGTCGTAAATCAAAATTACGACACAGCCTCTTTTATTTCATTCAAAATGGGTCAACAACTATATTATTGCCAATGTTTTTAATTCTTTCGAGGCTTTTTTTAGGAAATTTATGATAAGGATTTTTTAGTTATTTAGCTAAAATCCATTCAATAACCAAAAATGCTAAAATAAAATACAAAAAACATTTGGTAGTCTCAATAAAAAATCGTAACTTTGTGAAAGTTTTAGTTATGCTATGAGTAAAAAAGATTCTGTTGATGTTAATACTGTTGAATCTCAGGTAGTTCAACTCCTTGATCGTTATAAGAAAATTAAGGAAGAAAATGCCGAGTTAAAACGTGAATTGGAAAAAACAACAGCAGATTTAGATTCCGCAAAGGTAGAAATAGCCGGACTAAAAGCCAAATACGAGCGACTAAAATTAGCTAAAGTGTATGGTTGGAACGAGAAAAGCAAGCGCGAAGCTGATAATCAAATCGCAAAATTGGTACGTGATATAGATAAATGTTTAGGTTTACTAAGCGAGATAGATTAAAACGATGGCAGAAGAGCGAATAATCACTATACGTATTAACGGATTTACAACAAAGTTGTCTATTCCAGCAGAGCGTGAAGAGGTATATCGCAAAGCAGCAAAAGTCTTGAATGAGCGCATTGCCGTCTATAATCAAAAATTTAGTTTACCTTATCCAGATATTTTGTCAATGGTGGCTTATGAAATGGCTGTCGAAGCTATGAGCCTTGAATCTCAATACTATTCAGCACCTCTTTCCGAAATGGCTAAACTTTCCGAAATGTTAGGTCAAGAACTTGATGTTGAGTAATATATAAGAAGTGTATTTTTTTCTTAATATATCAATCTATCACGTGCTATTTACATCCATCCCTTATGTAATTAGCACGTGTTATTTTATATGTAAATCATTAACAACTATAATTAATAACTAATAACTATGGTAATATCAATTATTTTGGCAGTTGCAGGCTTAGTAATTGGAGGTGGATTAGGCTATGTTGCTGTAAACACTGCCATGAAAGCTAAAGTAGCTCGCAAACTCAAAGAAGCTGAAGATCAAGGAGAAAATATGAAGCGAAATAAACTCCTTGAGGCAAAAGAAAAATTCCTTAACATGAAAGCCGAATTCGAAAAAGAAGTAGCTGAACGAAACTCAAAAATACAACAATCAGAGAATCGTGCGCAACAAATCGAAAATCGCGCTCAACAAAAAGAACAACAAGTCAACCAAAAACAAAAAGAGTTAGACCGCAAAAACAACGAAGTTGAAGCAATTCGTGAAAACCTCGAAAAACAACTCACTCTTGTTGATGCTAAACAAACTGAGTTAGATAAACTCAATCTCGAAGCAACTGAAAAACTCTCTGCTATTGCAGGTTTGTCGGTTGAAGAAGCTAAAAATCAGTTGGTAGAATCTATCAAAGACGAAGCTAAAACTGAGGCTATGGCGTATGTAAACGAAATGATGGAGGACGCCAAACTTACAGCTAATAAGGAAGCTAAACGTATTATTGTTCAAACTATCCAACGCGTAGCTACCGAAACTGCTATCGAAAACTCAGTTACTGTATTCAATATCGAAAGTGACGAAGTAAAAGGTCGTATTATTGGTCGTGAAGGTCGTAATATCCGTGCCCTCGAAGCTGCAACAGGTGTAGAAATCATTGTTGACGATACTCCAGAGGCTATCGTACTTTCAGGTTTCGACCCAGTACGTCGCGAAATTGCACGTCTTGCACTTCACCAACTCGTAGTCGATGGTCGTATCCACCCAGCTCGTATCGAAGAGGTTGTGGCTAAAACTCGTAAACAAGTCGAAGAGGAAATTGTCGAAATCGGTAAACGCACAACTATTGACCTTGGTATCCACGGTCTTCACCCTGAACTCATTCGCCTTGTTGGTAAAATGAAATATCGTTCATCTTACGGACAAAACCTTCTCCAACACGCTCGCGAAACTGCCAATCTTTGTGCTATTATGGCGGCTGAACTTGGTTTGAATCCACAAAAAGCAAAACGTGCAGGTCTCCTTCACGACATCGGCAAAGTACCTGATGATCAACCTGAACTTCCACACGCAATTCTTGGTATGAATCTTGCTGAGAAATATAAAGAAAAACCAGATGTTTGCAACGCTATCGGTGCTCACCACGACGAAGTAGAGATGACTTCACTCCTTGCTCCAATCGTACAAGTCTGCGATGCTATCTCAGGTGCTCGTCCAGGTGCTCGTCGCGAAATCGTAGAGGCTTATATCAAACGTCTTAATGATCTTGAAAATCTTGCATTGTCTTATCCTGGTGTTGTTAAAACTTATGCAATTCAAGCAGGTCGTGAACTCCGTGTAATCGTAGGTGCTGACAAAGTAGATGATAAGACAGTAGAAACACTCTCTTACGATATCGCTAAGAAAATTCAAGACGAAATGACATATCCAGGACAAGTAAAAATCACCGTAATCCGTGAAACTCGTTCTGTAAGCTACGCAAAATAATAATTCATAATGCATAATTAAAATGCCGAATGGTTAATTGTGCATTATGCATTGTGCATTTAAAAAAAGGGGCTGTTTGGTTTTGACGGCGGGTAGAAGAGGTATGTAAGCATGCAGTGCATTGTCTGTTAAGCACTTTAATCATAGCAGGTAAACTATAATTGGCGAAAATTCTTACGCTCTTGCTGCTTAATCGAAGTACAGTAGATTAGCTTAATTTCGGCACCAGGTGCTGAAACAAGACATCTCTCAGATGCCATTGCGCCGAGGCGGTCTGGTTTAGAGGTGCTATAAATTCGGGGCTGGTCAGTAGTGGCTGTGCATTGCTGACGAGATTTTAGCAGATAAGGTGTCAGTTGGTGGCTTCGGTCTTGCTGGCACACGAAAATCAAGGCGAAGATAAGCATGTAGAAAGCGTATTGCTTCCTCGTTCGGACACGGGTTCGAATCCCGTCAGCTCCACAACAAAATAGGCAGAGTCATTTATTTAACTCTGCCTATTTTGCTATTTGGGTAGTTTACTTGCTTGCACTTTACTATTTTGTTTGGTCAAAAATTTGATTGTTTTGTTGTAGTGTGTATACCAGATACATCTATATTTATGGTTAAATTTTATTTATAATTATAAATTATAGCTTTGTCTAAAATGTATATTATTCGTTTTTTATCCAATTCACTATATCTTTTAGTACTTCTGGAGAGATAGTTTCTTCGATTTGGTAGTATTCGTTGGGCATTCCAGTAGTGCTGTGTTGGAATAGGTGGTTCAGTTCGGGGTAGATTTTTGTGGTCAATAGCTCCGAAGCAACGTGTTTTTGCAGTGCATTGATGTTTTGAGATGCAATCACCTGTACATCGTTCGACCCATTCAGAGCTAACACACGGCAACCGATTTTCTTCAACGCCTCAGTAGGGTCATACGAAATGAAGAAATCAATCCAAGGTTGAGGTTGTAATAGAGCGGCGATGTTGTCGGTCATTTGTAATGGCAGATTAGAGTATTTGTTTTTTAATTCTGCAATTTTGCTTTCTTTGTCGAATTGTGAATTGCTACGTTTAATGTTATAAATCTCTTTTAGTAAATCGCAGTATGATGCTATGATATTGGTTGATACACCTGATTTTTTGAGCAATAATCGGTTCTGCTCTATTAAAATTTGGTTACCACTTACGGCTGTGCCAGCGAGGCTGATAATAAATCTTAAATCCTCTATTTCGGCCCCTAGCATGAAAGCAATGAGTCCACCTTCGCTATGGCCTATTATACCAATATTTTTCAATCCTTTGTTTTTTAGATAATTGACTGCTGCTAAAGCATCACCTTTGAGTGTTTCGGATGTAGCAGTAGTTAATCCTATAGCATCAGAACCTCCTATGCCTCTGTCATCGTAGCGGAGGGTAGCAATGCCGTTGCGAGCTAAATGGTCAGCTATCACCCAAAATGGTTTATGTTCCATTATCTCTTCATCTCTATTTTGTTGGCCACTACCGCTAATGAGTACAGCTATAGGTGTTTTTTCGTTCATCATTAACGGTTTTATCAATGTACCTGACAGTTTATTGCCATCGGTAGAATTGTAGAATACCACCTCTTCTTGCAAATAAGGGAATGGACCTTTAGGTGTTTGTGGGCGGTTTACTTTGATGTTAGGCTTTAGTGTTACAGGGAATGTATAGCCCATTTGGCGTATTTTACCTTCGATTGTAGGCATATCGCCTTCGTTTAGTGTGCCTTCATAGTCCAATCCTATTGCGCTGATGGTCAATGTGATTTTGTTGCCATTTAGTTTAATTTTGTCGATAGGCAAATTTTTTGCACCTTGTTGAGGTACGTCGAGTGTGCCTGTGATGGTAGTGTCTTGTTGTGCGAATTTGAACACGAGTATTAATTCCGATTGACCCATCGATAACTTGCCTTGCCATTCACCCGCAAATTGTGCAAATATAGACATGGGGAATAGTAGTGCTAATATAATAAAGGAGATTTGTTTCATGGTTTTTTATAATAAAAATAGGCGCATTACATTATCGTAATACGCCTATTTAACTCTATTTTGTATAATGTCTATAGAATTCAGTCACGGCAACGATACCATTTTTGAATACTTCGAGGTCGAAGTTTTCGTTAGGCGAGTGGATTGCATTACTTTCCAAACCGAATCCCATAAGGATGGTTTTCACACCGAGCACTTGTTCGAATGTTGAAATAATTGGAATTGACCCCCCGCGACGAGCAGCCAAAGGTTTTTTGCCGAATGCAATTTCAAAACCAGCTTCAGCAGCTTTGTATGCTGGTAAGTCGATAGGGCAAACATAGCCTTGACCTCCATGCATTGGTGTCACTTTCACCTTCACACTCTTTGGTGCTATTGATTGAATATAGTCAACGAATGCTTGTGATATTTCGTGGTGGTCTTGGTTGGCAACAAGACGGCATGATACTTTAGCGTATGCTTTAGATGGCAATACAGTTTTTGAGCCTTCGCCTGTGTAACCGCCCCAAATACCGCAGATATCAAACGAAGGACGGCAACTGTTGCGCTCGAGAGTAGAGTAGCCATCTTCGCCTTCAACTTCTTCTACATCAATTGCTTTCTTGTAGTTATCGAGATTGAAAGGTATGTTTTTAATCATTTCGCGTTCTTCTGTAGGTACAGGCAACACTTTGTCGTAGAATCCAGGAATAGTGATACGACCTTTCTCATCTACCACTTTAGCCAACATTTTGCAAAGGGTGTTGATTGGATTAGCCACTGCACCACCAAAGTGTCCTGAGTGTAAATCGCGGTTAGGACCTGTAACTTCTAATTCCCAATATGCCAATCCACGTAATCCTGTAGTGATCGAAGGTGTCTCTTTGCCAATCATACTTGTGTCTGACACGAGGATGATGTCGCTTTTCAACAATTCTTTATGTTCTTCGCAAAATGCTTCGAGCGATGGCGAACCAATCTCTTCTTCGCCTTCGAATATGAATTTTACGTTACATTTCATTTCGCCTTGGCGTACGAGGTATTCGAAAGCCTTAGCTTGCACCATAGCTTGACCTTTGTCGTCGTCGGCACCACGAGCCCAGAGGCGTCCGTCGCGAATTTCGGCTTTGAAAGGGTCGCTTTTCCACAAATCGAGTGGTTCGGCAGGCATCACGTCGTAGTGAGAATAAACCAACACAGTAGGGCGGTCGGCTCCAATCAAGCGTTCGGCATAAACGATAGGGTTACCCTTGCTTGGCATCACCTCTGCGCGTTCTGCACCTGCAGCCAAAAGAAGTTCTTTCCAACGTTCTGCACAACGAATCATATCTTCTTTGTGCTCTGGTTTTGCCGATATTGATGGGATAGCTATCAACGACCCCCATTCTTCTACGAATCGGTCAAAATTTTGTTCAATGTACTCTCTGATTTCCATAATATTAGTTTTTTTATAAGACAGAATAACATAATAACATAAATGTTCCTTTATAAAAATATTTTTTTGTTTTTTTGTTCTTTTGTCTTTTTGGGTTATTAATTTTTCATTGTAAGGCTGATGCGGCGGCGGTCGCGGTCGATTTCAAGCACGCGCACTTTCACGTGTTGGTTGATGTGTAGCACCTCTTCGATTGACGATATGCGGCGGTCGGAGATTTGCGATATGTGTAGCAGACCATTCTCCTTGATGCCGATGTTGACAAACGCGCCAAAGTTGGTGATGTTGGTCACCTCGCCATCGAGTTGCATACCCTCGTGTAGGTCGTCGATAGTGCGAATGTTTGGGTTGAAACTCCACTCTTCAATCTGCATACGAGGGTCACGTCCTGGTTTTTCGAGTTCGCTCATAATGTCTTGCAATGTAGGCAATCCCACTTTGTCCGATACATATTTATTTATATCAATTTGTTTGCGCAATTCGGCATTATTAATCAAATCCTCTACTTTTGCATCTAAATCTTTTGCCATTTTCTCTACTAAGGCATAGCGTTCAGGGTGCACTGCCGAGCGGTCAAGTGGATTTTCCGATGCTGCTACACGGATGAAACCAGCGCATTGCTCGTATGTTTTAGCCCCCATTTTTGCCACTTTCAAAAGCTCTTTTCTTGACTTAAATCCACCATTTTTAGTGCGATAGTCAATGATATTTTGTGCCAATTTCGGTCCTACGCCTGCCACGTATGTCAATAGTTGTTTCGATGCGTTGTTCACCTCTACGCCCACTGAGTTCACGCAGTTCTCTACTGTTTGGTCCAATGCCTGACGCAACATTGTCTGATCTACATCGTGCTGATATTGTCCCACACCGATGTTTTTGGCATCAATTTTTACAAGTTCAGCCAACGGGTCCATCAATCTGCGACCAATCGACACAGCCCCTCTCACCGTAACATCGTAGTCGGGAAACTCCTCGCGAGCCACTGCCGAAGCCGAGTAGATACTTGCACCGCTTTCGCTCACAACGAACACTTGTGGCGGATATCTAAAGCTTATTTTTTGTATAAACTGCTCTGTTTCACGTCCTGCAGTACCATTGCCTATCGCAATTGCCTCTATTTTATACTGCTCTGCCAATGTCGCAATTTTCTTCATGGCTATTGCGGTCTCGCTTTTTGGCGGGTGAGGGTAGATGGTGTCGTTATATAATAAGGTGCCTTGTGCATCGAGGCATACCACCTTACATCCTGTGCGGAATCCAGGGTCAATACCCATAGTGCGTTTTTGTCCTAACGGTGCGGTCAATAGCAACTGCTTCAGATTGTTAGCAAATATGCGTGTAGCCTCTTTGTCTGCTGTCTCTTTGCTTTGATGTGCAAATTCGGTCTCGATGCTTGGCATCAACAATCGTTTGTACCCATCCTTTACTGCTTGGCGCACTATGTTGGCAGTTTTATTGTCTGATTTCACGAAAATCTTTTCCAATCTCTCTACTGCCTCATCGTCGTCGATTTCGATGTTCACCTTCAACAACTTCTCAGCTTCGCCACGGCGCATAGCCAACAATGCATGCGACGGACAGCGCGACAATTTATACAGTTTTTCGAAGTAGTCGCGATAGTTCGCAGCCTCTTCCTCTTTGCCTTTCACCACGTGGCTTGTGATAACAGCCTCACGGTCAAACAATCTACGCACAGCATTTCTTGCCGCCTCGCTTTCGCTCACCCATTCGGCAATGATGTCTTGCGCACCATCGATAGCATCCTCTGCTGTAGCCACTTTGTCGTTCAGATATCGAGTAGCAGTGCTTTCGATGTCGGCGCATTTGCCCGACATAATGATTTTTGCCAACGGCTCCAATCCTGCCTCTCTCGCTATGGTTGCACGAGTGCGTTTTTTCTGTTTGTATGGCAAATAAATATCCTCAATTTCGGTGGCATCCCACGAATTTTCTATTCTCGCCTTCAGTTCATCAGTCAATGCTCCTGCCGCTTCAATTGCCTCGATTACAAACTCTTTGCGTTTTACGAGTTCGTCAAATTTTTCGCTTTCGGCACTAATCGCTGCAATTTCCACCTCGTCCAATCCGCCCGTAGCCTCTTTCCTATAGCGTGCAATGAATGGGATTGTAGCTCCATCAGCCAATAGTTCCAATGTACCTTTCACCTGCGTTGCCGCAATATTTAATCTTTTCGATATAAGTTCAATCTTTTGTTGCATAAGTATATTATATTAACGTCAGTTCGCTATACGACACTACAAAGATACAAAAAAAAACTGAACCCCACAATACCCCTTATCCTAGCAAAAAAATCTCAATTCTCAATTTTCAATTTTCACTCCTTATTTTCTCCTTGCCTACAACATAGTATAAACATACTATAAATATATGATAAATATACTATAAATATACTATAAATATAGTATAAATATATTATAACTTAATGTGCATTTTCTCTTTCTACTATTTATAAGGTAATGATTATGCATATTTGTTTTTCTCAATCACAAGTTCAGAAAAGCAATTTTGTTTATATTCTTTTTGGTGAATGTGTAATGTAAATAAAGCTTAGTTGTGTGGTAATATAGTTTATAGTCGCATAAATATTCTCAACGAGATTAAATCTTGTTAGACTCTGCTAATCTAGGTAAGAATGTTTGAAAAAATATGTTTAATTACGATTGGCTGAGCTGTGTGATGAAATCTGTGAAAATAGACATTAATTTTATATCTTTTGTACTTGAATGGAGTGAATTATCCATCAAAAAGCTATCAAAAACAATAAAAATTCCGATTATAATCGAAAAAATAAGTAAAAATTACTTGTTTTCTTGGTTATAATCGGAAATTTTATTACCTTTGCAAATTGAAAGATTGCGTATATAGTGTTGGGGTAGAATAGTTGTGTGTTGTGTTGGAATGGTGGAGTGGTGTGATAGATGGAATATTATTCGCGTATTAATGTGTTAATTTGAATAATAAAGATATAAAAATGAATAAAATTGTAAGAAAAGAACATTTCTCTGCAAATGTTGTGATGTTGGAGATTGAAGCTCCACTTATTGCAAAATCACGTAAAGCAGGTCACTTTGTGATTGTTCGCGTTGACGAAGATGGCGAACGTATGCCTTTGACTATTGCAGATTCGGACGTTGCACGTGGTACAATTACACTTGTTGTGCAAAAAATGGGTGTATCGTCAACTAAGTTGTGTAACCTTAATGTAGGTGATGAGGTGCTTGACCTTGTTGGTCCTCTTGGTAAGGCTACTCATATCGAAAATTTTGGTACTGTAGTGTGTGCTGGTGGTGGTGTTGGTGTGGCTCCTATGTTGCCAATCATCAAAGCTATGAAAGAGGCAGGAAATCGTGTTGTTTCTATTCTTGCTGGTCGTACTAAAGATCTTATTATTCTTGAAGAGCAAGTGCGTGAGTATAGTGATGAAGTTGTGATTATGACTGACGATGGTTCATATGGTAATAAAGGTCTTATCACTCAAGGCGTTGAAGAGGTTATCAATCGTGAGAAAGTGGATATGTGTGTTACAATTGGTCCTGCTGTGATGATGAAATTTGTTAGCCTTTTGACTAAAAAATATGAAATCCCTACTGTTGCGTCATTGAACACTATTATGGTGGATGGAACAGGTATGTGTGGTGCTTGCCGTGTGACTGTAGGTGGACAAACTAAATTCGTTTGTGTTGATGGTCCTGAGTTTGATGCTCACCAAGTAGATTTTGATGAAATGATGATGCGTCTTTCGGCTTATAAAGATGCAGAAGTAGAATCTTTTGAAAATTTCAAAAAATAATATGGAAAGAAGAAATGAAGCATGGCGCGAAGAATTACGTACTGCCATGAAACCAAAAGAGCGTATGGCTATCGAACGCGTGAAGATGAATGAGTTGGATGGTGAATATCGTAGCAAAAATTCGGAAGAGGTAAACCAAGGTCTTACTATGGAACAGGCTTTGTTGGAGGCTAAACGTTGTCTTGACTGCCCAAATCCATCGTGTATGCAAGGTTGTCCTGTAAGTATTAATATCCCTACATTTATCAAAAATATTGAGCGTGGCGAAATTCTTGAAGCTGCTAAAGTATTGAAACAAACATCTGCTTTGCCTGCTGTTTGTGGTCGTGTTTGTCCTCAAGAGCGTCAATGTGAAAGCAAGTGTATTCACACTAAAACAGGTAAACCTGCTGTGGCTATTGGTTATCTTGAACGTTTTGCTGCTGATTATGAACGTAATAGTGGTCAAATGGCTGTGCCTGAGGTAGCTGCTTCTAATGGTATTAAAATTGCTGTTGTGGGTTCAGGTCCTTGTGGTTTGTCGTTTGCTGGTGATATGGCTAAATTGGGCTATGATGTTACTGTATTTGAGGCACTTCATGAAATTGGTGGTGTGTTGAAATATGGTATTCCTGAATTCCGTTTGCCTAATAATATTGTTGATGTTGAAATTCGCAACCTAGAAAAAATGGGCGTGAAATTCATCAAAAACTGTATCGTAGGTAAAACTATCTCGTACGATCAATTGAAAGAAGAGGGTTATCGTGCTATGTTTGTAGCTTCGGGTGCTGGTCTTCCTAACTTTATGAATATCCCTGGCGAAAACCTCATTGGTATTATGTCGTCAAACGAATATTTGACACGTGTGAACTTGATGGGTGCAGCTAAAGCTAACACAGATACTCCTGTATTGAAGGGTAAGAGCGTGGCAGTAATAGGTGGTGGTAACACTGCTATGGATTCTGTTCGTACAGCTAAACGTCTTGGCGCTGAACGTGCTATGATTGTTTATCGCCGTTCTGAAGAAGAGATGCCAGCTCGTCTTGAAGAGGTTAAACATGCTAAAGAAGAGGGCGTTGAATTCTTGACATTACATAATCCTATTGAATATAAAGGTAACGAGAAAGGTCGTGTTTCTCAAATGTTGCTTCAAAAAATGGCTCTTGGCGAACCAGATGCTTCTGGTCGTCGTAAACCAGAACCAATACCTGGAGCAATCGAAACTATCGATGTTGATGAAGTTATCGTTAGTGTTGGTGTGTCTCCAAACCCATTGATTCCAAGTGCTATTGAAGGTTTGGCTGTTACTCGTAAAGGTACTATTGAAGTGGGTGACGATACTTTGCAATCTTCAATCCCTACTATTTTTGCTGGTGGCGATATCGTACGCGGTGGTGCTACTGTAATTTTAGCAATGGGTGATGGTCGTCGTGCTGCAGCAAGCATGCATGCTAAAATTCAAGCAGGAGAAATCTAAAATAATGCACAATGCACAATTTACAATTCACAATTGATTTTGGCGTTAGCGAAAATTTAATTATGCATTATGAATTATGTATTATGAATTGATGAAAAATGAATATCTGTGTATATTGTTCGTCGTCAGATCAAGTGTGTGACGAATTCAAACAACAAGCAACCGAATTTGGTAAGTGGATGGCACAAAAAGGACATACACTTGTCTATGGAGGTGCTACAGGTGGTTTGATGAGCGCAGTGGCAGAAGGTGCTGCGGAAGCCGAAGGTGATATTATTGGTATAATACCTGAATGTATTGTAGAGAAAGGTCGTAAGAGTGATTTGCCTACCGAATTGTTTGTGGTGGGTGATATGGCTGAGCGTAAAACGATGCTGAAGGAGTATGCTGATGTGTTTGTGGTTTTCCCTGGCGGTTTTGGAACACTTGATGAGATGTTTGATACTATCTCCTCTTGTATGGTTGGAGAACATGATAAACTGACTATACTATTTAATCCAGATAGTTTTTGGACTGGACTATTATTGCAATTCGATAAAATATTGAAAGCGGGATTGGGGTATAAATTTACTCGAAATGGTAATTTGAGGGTTGTTGATGCTTTAGAAGAATTGAAAGATTTATTGTCTCAATGCATCGATGAACAATGTTAGTGTCATTTTGTTGGTTAGTCAATAAAAAATTTTTTATATTCTCTTTGTAGAATTAGAATACCTATTTGAACTTAACAATCTAATATCATAACATATGAATCTTTATTGGAAAAGACTTTTTGGTGGTTTGATGTCAACTGCTAAGTATGAAGATAAACTTCAAAAAGAAGCAGTGGACTATAATCGTTATCTTTTGATTAGTGAATCGAAAGAATTAGAAGAGTATAATGAGCTTTATCAGCAAGTTAAGTCATCAAGTTTCAAAGAATTGAAACGTACACTTGTGAGTCGTAAATACAAAGATACACAAGAGTATAGAGATATGTCGAAATTCGAAAAATTAGAAAAGAATACTGAATTGAAAGTTTATTTCGATGTATTAAATTCAAAAGAATTGGCTGATTATTTAGCGTTTAAAGAGACACCTGAATTTGTTTCGTTGGCAAATCACGACGTAGTGAAACAATCGCCAGAACTTACTCGATTGAAGAAATTTGAGAAATCGAATGAATATAAAGTCTATACACGCTTCCATAATTCTTATATTGTAAAGGAGTATTTAGAGTTAAAAGAGAAAGTCTCTCATACTGAATTTAAACAAAATAATGAATTTTGGTCAAATCCTAAGCGTTGGGAAACAACAAAAGAGTATCAAATAGAACAACGTTTCCATCAATTGGCAGACAATGATGACATTCGTTTTTATTTGAAACATAAAGCTGAAGATTTTAAAACTGTTTCGGGTTATGAGTTAACTTTTGAGGATAATTTCGATTGGAATTCTTTAGATGCTTCAAAATGGGAAGTAGGTTTTCATTATAAATCACCTGCTTTTGTAGGAAAACACTCTTTTGTAAATGAACAACAATCTAATAATAATGGGGAAAATGTTAGAGTGATAGCTGGTAATCTTCATATTGTTACAAAAGAGAAGAAAAATGAAGCTTTAGCTTGGCATCCTGAAAAAGGTTTTGTTCAAAAGGCATTTGATTATACTTCAGATGTAATTCATGGTTGTAATGCTGTTTGTCAAAAAGGTGGTCTTTATCGTGCTAAAATGCGTTTTACCGGTGCCAAAGGAGTTACTCATGCCTTTTGGTTGAAAGGTGAAGAAAAAACACCTCATATCAATATTTGTAAATGTGAGAATGGAGAGATTGAGGTGGGTATATATTGGAGTTCTAAGTTTGAAACAAAATATTCGTCTACTCGTATTAAAGGTCTTAATTTGTCAAATTTCTTTATTTATTCGTTTGAATGGAATGAAAAAGAGTTGATTTGGTTTATTAATGATTTGGAAGTCTTCCGCACATCTAATTTTATGCCTCAAGAAGCTATGTATCCAATGTTAAATTCTTTGATATTAGATGGTAAAAAAGGAGGAGAGGCTGACTTCGAAATAGATTATGTTCGAGTTTATAGAAAAAAATAAAAAAAAAGATTTTGCATTTTTACTTTTTGATATTTTCGTAGTCTAACAAATAAAAAACATAAATAATTTATAACTTATGAAAAGAACATTTGCTTTAATTATGGTAGCAATGATGGCCGTAGGCTGTTTTGCTCAACTTCCATCAGTAACTTTGAAAAACATTGATGGTAAAACAGTGGATACTGCAAAATTGAACAACAATGGCAAGCCATTTATTATTAGTTTTTTTGCTACTTGGTGTAAACCATGTCAACGTGAACTTGATGCAATTCACGAACAAATCGTAGATTGGGAAGAAGAAACTGGCGTAAAAGTTATTGCTGTTTCTATCGACCAAGGTCAAAATGTTGATAAAGTGAAACCTTTGGTTGATGCAAAAGGTTGGGAATATGAAGTATTGCTTGATCCAAATGGCGACTTCAATCGTGCTATGAATGTGAATGGCACTGTGCCTACAGTATTTGTTATCGATGGTAAAGGTAAAATTGTTGACCGTCGTTCAGGTTATGTTGATGGATCAGAACAACACCTTATCGAAAAAGTACGCGAACTTGTAAAATAAGTAATTGTGTAAATCGTAACGAGTAACGAGGCTTTTTTCTTGAAAAAAGTTTCGCTACTCGCTACTTGTTACTAAAAGTCTTAAAAGAATGACTAAACAGTTAAGAAATATAATAGGCATATTGTTTGTCGGATTATTGATGTTCCCTACTATCGTAAAAGCAGATGGTGGGGGAGTTTCGTTGAAAGGTAATTTTCAATCAGATGCTCTTGTAGGTCAGTTAGATAGTGTTATTGGTGCAACTGGATACAATGGTCCATTTGTAAGTAATTCATATCTTGATTTGTCATTGGCAAGTCAATATGTAACTGCAGGTGCTCGTCTCGAATTGTTGCATTGTCCGCTTCCTGGTTTTGAAGATGCATTTGCTGGTGGTGGTTTGCCAAATATTTATGTAACAGGTAAATATAAATGGTTTGAGGCTACTATTGGTAATGTTTATGACCAATTTGGATCTGGATTTATTTTTCGTGCATACGAAGATCGTCCTCTTGGTGTAGATAATTCATTGCGTGGTGCTCGTTTTGTGTTCACTCCATATAAAGGTATTCGTCTTAAAGCATTGGGTGGTATGCAACGTAAATATTTTAACTATGGAATGAGTAATGCATTTGGCTTTGATTATTCACAAGGCGCAGTGATGGGCGCAGACCTTGAATTGAATGTTAGTGAATGGTCGAAAGTAATGCAAGATGGAGGTTATAACCTTTTGTTTGGTGCATCGTATGTAAGTAAATATGATCCAGATGAAGTAATTCAACCAAGTCCCCTTTATAAATTGAATTTACCTCAATTTGTTGGTGCTGGTGATGTACGTGTGCGTTTCCAGAAAGGAGGTTGGAATGCCTTAGTGGAATATGCATATAAAGCAAATGACCCTTCGGCTGATAATGGTTATATCTATAAACCAGGTCAAGCAGCTATGTTGTCTTTGGCTTATTCACAACGTGGTATGAGTTTCCTTGTGCAAGCTAAGCGTTCTGAAAATATGTCGTTCCGCTCTGATCGTACAGGTTCTGGTATAGGTGGATTTATTAACCATATGCCAGCTTTCTCTATGACACATACTTATGCACTTGCTGCGATGTATCCATATGCAACACAATATGGTACGCCAGCTGCACGTGGTGAATGGGCATTCCAAGCAGAGGCTCGTTATACTTTCAAGCGTAAAACACCTATGGGTGGTAAATATGGTACAAGTTTCCGTTTGAATGGTACTTATATTCGTGGTATTAAGGCCGATCCAATCGATGTTAATGTGACGGGTACATTGCAAGGAACTAATGGTTATGAATCTCCATTCTTTGGTTTTGGCGATGAAATATATTATCTTGATGTGCATTTGGAATTTGCTAAAAAGATAACTAAAACATTCTCGATGACAGCATTATATATGTTTCAACAATATAATCAAGCTGTTGTTGAAGGTCACGGATTTGATTCTTCATTTAAAGGTTCTCGTCCTGCAGATATTGTAAATTCGCATATTGCAATTGCAGAATTGAAATATAAACCTACAAAAAATATTGGTATGCGTGGTGAATTGCAGTATTTGTTCACACGTCAAGACCGTGGTCAATGGGTGTATGCTTTGTATGAAATTTCGTTGTTCCAACAAGCAATGATCGAGATTTCGGATCTTTATAATATTGATGAGACTAATCAACATTATTATAAAGTGGCAGCATCATATAACTGGGGCACACACCGTGTGCAATTGTCATATGGACGTACACGAGCAGGTTATAACTGTTCGGGAGGTGTTTGCCGTTATGTGCCAGCTTCGAAAGGTTTAGCTTTGTCTTATAGCGTTAGTTTCTAATCTTCAATTTGTCTGAATTATGAAAATAAAAAGTTTGATATTTACAATTTTTGCAGCAATGATATCGTTTGTTGCATGTGATGTTGTCCCAGAGGATGACAGATTGATAGATATGCCTCTCAATCCATCAGATAGAACAGTTTTGTTGATAGAATTTACAGGTTGTCGTTGTGTAAACTGTCCTGGTGCAGCTATGGTGGCTAATGAAATGATGGATATTGCTCCTGAGAATATTGTTGTTGTAGGTATGCACCCAGCTGATTTTGCATATACAGAACCAATGATTGCTGATATTGATTTTCGTACTCGTGAAGCAATGGATTATTTGACATATTATGGTGGTTCATTAAGTACAGGTTTGCCTGTTGGCGTTGTAAATGGTCGTAAATTTGATGATACGTATTTGCAAGGAAGTTCAAAATGGACTGCTCAAGTGTTTGCACAACGTGAAATAGCTCCTGACTGTTTGCTTAAATTGGCTCATTCGGAAGAGAATGGTAATCATACAGTAGTCGCAACACTTGAACCGCAAAAAGAGTTGGGTTATGGAGTATCGTTACAATATTGGTTGGTTGAGAGTGGTATTGTTGGTCCTCAATCAATTGCAGAAAACTTGAAAGCTTCTTACAAAGCAAAACATCCAGATGCACAAATGGGACACTCTTCTGTTAATAACTATGTTCATAATCACGTATTCCGTGGTGCATTGAATGGATTATGGGGAACTGAACTTGGTAAAGTAGCAGAAGTAACAACAAATGGTTGCACATTTACTATTGATGAGAAATATGTTGCTGATAATTGTTCTGTAGTTGCTGTTCTTGTTAATACAGAGACTAAAGAGGTTGTTCAAGCAGCAGAAATTGCACTTGGCACAGGTGCAGGGCACTAATTTTTAAATGAAGAAATAAAATAATTATTAACCATTGGCTTAATTTGAGCCAACTAAAAACAAATTTAGAAAATATGAAAACTTTAAAATTCTTTTTGATGGCATTTGTTGCCGTAGCACTTTTTTCTTGTCAACCACAAGATCCAAAAGCATCTTTCACATTGACTTATGGCGATCAAGAAATCGCAAATGGTGATGTTATTGATGTAACAATGGATCATTATGAATGGGGCGAAATCGTAGCTCATGTTAATTTGAAAAATAATGGCTCAGCTACTACATTTACAGTAAAAGAAGTACGTAATTATGATTATGCAAAATATGTTCCATCTTTTTGTGTAACATTGTGTATGATGGGCAATGGAGAAAAAGAACAATTGTGGGAAGTTGGTGAGATTGATGCTAATGCAGAACAAGATTTGGCTATGCACCTACGTGTAAGTGATCAAGAATCTGCAAATTGTCCAGGTGTATTTACTGTATCTAATGGTAATGAATCAATCGAATTTACTTTGAACTTTGTTTATGATAAAGAAGCAGTTCCTGCTCAATAATTTTTATAAAAAACACTTTTAATTATGAAATTTAATTTGAAAAACCTATTTTTGGTATTATCTTTTGTTTTGGGTGCAATGGTAGCTTGTACGCCAGGTAATCCTACACCAACAATAGATGATAAACCTGATTCGGAGTTGGATACTTCTGTGCAATTTGTAATGCAATATTGTGAAGATACTATTTTGACTGCTCTTGGTCAAGATTATTCAGAAACAGTATATAGTCAATCTGCAGCAATTAAATTGACCGATACTCAATTATCTGCTTTTGCTTTGAATCGTATAATAAAGATGTCGGTAGGCTTGCATGGTGAAGATGGTAAAGGTCTTTCATCACAATATTCAGACTTGAAATTTTGGATTCGTGATGATTTGAATGGTGAAGATCTTTGGAGTCAAGATTTCAAAGGTGATATTAAGTTGAAAGCTTGGAATGAAATGCTATTATCTCCTTATTTCAAGATTACTTCACAAACAGGAGATTTATACTTGGGTTATACTATCCAAGCAAATGGTCTTATTATCGGATGTGATGGTTCGCAAGCACCTGTAAAAGATGGTTGTTATATTCTCGATGGTAAAAGATGGATTACTCATACAGAAATGGGTAATATGGCAATTAAGTGTGTGATTTCAGGGGAAAATATGCCTCAAAATGATGCTGCATTAGTTGCTTTGCAAACTGCTAAGTATGTGAAACCTAATGTAGGCTATACATTTGTTGCTTCTGTAGAGAATAAAGCTCTTAATCCATTGAATTCTTTTGATATTGTAGTGAAATCAGGTAAAGATGAGTTCTCTCGTCAAAATATTGTTTTGGAAAAAGCACTTAATCGTGGCGAGAAATATATTTTCTTTGTTAATGATGTTAAAATATCAAAAGCAGGTACTTTTGACTTGGAATATGCAGTAGAGAATGTAAATGGAGTTGAGTTGGATGATAATGTTGATGATAATGTAGTTAAGATGCAAACTATTGTTGCTCAAAATTTTGTAGAAAGAGTTGTTCTTTTGGAAAATACAACTGGTGATATGTGTTCAAACTGTCCTGCAGGTCATGATTATATTGAAAAGGCAATGAAAGAAGCAGGTGAAGATAAATTCATTTGGATGGCACACCATGCTGGTTATAATGCAGGTAAATATACATCTAATCAAAGTGATACAATTGCAAGTCTTTTCTATAATACACAGATGTCTTATGCTCCAGGTTTGATGATTAACCGCACAAATCTTTTGTCTGTAGGTGTAACAACATCAGGAACACCAGGAGGTCCTATTTTTTCTGTTAATGAAGTAGCTTCTCGTGGTTTACTTGCTGATTATTTTCGTTTGATGCAATCAGAAATGTCACCTATTGTTCTTGATGTACAACACACATACGATGCAGAAACACGTAATTTGTCTGTAACTGTAAGAGGTGATATTTTAGCAGAGGTGCCTAATCGTGAAAGATTGGCTGTTGGTATTGCTTTGTTGGAAGATAATCTTGAAGGCTCACAAGCTGGTGTAGCTGGTAAATATATGCATAATCATGTTTGTCGTGATGGTTTAGTTTCTATTTTAGGACAATTGGTTGGTGGAGAGAATACATTTGAATTTACATCTTCAAAGGTTTTGAAAAGTACATTCAAACCAGAGGATGTTACAATTGTTGTTTGGGTTGGAAATAAACCTTCTAAAATTAATGAGTGCGATAGTTATAAAGTATATCAAGCTTATAAAGTTAAACTTGTAAAATAAAGTTGAAACTTGTGTATAAAAAAAGCTGATTAACATTGTTAATCAGCTTTTTTTGTACTCCCATGCAGAATCGAACTGCAACCAAAGGAACCGGAATCCTTCATTCTATCCATTAAACTATGGGAGCATTTTTTTAGTTACTAGTTATTAGTTACTAGTTGTTAGTTTTTTGGGGTAGTGATGATATAAAGAAAGGTGGTGTCGGGGATGACACCACCTTTTGTTTATGAATTAGAATTCGATTGTTTCGTTGTTTTGTGGTGCTGCAGGTTGTTCTGCTGGGCGTTCATTGTTCTCTGGACGAGGACGGCGTTCACCACGTTCTGGACGTTCAGGGCGTGGGCGACGTTCGCTACGTTCTGGACGCTCAGGACGAGGACGACGTTCTGGCTCTGTATAGCCTTCAGGTTTTTCTTTTAATACTTTTGCTGAGAGTTTGAATTTACCTGTTTTAGGGTCGATTTCGAGGAGTTTAACGTCGATTTTATCGCCTTCTTTGATGCCTGTTTCTTCCATTGTTTCGAAACGACGCCAGTCGATTTCAGAGATGTGGAGAAGACCTTCTTTGCCAGGCATGAACTCTACGAAGCAACCGTAAGCCATAATAGATTTAACTTTAGATGTGTAAGTTTCGCCTACTTCTGGGATTGCTACGATAGCTTTGATTTGAGCTATTGCAGAGTCGATTTGAGCTTTGTTAGTACCTGCGATTTCTACGCGGCCACCTTCTTCAACTTCTTCGATAGTAACGACAGTACCTGATTCTGCTTGGATGCCTTGGATAATTTTACCGCCAGGGCCAATAACAGCACCGATGAGTTCTTTAGGTATCATCATTGTTACGATGCGAGGAGCATGTGGTTTGAGGTCTGGGCGTGGCTCAGCAAGAGTTTCTTGGATTTTGTCGAGGATGTGCATACGTCCGTCGCGAGCTTGTTGAAGAGCTTTTTCGAGGATTTCGTAGCTAAGGCCATCGACTTTGATGTCCATTTGTGTTGCAGTGATACCATCGCGAGTACCTGTTACTTTGAAGTCCATATCGCCGAGGTGGTCTTCGTCGCCAAGGATGTCGCTGAGAACAGCGTAGTTAGTACCTTTGTTTTCAGAGATAAGACCCATTGCGATACCTGTTACAGGTTTGTGGATAGGTACACCAGCATCCATAAGAGCGAGGCATCCTGCACATACAGTTGCCATAGAAGATGAACCGTTAGATTCGAGGATATCTGATACTACGCGTACTACATAAGGGTAGTCAGTAGGAATCATAGGTTTAAGAGCGCGATAAGCGAGGTTACCATGACCGATTTCGCGACGGCCGATACCACGAGAAGCGCGAGCTTCGCCTGTAGAGAATGGAGGGAAGTTGTAGTGGAGGATGAAGCGGTCGCGACCTACGATAAGAGCTTCGTCAATGATTTTTTCATCCATTTTAGTACCGAGAGTAACTGTACTCAAAGATTGAGTTTCACCACGAGTGAAGATTGCTGAGCCGTGAGGGCCTGGGAGGTAACCTACTTCTGACCAGATTGGGCGGATTTCAGTTGTTTTACGACCATCGAGGCGTTTGCCTTCGTCGAGGATAGAGCGACGCATTGCTTCTTTTTCTACGTCGTGGTAGTAGCGAGCGATGAGTGCGCCTTTTTCTTCGAGTTCTTCTTCAGAGAAGTTTGCTTTGTATTCTTCGAGAACAGCAGCGAAGTTTTCAGCGCGAGAGTGTTTGTCGTCGTTGCATGAAGTTGCTACGGCGTATGCTTTTGCATAAGTTTTTTCGCGTACGTCGCGACGGAGATCTTCGTCGTTTTCTTCGTGGCAGTAAACGCGTTTAACAGTTTTGCCAGCAGCTTCCATGAGTTCGAGCTGAGCTTGGCAGTGAACTTTGATAGCTTCGTGAGCTACTTTGAGACCTTCGAGGAGGTCGGCTTCAGAAACTTCTTTCATTTCGCCTTCTACCATCATGATATTGTCGATAGTAGCAGCTACCATGATGTCCATATCTGCTTTTTCGAGTTCGGCGAAAGTTGGGTTAATGATATATTTGCCATCGATGCGAGCTACGCGAACTTCAGAGATAGGACCGTTGAAAGGAACGTCAGATACTGCAAGAGCAGCAGATGCTGCAAGACCTGCGAGTGCGTCAGGCATGTCGATGCCATCTGCAGAGTATAGAGTTACGTTAACGAAAGTTTCGGCATGATAGTCGTCTGGGAAGAGTGGACGGAGAGCGCGGTCAACGAGGCGAGAAACGAGGATTTCGTAGTCGCTTGAGCGGCCTTCGCGACGAGTGAAACCGCCTGGGAAACGGCCATTAGAAGCGAATTTTTCTTTGTAGTCCACAGAAAGTGGCATGAAATCAGTGCCAGGAACAGCATCTTTTGCGCTACATACTGTAGCAAGCAACATTGTTTTACCCATTGTGAGCATTACGGCACCATCGGCTTGTTTAGCGAGTTTGCCTGTCTCGAGGGTAATGGTACGGCCATCACCGAGTGTGATGGTTTTTGTAACTACATTCATAAAGTTTACAATTATATATTTATATTCTCAAAAAACTTTGCAAAGTTACAAAAAATTATTGAGATTAGCAAGTGTTTTTTAGGTTATATTTTTTTATTTTTAACGTGGGTTCGATATAATTTTTCTCCCACAAATTACACAAATTACACTCCTTTATTCTCCCTCAAACGTCTTTTTCTCCCACAGATTGCACAGATAACACGGATTCATTTTTTTCTTTTTTTTCGATTCGCTCTTTGACTGCGTCAAATGCGCTCTACGGATTTGCACAGATTTTTGCCTTGCGGCAATTGTTGTTTTTAGACATGAAGACAAGAGAACATGATCTTTTCTCACGGAGATTATTTTCTCTCACGGAATGCATGGAATTCTTATATCGAACTGATGTTATTTTATTTTTCAAGGATGGTATGAATAGTATAGATTTTTGTATGGCAGCGTTTTGTTTTTGTTGGTGGATTTGATGTTTTGAACTGCGGTTGTTTATCAAAAAAAACTCGGCAAAGTTTTGTTTTGCCGAGGTTGATTATTGAGGTTTTGAATATTTATTATAAAACAACTTTTTGCACTTCTCCGTTAACGCTAACTACATATACTCCACGAGGTAATTGTATTTGAGTGTCACGACCCGAATAAATCAATTTACCTGCCATGTCAAGCACATAATAATCTGTTTCTGCGCCTTCTACATGCAATCTTCCATTTGCGCTATATACATTTGCCGATGAAATTACTGAATTTTCTAAACCTGTGCCTTTTATTTGGAAGTGAGCATATAATTCCACATCTTTATCAAGAGTCACGTTGCGTGGATTTTCTGTGCTACCATCCGACCAATGCGAGAACTCAAAACCTTCGATAGGCTGAGCTGTGATAGTAATTATCACCGACCCTTGGGTAGCATCAGCCGATTCTACTATGAAATTATTGTGTTTTTCGCCCTCTGGTTTATCTTCTTCTCCTTCTGGTGCAAATTCAGCAGTAAGTGTCATATCTTCAGTTACAAGCACAATATGTGGATTTTCGGTGCTACCATCACTCCAACGTACGAATTTATAGCCAGCCAAAGCTTGCGCTTGCACTTGTGCCACATCATCATCGCATGTGTTTCGTTTAGTTACAGTTGCAAATCCCATAGTTGCATCATTTACATCAATGTTTAAAATAAAAGAAAACTCAGTATAATTAACAAAATTCCAACCTTCAGCAGCTCGATATGCTGATAAAGCCTTACATGGTACTTCTACTTGTATATATTTTGAGAGTCCAGTAAATGAGTTATATGTTTTTATACTATATGATATGTCGTATTCTAATATTGGAGGAGTTGTTGCTTTAATTATCAGTTTTGTTAATGATGAACAGTTATAAAATGCATAACCTCCAATATAAGTAACGCGATTACCAATAGTTATTGAGGTTAATGATGAACAGTTATTAAATGTATATTCTGGGATTTTGTCGATTGTATTTGGTATTACTAATTTAGTTATTTCTTTACCATTTTGGTATAGTTTTCTTTGAGTATTTGAGCTCGTACGATTATAGCATAATTTATTAATTCCACTATTAATGTATTCTTCTAAATCATCTATATTAAATATGATTTCATTTAACGATGAGCAACCTGAAAATGCATCATATCCAATAGATGTAACACTATTTGGAATATTTACTGAAGTCAAGGATGAACAGTCATAAAATGCATGCTCTCCAATAAAAGTAACACCATTAGGGATATCGATTGAAATCAAAGAAGAACATCTATAAAATGCACTCTCTCCAATAGAAGTAACGCTATTAGGGATATCGATTGAAATTAAGGATGAACATCCAGAAAATGCACAATCACATATCTTAGTTGTACTTTCTTTTACATCAATATGTGTATTTTTTGGCATCTCTCCTTTATATGTATATAACATATTATTAATATAAATACATCCATCTGGTTGTTTATCTAACCACAATGTACCAGAAAATGCACCTGCTCCAATATAAATAACACTATTAGGGATAGTGATTGAGGTTAAGGATGAACAGTATGAGAATGCCCCATTTTCAATAGAAGTAACACTATTAGGAATTGAGATTGAGGTTAAGGAAGAACAATTTTCAAATGCATATTCTTTAATATAAGTAATACTATTGGGAATAGTGATTGAGGTCAAGGAAGAACAATCTCGAAATGCTCTAATTCCAATAGAAGTAACATTGTAAGTAGTACCATCATGTGAAATAGTTGATGGAATTGTGATGTCTCCTGAATATTTATTGTTACTATTATAGATATTATAACAAGAAGTTATTTCTGCAGTTTTATCAGAGGAATTAAGTTCGTAATAAATGCCTTTGATTATGACAGTAGAGAATACTATTGTTGGGATAAACAACGATATGATTAAAGTGGAAATTCTTGTTTTCATGGCTTTGTATTTTTTAGTTATTAATATCAAATCAGTTTATGTATATGGATTCCGACAGTTGTTGTTCCACATTCTGAGGCCTTCGCATTGCCCAACAAATTAGAACAACAACGCGAAGCCCACGTCGATATATTATTATACCCAAAACGGAGATACAACATGAGTTGCACCTCGCAAAGGGTATTGATATAATACACCCATAGGACATCTAACGTTGCTAAGTTCTTATCTGAATTTAAAATTTGCGAGATTTTGAATCATCGGAACAAAGCGTCGATAAACGCCTATAAATAATATGTCTGCTAATCCCACCCAACAGAGCAGACTGCCCCGACGTGGAATAAGCAATGCAAAGGTAAGGATTATTTTTGATTGTGCAAAATTTTGAGGTGGGAAAATGGGGTTTTTGGTGATAATATGAATTTTTGTTTGCGGAAATCCCTGAATTTCCGGAATGCCCGGAATGTGCGGAATTTTTTATGTTGAGTGGTGGGTGTGGGTTATGCGCTCATAAGTTTATGGTATATTTATAATATATTTATCCTATGTTTATAGTATATTTATATTATATTTATAGTATGTTTATAGTGTGTTGTAGTATAGGAGGAGTTAGGGTTCTTCATCAGTTTAGTTGAAAAATATTACACAAAATTTACATGTAATGTTCTCTTTGAGGACATTATATATTAAACTGCGTTAAAATAAATATAATTTCTGTCGCACCTACGGCGCTTTTTTACTTGTGGGGATCTTTTATCAGGGGTTTACACCTCTGCCTGTGTTATTTCGTCCCTCTGGGACTTTGTTTTATAATTTCAACTAAGTTGAAGAAGAACCGGAATGAGGAATGGGGAATGGGGAGTGAGGATAAGCCTTATTTGTTTGTGGGTTTGTTTTCTGGACGGGGGAGGGTATTGGGTGTATGGTTTTTGGGTTGGTTGGATTTTTAGGGTTTATGGTAGAGGGGAATGGAAAAAGGCAGTGCCAAAATTGGTTTGATACTGCCTTTGTGGTATTTGGTAATATATTGTTTTATAATAGTTTGCTTGCGAGTTCGGATAGTTCGCTACGTTCGCCTTTGACCAGATTTACGTGGGCGAAGATGTCTTGTCCTTTCATTTTGTCGATCATGTAGACTAATCCGTTTGATTGCATGTCGAGATAGGGTTGGTCGATTTGGTGTATGTCGCCAGTAAATATGATTTTTGTGCCTTCGCCGGCGCGTGTGATTATGGTTTTGATTTCGTGAGGAGTGAGGTTTTGTGCTTCGTCTATTATGAAGTAGGTATTGCTTAGGCTTCGACCACGAATATAGGCTAATGCTTCAATTATGAGCTGTCCGTTTTGTTGCATTACGTCAATTTCGTGAACTTCTTTGCCTGTGTATGATAGTGCATGTTTTATTACATTTAAGTTGTCGAACAGAGGTTGCATGTATGGGGCTACTTTTTCTTGTGCATCTCCAGGTAATGCTCCTAGGTCTTTGTTAGACATGGCTACGATTGGACGTGCTAGCATAATTTGCTCATAGTCTTCGTGTTGTGTGAGGGCTGCAGCTAAGGCTAATAGGGTTTTGCCTGTGCCTGCGCGTCCTGTTAATGCAATTAATTGTATTTCTGGGTCGAGCAATATGTCCATTGCAAATGCTTGTTCGGCGTTGCGAGGCTCAATGCCAAAATTGCGTGATTTGTTTACTCGGCGTATTACGCCTTCGCTTGCTACGTGTCGGGCTAAGATGCTTGCTCGGTTGCTTTTTAATACAAAGCATTCATTGGCTGTAATATCGTGTTGGAAATGGAAATTGTCTGTATCAAGTCCGTTTTTTTCGGTATATAATTTGTCAATTAATTCGGGTTCGATGTTTTCGAATGTTTCGTAGTCTTTCTCGAACATGTCGATGCTTGCTACTTTGTCGGTAATATAATCTTCGGCAAGGCAGCCAATAGCGCGAGCTTTCATTCTCAAGTTTACGTCTTTGGTAACAAGAATGGCTTTTTGTTTGGGATGTTTTTTGCCTATTGCAATTGTTGCACCTAATATGTAGTGGTCGGGCGTACGTTCTGAGAATGTCATGTTTAACTCTTCTGGCCACTCATTTTTTGGTAGGATGTAAAGACGTCCTTTGCCCTCGCCAAGCGATGCTCCTTTGGTTACAAAGTCTTTATTTTCAACTACCTCGTCTAATTCGCGTGCAAATTGGCGTGCATTGAAATTGATTTGGTCATTGCCTTTTTTGAATTTATCTAACTCTTCGAGAACTACCATTGGTAAATAGATGTCGTTTTCTTCGAAGTTGTAGATTGCCTTGAAATCATGAAGTACCACATTGGTGTCCAAGATAAAATTTTTCTTTGCTCCCATAGTATTTTGATTTTAATAGTTATTTTCGCTTGTAAAATTACAAAAAAATAATTACTTTTGCATTCTAATTTTTGGGAAATTTTATTTTTCTTTAATTGTGAATTATAAATTGTGAATTATGAATTACAGTGACGCTATTGAAATTCTTTATAATCAGGCACCTATGTTTCAGAATGTAGGTAAGCAGGCGTATAAGACAGGACTTGAAACTACGCATGAATTGGATCGTATATTTCAATATCCACATAGGAAGTTTTGTACTATTCATGTCGCAGGTACTAATGGAAAGGGGAGTTGTTCGCATCTTATGGCGGCAGTGTTGCAAAAATCTGGTTATAAAGTAGGGCTTTATACATCGCCTCATTTGAAAGATTTTAGAGAGCGTATTCGTATTAATGGAGAAATGATTAGTGAGGAGGCTGTGTGTGAGTTTGTTGAATTGGCTAAGCCATTAATAGCAGAGCTTCATCCTTCTTTTTTTGAGATTACTACTGCAATGGCATTTCGTTATTTTGCTGAGCAAGGTGTTGATGTGGCTGTTGTTGAGGTTGGTCTTGGAGGACGTCTTGATTGTACGAATATTATAACACCTGAAATTAGTATAATTACTAATATTAGTATTGATCATACAGATTTACTTGGAGCAACTTTACCTGAAATAGCGCGAGAAAAAGCAGGTATTATTAAGGCAGGTATTCCTGTTGTGATAGGGGAGCGTCAGTCGGAAGTTGCTCAAGTATTTATTGATAAAGCGGCAGAGGTTGGAGCACCTTTATATTTTGCTTCAGATGAAATGGTTGATGTCGAATTGCCTGATTGTGAAATGAAGGGCTATTATCAAGACAAAAATCGACGTACGGTGCTTACGGCTATACGAGAATTGTGTAATTGTGGTAAATTTAATATATCAGAAGAGGCGGTTGTTGATGGTTTTGCAAATGTTTGTCATCTTACGGGTATTATGGGGCGTTGGCAATTATTTTCTGAAAACCCTCGTGTAATATGTGATACGGGGCATAATGAGGCAGGAATACAATTTGTAGTAGAGCAACTTTTGCATGAAAAATATGCTAATTTGCGAATAATTATAGGTATGGTAAGCGATAAAAAGATAGATAAAGTGCTATCTTTGCTACCTAAAAATGCTATTTATTACTTTACAAAGGCGCAAATGCCACGTGCACTTAATGAGGTTGAATTGCAAAGACAGGCGTTGGAGTATGGATTGCAAGGCGGTGTTTATCCTACTATAAAACAGGCATTTGAGCAGGCGAAAATAGATTATTTGGATGGGGATTTAATTTTTGTTGGAGGTAGTAATTTTACTGTTGCTGAAATTTTATAATTTTTTTGGTTGTAAAATTTTGTCAATTCAAAAAAAAGTTGTAACTTTGCATCGCTTTTCTGAGAAGGAAAAGGGCGTTTAGCTCAGCTGGTTCAGAGCATCTGCCTTACAAGCAGAGGGTCGGCGGTTCGAATCCGTCAACGCCCACAAAAAATACATATCCCTCAATTGTGTATTGCACATT